>DATAVE010000160.1:0-81417 GCA_036267875.1 Mycobacteriales bacterium
GATGTTCATCGCGGAGCTCGCCCTGGCGGACTTCGCGTCGTATGACGTGAGCTCGCTCCGCACCGGCATCATGGCCGGCTCGCCATGTCCGGTGGAGGTCATGAAGCGAGTGGTCGCGGACATGGGGTGCACCGAGGTCACAATCTGTTACGGCATGACAGAGACGTCTCCGGTGTCGACGCAGACCCGCGCCGACGACGACCTCGAGCGGCGCGTCGCGACCGTAGGAGCAGTGCACCCGCACGTCGAGGTCAAGGTGGTCGACCCGGAGACTGGGCTGGTGGTCGCGCGAGGCAATACGGGGGAGCTCTGCACCCGCGGCTACTCGGTCATGCTCGGCTACTGGGACGAGCCACAGAAGACGGCCGAGGCAATCGACGCTGCCGGCTGGATGCACACCGGGGACCTCGCGACGATGGACGACGCCGGGTACCTGAACATCGTCGGGCGGATCAAGGACCTGGTGATCCGCGGCGGCGAGAATGTCTACCCGCGTGAGATCGAGGAGTACCTCTACTCCCACCCGGGGATCGCGGACGTCCAGGTGATCGGCGTACCGGATGAGAAGTACGGCGAAGAGCTGTGTGCGTGGGTCGTCCGTCGGGACTGCGTGGAAGGTGCGGCACTGACCGACGACGCCGTGCGCAACCACTGCCGTGGCTCGCTGGCCCACTTCAAGGTGCCGCGCTACGTGATGTTCGTCGAGGAGTTCCCGATGACGATCACCGGAAAGATCCAGAAGTACAAGATGCGCGAGATGTCAGTCACCGAGCTAGGGCTCGGTGCCGCAGCCAGCGTCGAGCACGCCTAGTCCCAAAACCCCGTGTCAAGAATCACGCGGGATCAGCCGGTGTTTTGCAGGCCGGCGGCGACGCCGTTGACGGTGAGCAGGAGCAGCTCGCGGAGGCGGTGCTCCTCTGCAACGTCTGCGTAGTCGTCGCGGCGTAGCGCGGTCAGTGCGCGCAGCTGCAGGTGAGACAGCGCATCGACGTACGGGTTACGGAGGTCGACCGCCGCCGACAGGATTCGCCGCCCGGCGAGCAACGCCGGCAGGTCGAGTACGGCGAGGACAAGCTCGGTAGTGCGATCGAGCTCGTCGAGGATTCGCGACGTGATGTCCGGGCGGTCGCCGAGGGCGAGATAGCGCTCCGCGACCACGCGGTCGGTCTTCGCCAGCGACATCTCCGCGTTGTCGATCAACGCGGTGAACAGCGGCCACTCCCGGTACGCCGCGCGCAGCTCGTCGACCGAGGCGGCAGCCGCGAGCCCTGACCCGAGCCCGAACCAGCCGGTGAGGTTGCAGCGCGTCTGCGACCAGGCGAACACCCACGGGATCGCGCGCAGGTCCGCCAACGTCAGGCCGCTGCCGCCCGGTCGCCGCGACGGCCGTGAGCCGAGGGCGAGATCGGCGAGCTCTTCGAGCGGGCTGACGCGCGCGAAGAAGTCGGCGAAGCCGGCGGTCTCGACCAGCTCGCGATAGGCGGTCCGGCCGGCCTCCTCCATCGCCGCGCCGAGGTCGGCAAAGTGGCTTGCGGCCTCGGTGTTGCGGTCCGCGATCATCGCGGTGCCGGCGAACAGCACAGCAGACGTGACCTGCTCGAGGTGGCGCTCGGCGATCTGCGGGTTGCCGTAGCGGGCGAAGATCACCTCACCCTGTTCGGTGACCTTGAAGCGTCCGGCGACGCTTCCCGGCGGCTGAGCCAGGATCGCGCGGTTGACCGGCCCGCCACCGCGGCCGAGGGACCCGCCGCGACCGTGGAAGAGGGTGAGGGCGACACCGTGCTTCGCCGCCCACCGCGCCAGCGCGGCCTGTGCGTCGTACAGCAGCAACGTCGCCGACAAGGGACCGATGTCCTTGGCGGAGTCCGAGTAGCCGAGCATCACCTCGACCCGCGCGGGCGCCGTGCCGAGTGCCGCGACCCAGTCGTCGAGCACGTCGGTGCAGCGGCGGAGGTCCTCGCCGGTCTCGAACAGCGGTACGACGGCGAGCTCGATCGTGTCGGCGCGGTCGCCGAGCGCGTGGCGGGCGAGCCGGCTGACAGCGGTGAGGTCGTCGGCGGAGTGACACATCGAGACGACGTAGCGGTGGCAGGCCCGCGGTCCCCACCGGTCCTGCAGGGCGGCGATCACCCGGAACGTCGCGAGCACCTCGCGGGTCATGTCGTCGGTCGCGGTCCCGTCGTGCTCGTCGAGGTCCGCGAGCGCCGTGGCGTGCACGCCGCTGTGTTGGCGGATCTCGAGCTCGGCGAGGTGGAAGCCGAAGGTCTCGATCTGCCAGACCAGGTGCTGCAGCTCGCCATAGGCACTGCGTTCGGCGCCGGCCGCGGCGAGCGAGGACTGGACGAGCTGGATGTCGGTGAGCAGCTCGGCCGGTGTGCGGTAGGCGAGGTCGGCGTCGCGGGTGCGGGTCGCGCGAATCCGCTCGGCGGCGAGCAGCACCTTCTGCCGATGTGGCTGTCCTTCGGCCGCGCGGGCGATCGCGCCGAGCGCCTTCGGGAACGCGCTGAGGTCTGCGTCGAGGGCGGCACGCAACTCGCGCTTCGGCGGCACCAGGGTCTCGTGCTGGGAGAGGCTGCGCCCGATTCGGCTTGCGGCCGCCTCCAGCGCGCGCAACAGATGGTCGGCCTGGATGTCCAGGGCCTCGCGAGTGATCTCGGCGGTGACGAACGGGTTGCCGTCGCGGTCCCCGCCGACCCATGAGCCGAGGCGCAGGTACGCCGGGGTCTGGGGTGGCTCGGTTCCTATGGACGCCGCTCCGTCGCGGCCGAGGGCAGCTTCGGTCGCGCGGTAGAGCGTCGGCACCAGTCGGAACAGGGTCTCGTCGAAGACCGCCATGGTGGCGCGGACCTCGTCGAGCGGGTCGAGCTTCTGCTCGCGGAGCAGTGCGGTGCGCCACAGCGTGGCGATCTCCTCGCGGAGCCGGCGCTCGGCCTCTGCGCGTTCGCTGTCGCCGACGCGCGGGTCCTCGCTGCGCTCGAGCTCATCGGCGATTCGGTGCAGCGCGGTCACGACTGCCCGGCGGCGGGCTTCGGTCGGATGTGCGGTGAACACCGGGTGGATCTCGACGTCACGCAACGCGTTGGACACGACATCGGCGCCCAGCGCATAGACCGCGCCGGCCATCGAGTCGGGCGCTGGGATCTCACCGATCACGTCACGCTTGCGCAGCACTCTGACGCGGTGACGTTCCTCGGCGAGGTTGACCAGGTGGAACAGCACGGCAAACGACCGGGCAACCTGCTCGGACCGGTCGAGTGGGAGGGCCGCCACCAACGCGGCGGGATCCTCACCGTCTCGGTTCTTCCTGGCGTCCCGGCAGGCGCGGCGAAGCCGCTCGACGTCGTCGTACAGGTCTGATCCGCCGGACTCGGCGACGACCTCACCGAGGAGCGCGCCTAGCTTGCGAACGTCGTCGTGGAGCAGATCAAAGCTCGCACGCTTGGCCACCATGCGACCAGGCTACGAACTCCGTGTTACGAGCTCGTCGGGCTGGGACTCGTTGTCGGTGCGGTTGCCGCGGTGGCGCTGGCGAGATAGGGCGTGGTGATCTGCAGCGGGATGGTCGCGAGGCCGCGGCGCTTCCACGACGGCAGCACCTTGCGCAGCGCTTTGACGGTCTCGCTGCGGTTGCCGCCGCCGTCGTGGCACAGCACGATCTCGCCGGGCCGCGCCTTGAGCATTGCCTTGACGATGTGCTTGGTGCCCGGCAGTGCCCAGTCGCGCGGGTCGACGTCCCAGTCGAGTGGCTCGAGCCCGTACGCCGCGATCGCCTGGAAGACGAACTTCGACCAGTCGCCGCCAGGAGCGCGAAACAGCTGCGGGATCACGCCCGACGCCTTCTCGATCGTCGTCTGGGTCTTGGTGATCTCCGCGACGATCCGCTTTTGCGGAAGGTTGGTGAACGGCAGCGGGTGAGAGTAGGTGTGGTTGACCAGGATGTGTCCGGCGCGGGCGATGTCGCGGACCAGCTTGGGGTAGGCCTCGGCGTGCACGCCGACGACGCAGAACGACGCCTGGGTCTGGTACTTGTCCAGCAGCCGCAGCACGGTGGGCGTGTAGAGCGGGTCGGGCCCGTCGTCGATGGTCAGCGCGATCGCGTGCTTGGGCGCGTCGGGGATGAGCTGGTCGACGGAGTACGCCGGTGACTTGCGGACGTTGACCTGCGCGGCCGGCAGCGTCACTCGCTCTTCGCGGGCGCGGCCGCGCTTGGAGCCGTGGCCGTCGTCATGGGTGTGGCCACCGCCGTGCGAGTGGCTGTGAGCGTGCGAGTGGCTGTGCGAGTGCGACGGGAGGCCCGCGATGCTCGGAGTGGTCGAGGTGGTCGAGGTGGTCGGGCTCGGGACCGGCGTGGTGGCGTGGCTGTGCGGGTGACCCTCGATCAGCTCCGCGACCGACCCGTTGAGGCCGCGAGCGCCGACCGACTTCGATCCCGAGCCACCGATCAGTGCCCGGATCGCCTCGGTGGTGCCGGCGGCGGCGAGCAGGACCCCGGTAGCAATCAGACCGCGACGGGTGAAGGCAGAGCCGTCACCGTCGTACGACGCTCGACCGGCCAGCGAGCCGGTGTAGGACGTCGACGGGTAGCGGCTGGACCTGCGCAGCCGGAAACGTGGCCGCGGAGGCCCCGGGAATCCTGAGGGCATCTGCTCTTCGAACCTGCAACTAACTCGGGGAAGTGGACGTTGCTTAGACGACGGTAGGCGTTCATTGGTTGTGTGTAAAAGGAAGTTGTCGAAGTGACGCCTGAGGCCTCTCGGGGCAAGCCACGCTGGCTACACTGTCCGATGCTTCAGCGCTCGTAGCTCAACGGATAGAGCATCTGACTACGGATCAGAAGGTTGGGGGTTCGAATCCCTCCGAGCGCACCGATGTGATGACCTTCCCCGTTTCGATCGCCCTCGCTAGGCTCTCGGCACTTCGAGCGGGGGACATGTGCGCGATCGTGATGAGGCTCGGTTCACTCCACGACCGACAGGTACGCGGTTGCGGGTGTTGCTGGCGGCGTGCTTCTTCGTGCCATTGATGGCGTCGTGCGGTGGGTCGTCCGCGAACACCGACGTGACGCCGCAAGACACCTCGTCTTCGTCGGGCGACCTGTCCCCGCACTCGACGCTCACACTCACCGCGTCGCCGCTCGGTGAGGGCCTCACCCTTTCCGACGCCCAGATCGACGAAGCGGTGGCGATCCTCCGGCAGAGGCTGGCGGACAGGGACATCACCGACGACACCATCAGCGTGCAGGGTCACCAGGTCACGGTGTCGATCGCGCCCAGTGAGCTATCAACGGTCGAAGACCTAACCCAGACTGCGTTGCTCCGCTTCAGACAGGTGCTGGCTGTAGGCAACTACACGCCAGCGCCTGTGACGACGACCGCACCGAACACGGCCTTTTCCACGGGAAGGGCGCCTTCGGCCTCGCTTACAGAGACGGGCGTCGACCCGCGGCCGAACAGCGAGTCCACGAGGTTGACGACGGCCTTCGAGGCGGCGTTCGCCAGCTGGGACTGCTCGAAGCATCCGAACCCGACCAACGGCAACGACATCCCGACCGACTACATCATCGCGTGTGACACCAGGGACGTCGCTTCGGCGAAGTACCTGCTCGCGCCAGCTGCCCTGGAGGGAACCGACGTGAAGACGGCGTCGGCAGGTCTGAGTACGCAGGGCGCGACTTGGCAGGTCAACGTTGAGTTCACCGGAGGTGGCTCAGGCAAGTGGTTGTCCCTGACCAAGGCCGCGTACAACGCGACTGGCAGTTCTGACAGCGGGTTTGCTGACGGCTGTTCGCCGCCGAAGGGCTGCAACGCAGTCGCCATCGTGCTGGACGGCGACGTCATCTCCGCGCCCGCCGTTCAATCCCCAGGCGGCATTCCCGGCGGTCTCGTCGATATCACGGGCAACTTCACCCAGACCCAGGCGACGAACCTTGCCGACGCGCTGAAGTACGGATCGCTGCCGCTGAAGTTCACCCAGACCGACGTCGAGACCGAGTCGGTCAGGTCACCGTGAGGTGGGTGTTCATACCTGCCATCTTGTGGTGAGAGATGGGGCAGTAGACGTCGTACTTGCCCTTGCGAAGGGTGATCGTCTTGGTCGCGCTGTGGCCGGGGTTGACGATCCCGATCAGGGTGTCCTCCTGGCCGGGGCCGTCGACGATCAGGCCGTGCTTGATCTTGCCCTTGTTGACTGCGGTGATCGTGACGCGACCGGCGTGCACGGTGGTACGGCTCAACGCGATATGGAACTCGGTTTCGATCGCGCGAACTGTCTGCGTCGAGCTTGCGGCGACAAGCTTCGGACTGGCGGCACTTGCTGTGCCGGTCATCGCGGTCGCGCCGAATGACGTAACCAGCGCGAGAGCGCTTCCGGCGACGACGGCGTGGCGGGTGAGCTGACGGCTGGGCATTGCGTCTCCTCAGGAATGCGGGGTGGATCGGCTTGTCCTTCAACACACGACGTGCTGTCTCCGCGGGTTCAGTTACCCGTCCGCGGAGACAGCACGCGCGAGATGCCTACTTGGTGGTTACTTCGCCGCGAAGTAGAGGAAGAGGTTGGTGTCGATGGGGCCGACAGCCTTCTTCGCCTTGATCTGGTTCGCGAGGAACGAGTAGGACGCGTGCTTGTTGATGGCCTTCCACTCGGCGAGGCTCGTCACGGCGACGACCTTGACGTCCCACCACTCAGCCTGGCCACCGTTGGTGGTCGTAATGAAGTGCTCGTGACCCGGGGTCATGAAGTTCTTCAGCGCGGCGGTGAGGGCAGCGTTGGAGTCAGCGGAGTACGGCGCGATGGTGTGGATCGTCGACTCGAGCGCACTCAGGTCGATCGTTCCGGGGTGGTCCACGCAGATCAGACCGGCCGGACACTCCATGCTCATTCCCGGGAGCTTCGACGCAAAGTTGCCGAGCGGCACGGTGATGTACAGCGGGTCGAAGTCTTTTGCCGGGGGCTTGTTGTAGTTGACGCCTGCTTCACAGCCGCTGGACGCCGCGGACTTCACGGACGTGTCGCAGTAGAAGCCCTTGGTGTAGGTGAAGTTGACGGTGTGACCGTCATAGAAGGACTTGGTCATGCCGAACTCGTCGACGCCCTTGCCGACGTGGATGCCGTTGCTGGGCGTACTCGAGGTGCTGGCCGACGCGATCCCGATCCCGGCCGCTGTGACGGCAGCGATACCAGCCGCGAGAACCCTCACGCGGTTGCTGGTGATGAAGCTCATTGATGGTCTCCCTTCGCCCGACCGTCATCGGTCGGTGCAAGGGAGGTTCGGGGGCCGGTCAGATCCGGACCACATTTCGGCCAGATTGATTCGCCGCGTCAGGTGCTGGTGACCCGAACGCGATTGCCTTCCTGCATCGCCAGTCCGGCAACCACCCGTGCGCGCGGCGTCATGGTCACGAGCCTGCCATCTGTGCCAGCGGTCAGGTCCCGCCGATCGAGGTCCGACCGCCGCGCAGGTTGTGGTCGCCCGTTGCGAGATTGGCGGTCGCACCCGATCGTCTGCCGGCCATCAGCCCGCCGCGGTCGGAGATCGAGATCCGCGACGTGCTGAGCCGGGGAAACCGCTCCCGCAGCACCGTGGCCACCTCGTCTTCCCGGTTGCGTAGCGCGAGTGCGGTTGACGCTCCGCCCGACTCGGCAACGGCATCCGATCGCGCCTGCTGGAGTCGCTCGCCGACCTCGGCGGCGAAGCCGATCAGGAATGCTCGACGAAAGGCGCGCCCGCTGGCTGGCTGCCGTCGCAGGCTCGTCGCTGCCTGCAACAGCAAGCTGGTGAACAGCAGATCGACGAGCTGAAGGTCGCTGTCGAAGCCGACCATCGTCGCCTTCGCCGACTCGCCGCTGTGGGTAATCACGCGCACCCCGTGGGCGCGGGCTACCGCGCTCAGTAGAACAACCTTGGCTGAGGCGTACGGCGAGTCGATCGCGATGGTTCGTACCTCGGGCTTCGTGCGTACGTCGGATCGCGCGGCGAGCAGCGCCTCGTCGATCGCGTGCTTGACGATCAGCCGCTCGGCCGCCGTCGCCGCGGCCTCGGCCTCGGCGGGAGGCGTGCCGGGATGCTCGGCCATCGCGAGCAGCTTGCGAATCCGAGCAAGTACGGCGTCGTCGACAGGCATGCCCGCGATCGTGTCAGTGCGCCCCGACACGATCCGCCGAGCCCAACGTAAGTTACGAAAGTCGGCACAAGTTAGGCCACCTACGTAGGGCTCGACCCCTCACGAACGCAAGGTACCGAGGCACTTGTAGAACGTGTGGATGACCTCGTTGCCGTAGTCGGGCTTGTGCGCCATTGCGTTGCGAACGAAGCCGCCGCTGACTCGGCGTACCGGATCCGCAAACGCGACCTGACCGCCGGCGCCTAGTCCGCCAATCGCGGTTGGCGTCGGGCCGAACCAGCGCGGGCCCTTGGCCGGCGCGTCGTTGTAGAGATAGCCGAGCGTTCGCGTCACCGCGGTTGTCTTCTCGAGCTTGCCGAGCTTGACCATCCACTTCGGCAACGACTCGGTGATGGTCACGTCGCCCGCCGTGATGACCGGCTGGCTCCACTTGCGTACCGACGCCTCGGATACGAACCGGCGGCCATCGACCTCGCCGCCGAGCGCCAGGATGGAGAAGAAGCGCGCCAGCGCCGGAGCAGTCGCAAGCCCGCTGCTGGCCATCACCTCGGCACGCAAGATTCCGCCGTGCTCCATCATGTCGACGACTTGCATCACCAGCGACGAGTCGCCGTTGCCTGCCATCGCCATCCCGGCGAACGTCGTCGGGTCGGTCATCTTGGTCATCACTCGCGGAATTAGCTGCTTCTGCGGGAAGCCCAGCTCATCGGGATCGAAGGTGATGACCTTCGCTACTCGCGCTAGGTCAGCGTCGGTCGCCGCGATGTGAATGTCGAGTCCGAGTGGCTCGATGACCTCGGTACGAAGGAACGTCCCCGGGCTCACGCCGGTGATGCGACGTACGACCTCGCCGACCAGCCAGCCGAAAGTCAGCGCGTGATAGCCGTGACGGGTGCCCGGCGCCCAGGCAAGCGGCTCCGCCGCGATCGCCGCCGCGATCGCCTTGTAGTCGTCCCAGCCCTCGCCGTCGCCCTTCATCAGGCGCAGCTGAGGCGGCACCCGGATCGCGCCTGCGGTGTGCGACATCAGCTGACGGACGGTGACCTCGTCCTTGCCCGCGGCCGCAAACTCCGGCCAGTACTTCGCGACCTTCGCGTCGAGGTCGATCTCGCCTCGGTCGTCGAGCAGCTGCACGTCGAAGGCAAGAAAGGACTTGGTGACCGACATCAGAACCGCGAGGGTGTCGGGCTGCCACGCCACGCCGGGCGAGGCGAAGCCGGTGCGGAGGTCGACGGTCAGATCGCCGTCGACGTACGCCGCAAAAGCGGCACCGCCTGCCCCCGCATGGGCTGAGTTCACGAGAGCATCGCGGACTGGCTCGAACCCAGCGGCGACATAGCCGTGCTCGGTGTCCGACGTCGTCGTCGTCACGCAAGCCTCCCTTGTGCGGTACCGAAAGCGCCCCTACAGTACCGCGCATGACGACGGTGTCCAGGGCCTCTGCTGCGCCCGCGCCGCCTGATCTGATGGCCGACAACAACTACGGCCCCCGTCATCTCGAGATTCTCGACGGACTCGAGACGATCGTCCTGACAGAAGGCTTCCGCGACCTCACCGTGGGTGGCCTTGCCGAGCGGCTGAGGTGCTCGCGACGGACGCTCTACGAGATCGCTGACAGCAAAGAGGGCCTCGTCCTCATCGTCATCGACCGGGTGATGCGCCGCCTCGCTCGCGTGGCACGCGACGCTGCTGCCCGTGAGGAGACGCTGCTCGACCAGGTACGCGCGTATCTCACCAAGGGCCTCACCGAGCTGCACCGCGCGACACTCAGCTTCACCGAGGACGTCGCTGCCTCGCCGGACGCGCAGCTGCTCGTCTCTTCGCACTTCAAGTACGCCCGCAGCATGGTCGAGCGAATGCTCGTCCGGGGGATGGAGACGGGCGAGTTCCGCGAGATCCACCCGCGCATCACCGCCGAGACCTTCGACGCCGCCCTGATGCGCCTGCTCGACCCCGAGCTCCTGCGTGACGCGGGCGTGAGCTTCGCCGAGGCGGTCGAGGAGTACCTCACGTTGTTCACCGATGGCATCCGAGCGCCAGTGAGAGGAACCGCATGACCCTGACTCGTGGTCTGCACCGCACGGTCCAGCAGGACCCGGATTCGATCATGACGGTCTACCGCGACCGCAAGCACACGCACGGCGAGGTGTTCGACCGCGTCGCGCGTCTCGGCGGCGCGTTGCGCGGGCTCGGCGTCAACGACGGCGACCGGCTCGCGATCCTGGCGCTCAACTCCGATCGCTACTCCGACTTCCTGCTCGGTACGGCGTGGGCCGGCGGTGTGGTCAACCCGCAGAACATCCGCTGGGCGGCACCTGAGATCGCGTTTGCGCTCACGGACTCCGAGACCGGGATCCTCTTTGTCGACGACATGTTCGCCGGCATGGCAGGGCAGTTGCTCAACGATGTCGAGGCGCTGCACACGCTCGTCTACATCGGCGAGGCTGAGACGCCCGAGGGCATGCTCTCGATGGAGGAGCTGATCGCTGGCAGCGAGCCGGCTCCGGACCGCGCTCCTCGCGACAACGAGATGGTCGGGCTCTTCTACACCGGTGGCACGACCGGTCAGCCGAAGGGCGTGATGCTTAGCGCGGCCAACCTGCTGACGTCCGCACTCGGCTCGATGTCATCGGGTTCGTTCGTTGGACCGAACTCGCGGTTTCTGCATGCGGCGCCGATGTTCCACCTCGCCGATCTCGCAGCCTGGTACTCGCTGCTGCAGCTGGGCTGCGAGCACATCATCGTCTCCCACTTCGACGTCGGGCTCGTCCTGCAGGCCTTCCAGGACCACCAGGTCACAGACGTGCTGTTGGTGCCGACGATGATCCAGATGGTCACCGATGCACCGACGCTTTGCGAGTACGACGTGACCAGCGTCGAGCGGATCATCTACGGCGCATCACCGATCGACGGCGACCTGCTGGCCCGCGCGATGAAGGCGTTCCCGAACGTCAGCTTCAGCCAGGCGTACGGCATGACGGAGCTCTCGCCGGTCGCGACGATGTTGTCTGCCGAGGACCACACCGACGACCTGCACCCCAAGCGCCGGCGGTCCGCCGGACGGGCGGCGCCGCACGCGATGGTGACGATCGTCCGTGCGGACGGCAGCCTCGCTGACACTGGCGAGGTCGGCGAGATCGTCGTCGCCGGTCCGCACGTGATGCTCGGCTACTGGCAACGTCCAGAGGAGACCGCAGCCGCGCTACGGCCAGACGGGATGCATACCGGCGACGCCGGCTACCTCGACGAGGACGGCTATCTGTTCGTCGTCGACCGCATCAAGGACATGATCATCTCGGGCGGCGAGAACATCTACTCCGCGGAGGTCGAGAACGCCCTGTGCGCCCATCCCGCCGTCGCGACCTGCGCCGTCATCGGCGTTGCGGACGACAAGTGGGGCGAGATCGTCCACGCGGTCGTGGTCTTGCAGCCGGGTGCCGCAGCGACGGCTGACGAGCTTGTCGCCTTCACTCGGGAGCAGATCGCCGGTTACAAGGTGCCGCGTCGCGTCACCTTCACCGAGGCTCTGCCCATTTCGGGTGCCGGCAAGATCCTCAAGCGCGTGCTCCGCGACGAGCTCGCCTCCACCGGCGCCTGACGGCTACGCAGACTCGCGGATGACCACCGAGTGGGTCGGCAACGGCAGGCTCGACGTGTCCGTGCTCCCGTCGGCGCGGGCTTTCACGGCCTGCGCGATCGACTCGGCGAAGACGGTGAAGTCGACGGTGATCGTCGTCAGCGCCGGCGTGAACGTGCGGCCCAGCGGGATGTCGTCGAGGCCCATGAGTGCGACGTCGTCCGGTACGACGACGCCCTCCGCGCTCAGCGCCGAGATGACCGCAATGGCGTACTCGTCGTTGTATGCGGCGATCGCTTCGGGCATCTCGCCGTTGCGGATCCACTCCTGCACGGCCCGTCGTGGATATCCCGGCTCGAAGGCCATGCGCTGCACCCGCAGCTCGATTCCAGCATCCCGAGCGGTACGACGCATTGCGGCGAGCGACCGCCTTTCGACGCGGATGTCCACGCCGAGCCGCGGCGGCAGCAAAGCGAGCACGTGACGGTGACCGCGCGCGGCGAGGTACTCGAGCTGCGTCACACGTTCGCTTCGCGCGTAGACGTCGCCGGCCGACTCCCAGCCCAACTGTCCAGGCAGGTTTCCCGACAGCACGGGTACGCCGGCCCGCCGAAGCTCCTCGAGAGCTGGGTCGTCGCTGGGCAGCAGAAGGTCGAGCACCGCCGCCGGAGCAAGTCGGCGCCATGCTTTGACCTGTGCCGATGCGCCGTCTCGCGGGGTGAAGTCGGGGACGAGGAACAGGCCTTCCCGCTCGAGCGCGCCGGCACAGGTCTCGACCAGGTTGGCGAGGGTGGGGATGAGAGTCAGCCCGGGCAGCGGGCACACCACCGCGTCGGTGCGCCCGCGACGCAGGCCACGAGCGGCGGAGTTCGGCTGATAGCCGAGGTCGTCCGCAGCTTTGCGAACTCGCGTCCTCGTTCGCTCGCTGATTGCCTGACCAGGCGTGGAGTTGAGCACGTAGCTGACAGTCGCCTGCGAGACGCCCGCTCGTCGCGCCACATCGGCGCTGGTGACGGCCACGTGCCTCCCTCGACAGTCCGGTCAACCAAATGTAACTTATTCGATTCAGGACTGATTCGTATAAGTGATCTTCGGGCAAGTGTCAGAAGGGTCAGGCCGTGGAGCTGAGACAGCGCCCGTCCCGTCGCGGTGGCCTCGCGGTCGCGGCGCTGTCCATCGCGCTGCTTGCCGGCTGTGGCAGCACCGTCGAGCCGTCGGCTGAGCGGACGATCGGCCCGATCCACGTCGGCATGGGTGCGCCGCCACAGGCCTCGACCACTCCGGTCACCGCTCCGTCTTCCGGCACGGCAGGCGGTCACCCGACGTTGCCGTCCGTGACGTCGCCGGCTACGACCGGGGTGAGCACGGCTCCGGGTGTGACGACCACGCCCACCGGCACCCAGTCCACCCACGCGCCGGTGCAGACCGGGCCGATCACCGTCGGCTTCCTGACGACTGCGACGACGAACGCATCGCAGTACGGCGGATCGCTCGGCAATACGGTCAACGAGACGACGGTCGACCAGGCGCTGATCAACGCGATCGACAAGCAGGGCGGTCTCGACGGCCGCCAGCTCAAGGTCATCTTCGCCCACACCGACACCGGCTCGACCAACTGGGACAACGACTTCGAAGCGGCCTGCCAGACCTTCACCCAGGACCACCACGTCGATGTGGTGCTCGGCTACGAGTTCAACTACGAGCCCGACTTCGAGTCGTGTCTGGCCCAGCAGGGCATCCCGCACCTCGATGACGGCTTCAACGTCCCGAGCAGCGGCGAGCTCGCGAAGTACCCGCTGTTCTGGTCGCTGGATGTCCCGACTATCGGACAGCGCTCGATCGAGAAGTTTCAGGGTGCGATCAACACGGGCTTTCTGACGTCCAAGAACAAGCTGGGGATTTTGCTCGACAGCTGCCCAGGCACTCAGGATGCCTGGAACGGACAGGTGCTGCCGTTCCTGAAGTCCCACCACATCGACGTCGCCACGACCTTCACCGCTAGTTGCAACACCGGCAACAACGCAGGTGCGACCTCCGCAATCGGAAGCCTGACCAGTGGACTGCTGAAGTTCCGTAGTGCCGGGGTCGATCGCATCAGCTTCGTGGCGGTTTCCGAGGCACCGGTCCTCTACCTCGCGTCGGTCGCTGCGAACGCTCAGGGCTATCGGCCGGGCTGGATCGTCTCTTCGCTTGGTCAGCTGGCGATCATCGGTGGCGAGTCCCCGATGCCGCAAATGCAGAACACTCGCGGCTTCGGCTGGTTACCCAGCCAGGACGTTCCGCCCGCATACGCACCGAAGAAGAACGCAGCCCAGAGTCGCTGCATCTCGCTGCTCGCCTCGCAGAAGGTCTACCCGCGCTCGGCCGCTGACTACGGCTACGCCTACAACGCCTGCGAAGCCGTCTTCGTGTACGAGAAGGCACTGAAGCTCGACGGCGGCAACTCCGATGGTCAGGCGATCAGCAACGCGATCGGAAATATCGGCAGCTTCCAGAGCACGTTGAACCTTGAAGGGAAGTCGGTGTTCTCGAGCGCTCGGCGCAACGACGCCCCGCAGGTCTACAAGCCGATCAACTGGGATGGCGGCTGTCACTGCTTCCGGTACGGCTCACAGACCTACCCGATGCCGTCGTGATGCGCACACGGTTGGTGTCGGCGACCGCGCTGGCGGCTGTCGCAGTTTTGGCCGGCTGCGGCAGCAGCGTCTCGTCGTCGCAGGCGACGATCGGTCCCCTCAACGAAAGCCTCGGCGTACCTGGGTTCACAGTCGCGCCCGGAACGCCTGGTGCACCCATTGCAACGAGCCCCGCCACCGGCACGACGGGGCCAGCGACGCCGACACAGTCCGCGTCACGTGGTCACGGCGCGACGTCGATCCCCACGTCCGTCGCATCGACCACAGAGATCCAGCCCAGCCAGTCTCTAGGTGGCGGTGCCACCTCGACTGCGCCGACACCGACCGGCGGGAGGACAACCTCGACGCCGGTGAAGGCGACCGGCCCGATCACGGTTGGCTTCCTTACGACGGCGACAACCAACGCTGCTCAGTACGGCGCGTCGAACGGGAACACGGTCTCCGAGACCGGCATCGATGACGCGCTCGTCAATGCGCTCAACAAGCAGGGCGGGATCGACGGCCGGCAGCTCAAGGTCGTCTTCGCGCACACCGACACAGGCGGCAGCGACTGGGCGGGTGAGTTCCAGGCGGCCTGTTCGACGTTCACCCAGGACAACCACGTGGACGCGGTGCTGGGCTACGCGTTCGACTACGCGCCTGCGTTCGAGTCCTGCCTGGCCCAGAAGGGCATCCCGCACATCTCCGACTCCTACGCCGTCACGAGCCAAGCGGAGATGGCGAAGTATCCGCTGTACTGGTCGCTCGACACGCCGCCGATCGAGCAGCGCGAGATGGCGAAGTACGAGGGTGCCATCAAGACGGGCGTCCTTACACCCGCGAACAAGCTCGGCGTGATTCTCGACACCTGCGCGGGCAACCAGGCGGCATGGCAAGGCACGGTCCTGCCGTTCCTGCAGGCGCACCACATCAACGTTGCTCCGCCGTTCACCATTGCGTGTGGCACCGGCCAGAACGCCGGCATCGTCGCAACCGTCGGCTCGCTGACGAACGTGTTGCTGCGGTTTCGTAGCGAGGGCGTCAACCGGATCAGCTTCGAGACGGCGGAGGGCCCGGCGCTGTTGCTCAGCAGCATCGAGGCGCAGACGCAGGGCTATCACCCCGACTGGATCGTTTCCTCGCTCGCGGGACTTGCAGTGATCGGCGGCGAGACGCCGATCCCGCAGATGCAGAAGACCTACGGCTTCGGCTGGATACCGAGTGAAGACGTACCTCCGCAGTACGCGCCAGCCAAAGACGCGGCGCAGCTCCGGTGCCTCTCGTTGCTGCACTCGCAGAAGGAGTATCCGAAGGCTGCTGCCGACTTCGTCTACGCCTACGACGCGTGCGAGGCGGTCTTCGTCTACGCCGATGCCCTCACGCACGACGGCGGAGACACGACCGGCACGGCGGTGAGCCAGGCGATCGCATCGCTGGGCACGTCCTTCCAGAGCACGCTTAACCTCGGCGGCAAGTCGGACTTCTCGGCAGCGAGGCACAACGACGCTCCGATGGTCTACAAGCCGATCAACTGGGACGGCGACTGCCACTGCTTCCGCTATGGCTCGCAGACCTTCAAGATGCCGAGCTAGGGGGACCGATACATGCCACGCAGCTACGGGGACCCGGACAAGCGAGGCCTGCCGCGGCACATGCGTCTCCTGTTCGGCGCGACCGAGGTGGCCCAGCGGTTCCACCTGGCTCCGTCCATGGAAGACGTGATCACCAAGCAGTCGCATGCGCAACGCCAGGTCGGCCACCCGGGATGGTGGATGACCTACCGGATCAACCCATCGGTCTCGACGTACGAGGTCGCGATCGACAGCCGTGGCGGGCCGCTCGAGCTGCGGATCTACCGGCCGAGCAACGCCGGGCCTGAAGCGCCGATCGTCCTTTACATCCACGGCGGTGGATTCATGCTCGGCGGGCTCGAGGCGTGCGCCTGGATCTGCGGCGAGATCGCCGCGCAGACCGGCGCGGTGCTCGCCGCGGTCGAGTACCGGCTGGCTCCGGAGCACCCCTTCCCGGCCGGCCTCGACGACTGCCGCGACGCACTCGACTGGCTGGCGAAGGGGTCGCTGAGCGGCACCGATGCGAACCGCATCGCGGTTGCCGGTGACAGCGCGGGAGGCAACCTCAGCGCCGCGTTGTGCTTGGAGGCCCGGGACAGCGGCGGTCCGGCGATCGTCCACCAGACGCTGATCTACCCGACGCTCGACTCGTCGCTGCGTGGCCAGTCGTGGGTTGACTGCGCAGGCGCCGGCGTCGACCGATCGGCCGGCGAGCAGATGTTCGAGGCGTACGCCGGTGCGGATCGAGAGAACCCGCTGGTGAGTCCGCTGCACTCGACCGATCTGTCCAACCTGCCGCCGGCGTTCATCGTCAACTCCGACTACGACGTGCTGCGCGACGACGGTTTTATGTACGCCGAGGCATTGCGTGCAGCGGGCGTCGAGGTGAGGCGCACCAACTACATCCGGGCACCCCACGGACTGCTGTCGATGCCCCGGCTTTTGCCGGTCGCCCGCCAGATGATCGCCGAGATCACCGGCGAGATCTCCCGCTACCTGCCGGTCGCCTGAACCTATGCAGCAGCGACGCGCCTTGCTTGCCCTGGCAGCGGGAGTGTCGCTTGCCCTGGGCGCGACGGGCTGCGCCACGAGCCTGCACGGCCTGGAGTTCCACAACGACAACCGGATGAAGATCGCCTCGCCGCATCAGAACCAGCTGGTGAGCGACCCCGTCACCCTGAGCTGGACCATGAAGGACTTCGCGGTTGCAGGTCTGGGCGATGGCCCAGTGCAGAACGACACCGGATACTTCGCGGTCTTCATCGACCGCGCGCCGGTCAAGCCTGGGCAGACCCTTGCTTCCGTGAGCGAGAACACCCCGTCCTGCCAGCACACGACGCTGTGTACGACGAAGTCGTATCTCGCCGGTGAGCAGGTCTACACGACAACCAAGGACGAAATCCGCCTCCCGCCGATCGCCGATCTGCTGAACAACCACGAGTCCACGCAGTACCACCAGGCGACGGTGATCTTGATCAACACAGCAGGAGAGCGGATTAGCGAGAGTGCCTGGACGGTGGAGTTCCGGATGCACTCTTCCGGAGTGAACGACTGATGGCCGCACGCAAGCAAGCCCCAGCGTCGGCGGCTGCCGCCGCGGATCGGGCTGCGGCGGAGATCGAGCAGACGAAGTCGACGCTTCGCGAGCAGGCGCGCAGGACGCTGGGTGTCACAGGCGAGGACAGCACCGAAGCATTCAGGTTGCTGTTGCGGCGCAACCGCTTGTCGGTCTATCCGATCTTCGCCCTCGGGATGCTCTTCATCTGCGACGGTTTCCAGGGAACCGCGCTGGTCATCCTGTCGCCCAACGTCGCGGCCGCGCTGGGACTCGGCATTACCGGGATCGGCGCGGCGCGGTCGATTGGGGCGTTTGCTGCGCTGGCATCGCCGATGCCGATGGCCGCACTGACTCAGCACAAGGCCCGACGGGCGGTGCTCTGTGTGATCACCGGGATCGCGTGGAGCTTCACGACGCTGTTCACCGGCTTCATCGTCTCCTCGCTCGGCCTGTTCGTGATCCTGGTCCTCGACGGGCTGAGCACGGGCACGGTGCTGGCACTGCATCCGCCGCTGATCATGGACAGCTACCACCCCTCGATGCGGGCGCGCGCCCTGTCGGCGTACTACGCGCTCGGTCAGTTCGGTGGCTTGGTCTGTCCGTTGCTCGTCGCGCTGCTGGCGGGCCCACTCAACCTCACCTGGCGTGGCGTCTTCCTCGTCCTCGGCCTCACCTCGCTGGCGATGTCGCTGCTGGCGGTGTTCCTGCGCGACCCGGGCTTCGGCAAGTGGGACACCGAGAAGCTCCGCGACAGTGTTCATGCCTCACACGGCGAGGGTGATCAGCTCGCCAAGGACGAGGTCGCGCTCGGCTTCTGGGAGATCGTGCGACGGGTCATGATGATCCCGACGATCAAACGCATCATGGCCTGCGCGGTCGTCCTCGGGATGTTGCTCATCCCGTTCCAGACCTACATCTCGTTCTTTCTGCTGCAGCGGTGGAACATGGACGCGAGCCACCGTGCGCTGTTCTTCGCCTATGCCTCCGGCCTGACCATCATCGCGCTGATGATCTACGGCAGGATCGGAGAGCGGCAGTTCCGACGTACGCCGGCTCAGGTGCTTCGCGTGACGGCTTACCTGCAGCTTGCGGGAATCGCCCTGCTGTTGTTCGGTGGGCTGTCGCCTTGGTTCGGCGGGATGCTCGCCGGCTTCGGGCTTGGCTCAGCCGTCGTCTACATCCTGTTTCCGGCAGTCACCCTCACGATCCTGTCGGTCGTTCCGGCGCACATGCGGGCGCACACCCAGTCGGTGTTCACGATCTTCGTCGGCTTGGGCAGTCTGCTCGGCGCGCTGCTGCTCGGCAACGTCGACGACCAGTACGGACCGACGGTGGCGATCGTCGTGATCGCTGCGGTGGGCTTCTTCGGAGCGGGACTGCTGGTGAGCGCCGCGAAGTTCGTCGTCGGGGACCTAGATCGGATGATCGACGACATCCTGGAAGAAGAGGAGATCAAGCGGATCACCGCCGCCGGCACTCACCTGCCGATGCTCGCGTGCCGCGGCATCGACTTCTCCTACGGCCAGCTCCAGGTCCTCTTCGGCGTCGACTTCACCGTCGACGACGGCGAGATGGTCGCGCTGCTCGGCACCAACGGCGCCGGCAAGTCGACGCTGTTGAAGGTCGTCTCCGGCATCGGAATCCCGAGCAAGGGCAGCGTCCGGTATCGCGGCCAGGAGATCACCTATCTCGATGCCGAGCGCCGACTTCGCCTCGGCATCACGCAGATCCCGGGCGGCCGCGCGGTGTTCGGACCGATGACGGTCCTGGAGAACCTGCGCAGCTACGGCTACAGCCTCGATGTCTCCCGGCGCGAGCTCAACCAGGCGATCGACTCCTGCTTCGAGGCATTCCCTCGGCTCCATGAGCGGCGGACGTCGCTTGCCGCCACGCTGTCCGGCGGCGAGCAGCAGATGCTCGGCCTGTCCAAGGCGTTGATGGTCAAGCCGAAGCTACTGGTCATCGACGAGCTCAGTCTCGGCCTGGCGCCGGTCATCGTCGGGCAGCTGCTCGAGATGGTGAAGCAGATCAACGCGGCAGGCACCGCCGTCGTGCTGGTCGAGCAGTCCGTGAACATCGCACTGAATCTCGTCGAGCACGCCTACTTCATGGAGAAGGGCGAGATGCGCTTCGACGGCAAGGCCGCCGACCTGCTCGCCCGTGACGATCTGCTGCGCGCAGTCTTCCTGCAAGGTGCGTCGGTGGCCGGATGAAGTGGGGCCGCTGGGCGATCCGGGTCGCTGCGTTCGCTGCTGCGATTGCGGTGGCGAAGCTCGTGTTGGTCGAGTTGCACAAGCACGGACACCTCCAGACGTCCGCGACTCCGATGCAGGTCATCGTGCTGGGCGCGATGACCGGCATGACGTACGGGTTGCTCGGTGTTGGCCTGGTGCTGGTCTACCGAAGCAGCCGTGTCATCAACTTTGCGCACGGGAACATCGGCGCGTTCGGCGCCGCGCTGTTCGGTGTGATCGCCGTGAAGTGGCATGTGCCGTACTGGATTGCGTTCGTCCTGGCGATGGCGGTCTCGGGACTGGTCGGCGTCGGCACCGAGGCAGCAGCGGTACGCCGGCTTCGCAACGCGCCGTTGCTGATGAGCGTCGTCGTGACGCTCGGCATCGGGCAGTTCCTGGTCTTCTTCTCCCTCGTCATCAACTCGACGGCGGGTGCCGGCGCGACGTACCCGAGCCCGCCGTTCATGCCTACGTTCCACGTGCAGTCGCTCTTCGTGACGCAGGCGTACTCGGGGATGCTGATCCTGTCGCCGATCGTCGTGGTCGGGCTGGCGGTCTTCCTGCGGGTGAGCAAGTTCGGGCTCGGGCTGCGTGCGGCGGCGGCCAACCAGGAAGCCGCGCGGATGGCCGGCATCTTTGCCGGCCGGATGTCGTCCCTCGCGTGGGCGATCGCCGGCGCGCTGTCGGCGTTCACAGCGATCCTCATCGCTCCGGCAGAGGGTTTCGTCAGCGGTGACTCGTTCGGGCCCGACCTGATCCTGCGGGCGATGACCGCGGCCGCGATTGGTCGGATGGACAACCTTCCGATCACGTTCTTCGCGGGTATCGGGCTTGGCGTCGTCGAGAACGTCCTGCTCTGGGACACCAGCAACTCAGACCTCGTCCAGATGGTGCTGTTCGTCGTCGTCCTCGGCGTGCTGCTGCTGCAGCGGCGGCGTGGCGGCAGAGGCGAGGAGAAGAGCAACTGGGCCTCGGTCCAGGCGCTGCGGCCACTGCCGGAGCAGCTTCGACGCCTGCCGTCGGTGCGGCTGCTCGGCCCTTTGGTCATGGTTGTCTTCTTCGGTGTGCTGGCGCTGGCGCCGCTCGCGATCGACAACAGTGGCTCGGTCACCCTCATCTACTTCATCGCGGTTGCGGTCGTCGGCTTGTCGATCAGCCTGCTGACCGGGCTCGGCGGTCAGCTCACGCTGGGACAGTTCATGGTTGCGGCGGTAGGCGCCGTCGTGTCCTTCCAGGTGTCCAGCCGGATCGGCGACTTCCCGCTGGCGCTGTTGTACGCCGGACTCGCCGCGGGCGTCGTATCGGTGCTGATCGGATTGCCGGCACTTCGGCTCCGCGGGCTGATGCTGACGATCACGACGCTCGCATTCGCGCTCGCCGGGCCGTGGCTGCTCAGCAGGTCGTTTGCCTTGGGTGACGGGGTCAACCCCGGTGCGCCCATTGTCGATGGCCATCCGCTCGACAACGGCCACAACTACTACTACTTCGCGCTGGCCGTGTTCTTCATCTGCTTTGTCATCGCCTCGAACGTACGTCGCAGTGGTTTCGGCCGACTACTGATCGCGGTTCGCGACAACGAAGACAATGCCCGTGCGTTCGCGATCCGCGCGACGACCGCGAAGATGCAGGGCTATCTCATTGCCGGCTTCATCGCCGGCGTCGGCGGCGCGATCTACGCGCATTCGCGTACCGAGATCGACGGCTCGATCTTCGCGAGCAGGACGTCGATCGACGTTGTCGTCATGTCGGTGCTGGGCGGCATCTCTTCGCTGGCCGGCCCGATCATCGGGTGCGCCTGGATCATCGGCATCCCCAAGATCCCGAATCTCGGCAACCTCGGGCTCGCGGCGACGTACTTCGGTGCCACGGCGATGATCCTTTGGCGACCGAACGGCCTCATCAGCTTCGTCGAGGCGCCGCGGCGCATCGTTGTCACCGCGCTCGCGCGGCTTCACGGCATCGACGGCAAGGCTGCGTTCGCCGACCAACGATCGGTCGCGGTCGTGGCGTCGACCGCCGTCGCAGCTGCCGCGATTCCCGCTCGTCCGGCCGCACCCGTCCCGCCGCAACGGCTTGCGGTGCGCCCGACGATCCTCGAGGCCCGCAGTCTGATGAAGCGCTTCGGCGGGGTGACGGCGGTCAACGACGTGTCGTTCTCGGTCCTTGCTGGTGAGACGCTCGGTCTGATCGGCCCGAATGGCGCCGGCAAGACCACAACCTTCGAGCTGCTCGGAGGCTTCACCAAGCCCGACCGCGGATCGGTCACCTTCGAGCGGCGCGACGTGTCACACCTCGGGCCCGAGGGACGGGCGCGGCTCGGACTGATCCGATCGTTCCAGGACGCCGCGCTGTTCCCGACGATGACCGTCGAGGAGACCGTGGTTCTGGCTCAGGAGCGGATCAGCGGTACGTCGTTCATCGGGTCCGTGCTCGCCATCTCAGGTCGTAGCGAGCGGGCCAAGAAGGCGCGTGCTCGCGAGCTGATCGCGATGCTCGGCCTCGACGCCTATCGGGATCGACAGATCCGCGAACTGTCGACCGGCACCAGGCGGATCAGCGAGATCGCGTGTCTGGTCGCACTCGAGCCGACCTGCCTACTGCTCGACGAGCCGTCCTCCGGCATCGCCCAACGCGAGACCGAGGCCCTCGGCGTTCTGCTCGACGATCTCAAGCGTCAGCTCGACCTGACACTGGTCGTGATCGAGCACGACATTCCACTGATCATGGGAATCTCCGACCGGATCGTCGCGATGGCCGACGGTGCCGTCATCGCCGAGGGGACGCCGGACGTCGTGCGCAACAACGCGATGGTGATCGACGCATACCTCGGCGGCAGCATCACCGCGATCGAGCGATCGGGGGTAGGTCGTGCGTAGCCGCCGGCTGGCGATCGCCGCGTGGGTGATGGCGTTCGGGTTTGGCGGCGTAGGCGCCGCGTCGGCGCTGCCGATTGCCGGGCACGTCAGGGTCGGCGCCCATCTCATCCGCGACAGCCGGGTCGGCGACCGCGCTGAGGCTTGGTACTCGACGCCGTCCGGCTCGCTCTGTATCCCACTGGTCGGCTGCCTGCCGCTTCCACTGCCGGTAGCGCTGCCACCGCCGTTGAGCTTCCCGGCTGGGACCCTGCATGTCGGCGTGACGCTGGGCGCTGAGTCTGCGCGCGCCTACGTCGTACCCGACCTGCCTTCCGACGTAGCGTCGCTGCCGCCAACCGGGGTGCTGATCCTGCCGGTCGACAACAGTCCGCTCGCCGGGACGTTGGACCTCGGGTCGTCGCGGATCAAGGCGTGCCTGACCACCGGGCGAGCGCCGACGCAGCCGACCGCCAAAGCGGCCAGCGCCGGCTCACCGCCGTCCGTCGATTGCACAGTGTCGACGCCGGCGAGGTACGACGCGGCGATCAAGGCGTTCCGGGTCGACCTCACGCCGTTCCTCGCAAAGTGGCAACACGGCCGAGCCGACCATGGGATCGCGCTGCTGCCTGGCTTGGCAGGCGCCAGCCGGCTGGCCGAGTGGCAGGTCGCTTTCGACGGCAGGGGATCGACCTCGCCGACGGTCTACTCGCTGCTCGCCAACGCCGGGTCGGGCCGGCCGCCGACAACGCCGACCCCGACTCCGAGCTCCCCGCCATCGATTGCGGCCAGTCCACCTACGATCACCGTCCCGCTACCTGGCGTGAGCGGCGTCGAGCCGCCAGTCGCGCCACCCGCGATCGCGCCGTCGGCGCAAGCTGAGGTCTACCTGGTCCGCCCTACGGGCTTCCGCTATCCGGCGATCTTCATCGCCCCGCTGGCGATCCTCGCCGGCGTCGTCTTCTTCGGCCGGTTGTTCACCGGCTCGAGTGTTCGACCACGCAGAACGAGAATGGGAGCTGAGAGCAGCGATGGCTGATCTAGGTACTGAGCGTCGGCAGCCGTGGCTGCGAGCGATCACCGATCCGGCATCGACCCTGCCCGTCTACCTGGGCGTGGTGGTCGCGGCTGTCGGGTTCGTGCTGCTCGTCATCGGCTGGTCCGACGTCGCGGGGACGGTCGACGTCGGACGGCAGATGCCGTACCTGATGTCGACCGGACTGCCGGGCATCGCGCTGGTGATGGTCGGACTGGTTGTGGTGAACATCAGCATTCGGCGTCAGGACAGCGCCGAGCGCGCCCGGCAGATGAGCGCGCTGACCGAGACGCTCGACAAGCTGCGGGCGTCGGACTCGAAGTGAGTCGGCTGCGCGCGGTTGCGGTGCTGGCGGCGATCTTCGTCGTCGGCTTCGTGGCGTTCGGCTGGGCTTGGCACGGCGCCCGCCACGCGACGTACGTTCCGCTGCAGGCGCCGTGGGTGATCTCGGGAGGACTGGGCGCGATCGCGCTGGTCGGGCTCGCGATCGCCGCGTGGCACATCGACCTCGCGCGCCGCGACGACATCAAGCATCGCTCCGATTGGGATGACTTCACCCAGGACCTCAGCGAGGCACTGGCCGAGCGCCAGACCTGATCGGCGGTGCTAGTAGGCGCCTTCCCAGATCTGGCGTCCGCCGTTGGCGAGATGCTACTTCTTTCTGGTGCGCGCCGGCTTGGCCGGTATGGCGAGCTGCGCGACGGCCGATCGAAGCTCGCGGGCGAAGCCGGCAAGCTCGTGCACATGCCGCGCCTCTTCGCGGCGGCTCAGATGCGCCGACAGCGCCGCGGCCGAAAGCCCAGCAAGAGCCAGTCCGCCGATCCCGCCGGAGATCAGCCACGGCAGCTCGCTCGCGACATCCCGGGTGTGGTCATCCCCGACGTAGCCGGCGATCATCAGGCCGAACCCGGCAAGGACCAGCAGGGTGAGGATCACCGTCGCACGAACGCCCGGGTCGAGCAGGCTGGCCACCCAACGGGGCAGCGTCAGCGTGACCTGCTCGCGTCCCTTGTCAGTCATCGACTCTCGATCGAGGACCGGAGGTCGTGCAGCGCGTCGGTCAGGGCCGCCATCTCGCGCGAACGCTTGGCGCCGTCCTGTCGGCGGGCGGCGACGTTGATGACGACCAACCCGACCATGACCAGTCCGATGCCGGGAAGGCCCGCGGACAGGACGTAGGGAACCTGCTGCCAGGAGTTGGGCTTGCCCGCGGCTTCTGACCAGCCGATGAGGATCAGCGCGAACCCGGCGAGGGCCAGCACGATGCCGACGTACGTCGGGATCCGGGACTCTGGCTCCGTCATGACTGGTGTCTCCTTGGTGTGGCATCGGATGTGAAGACTCGTACGAAGAAGACCGCGCCGAGCAACATCAGCAGCGGCACGATGAACACGACGGGATAGCGGAAGCCGCGGCCGACCGTGGTCGGGTAGGCGACCTCGGTCTGCGGTGCGATCTCGGGCGCACCGGCGGGCGGCACCTCGACTGTGGTGGTGCCCGGCAAGGTAACGCCCGGAATCGCTGGGGCCACCGTCGCGCCTGACGGCGTCGGCATCGGCACGATGGGCGTGCTGCCGCCCGGGCTCACCGATGCGCTGGTCGTGATCAGTGAGTGGATTCTCGTCGTCGGTGTTGCCGTCGTGTGGGCCGCGAAAGTGACCAGCCACGTCGAGGTCAGGGACTTGTCTGCAGTGCTTGGGCTGGGGATCAAGGCGATCCCGTCGCGCGGGCGACCGATCTCCCATCCCCGCAGGAACGGCGTGAGATCGAGGGTGAAGGCGTTGTGCTTCGCGTCGTACTTCAGCGGTGCGTTGACGAAGCAGTCAGTCTTCGGAAGCGCGCCGGTGCCTCCAGACGGTGCGTCCGGAAACTTCTGAGTCACCGCGCAAGCCTCGATCTTCGCTGTCGCCGGCGAGATGGTGCCCGCCGTGGGACTGGTGTCGATCGGCAGGACCATCTGGCCGTGCGCGTCCGTGCCCTTGTGCACCGCGCTCAGGTCAGGCAGCACATAGGCGCGCTCGGATTCCTGGCCGAGGATGTTGCCGACCCGGATCGAGTTCAGCGGGGCGAGCGAGAGCAGCTTCGAGACGATCGCGCCGAGCTGCGGGCACAGCGGGATCGACGCGCACTTCGGGATCGGCAACGTGGTGTACCAGGTCTCGGCCACGTCGGGCACGCCGTTCGTCGAGGCGGGCGGCTGCGCGACGGAAGTGGCGTGGAAAGGGTTGGCACCGATCGACATCGCGGCGGCCGGGGTCAACGGCAATACGGCGACGCCGACCGCGACTGTGGCGACCGCGATACGTGCGAGGCGGGTCATCCGATCGCCTGCTCGCCGGAGGTGTACTGGAAACACTTGCAACCTGAGGAGTAGGCACCCATGCGGATGGCGTCGACCCCGTCTGAGCGGTTGGCGGTGTCGACCCCGAACGTCTGATCGGAGTGGTAGGACGAACCGACTGAATGTGTCGCGGCGACGAAGGTGCTGCGGGTGAGCGCCTGGCCGGCCGGAATCGCCGCGACGACCGCGTCGAGATAGTCGAACTCATCGCAGATCTGGATCGTTCCGGCCTTCTCGTTGGCGGTCGTGATCGGTTGGCCGTGGGTGTGCATGTAGGACAGGCAGGCATTGCCGCCGGGGCGGATGCTGCTCGTATCTGCGACATCCTGCGCGGGGATCCAGCCGACGAACTCCGCTCCCGCCAGCTCCCGCGCGGAGATGTTCGAGGCGAGGTCACCCAAGGGCTCGTCACTGGAAAGGGCGTACTTCGGGTAGTAGCCCTGCGGACCTGCCTCGAGGCCGAAGCCGGCCGAAAGAAAGCCGTTGTTCTCGACGAACATCAGGTTGGTGATGCCCTCGGAGCGGAAGCGCAGGTCCGCGCCCTCCATCTGCGTGAGCAGCGCGGTGAGGTCACCGGTCGAGGCGACGTAGTGCAGCGCGATCTTGTCCTGAACATCGATGTGGCGGGCCCGAAGCTCCGCTTCCAGGACCTTCTCGCCGGCGACGTACGGCGCCGTCTCGTAGTAGAGGATTCCGACCTTCGCGCCCGGTTGGAACCAATGGGCTGCCACCAGTCGAGGAACCTCGATCTTCGCGAGCCGATCGAGGCTGATCGAGTTCGGGAAGACGGCTCCGGACAGCGACGCCAGGTCGCTGTCGGTGTATCCGGTGACGTTGGCGTTGACGATCCCGGCGACGCCACCGCTTAGTGCGCAGCGCAGGAAGTTGTCGGTCATCCCGAAGTCGAACACGACCTGTACCGGGTGGTCCTGCGTGAACTCGTCGCAGGCGCCCTGCTCGTACGTCGACTGCGAGGTGTTCGGGTTGATGTCGTAGAAGTAGGGCTTGATCGGGTGGCCGGACAGCCCGCCGGCCTTGTTGATCTTTGCGATCTCCAGGTCAGCGACCGCGCGCCCGTCCGCGGAAGCGAGGCCCTTGCCGATCCCGCTGAGGACCGTCGAGCTGGCGGCGGCGTCGAGGTATGGGAACCCGATCGTGATCGGGGTGTGCGCGCTGACGGCCGGTCCGGTCGGCGTTGCCGAGCTAGCGCGCGTGGGTGAGCTGCCGGCCGCGATGGTCGTTGTGGCGCCTTGGGCGGGCAGCACATTGATCGAAGGGCCTGCACTGGAACCGGCGACGCTCGGAGTGCCCGTCGTGCTTGCACCGCTGGTTGGCACAGCGACCGTCGTGGGAGTTCCGCCGGCCGTGATCGTCTGGACCTGAGCGTCCTGGGTGCCGACAGCACGGGGCTCGAGGGTGGACCCGCAGGCGACCAGGGAGAGCATCACGATCGTGCCTACCGCGGCTCGGTGAAGCGAGTGACTCATCCGATCGGCTGCGGACCGGAGGTGTACTTGAAGCACTTGCAGCCTTCGTCGTACGCACCCATCCGAATCGCATCGGCTCCGTCGGAGCGGCTCGAGGTGTTGACGCTCAGCGCGTTGTCCGACTTGAACGACGACCCGACAGCGTGGGTCGCCGCGACGAAGGTGCTGCGGGTGAGCGCCTGACCGGCAGGGATCTTCGCGACGACGGCTGCCAGGTAGTCGAACTGCTCGCAGATCGCGATCGAGCCCGCAATCTCGTTCGGGGTCGACATCGGCTGCCCATGCTGGTGCATGTAGGTCATGCAGGCCTTGCCGCCAGCCGGGATGTCACTCGTGTCGGGGACATCCTCGGACGGCACCCATCCCACGAACTGGGCGCCCTCGAGCTCGCGGGCGGAGACGTTCGCGTCGACGTTGCCGAGCGGCTCGTCGCTGGTGAACGCGTACTTCGGGTAGTAGCCCTGAGGTCCCGCCTCCAGCCCGAAGAAGCCCGACAGGAAGGCGTTGGTCTCGACGAACATCATGTTGGTCACGCCCTCGGTGCGAAAGCGCAGATCTGCACCCTGTGCCTGGGTCAGCAGCGTGGTGAGGTCGCTCGTCGACGCGACCGGGTGCATCGCGATCCGGTCCTTCACTGCGATGTGGTTGGCGGCGAGGTCGGACTCCAGGTCCTTCTCCGCGGTGATGTACGGCGCGGACTCCTCGTAGAGGATGCCGATCTTGGCGCCGGGCTGGAACCAGTGCGTCGCGACGAGGCGCTGCACCTCGATCTTGGCGAGCCGGTCCAGGCTGATGCCATCCGGGTAGACCAACCCCGGCAGCGAGGCCAGGTCGGCCGAGGTGAGCCCAGGCACGCCTGTGTCGATGATTCCGGCGATGCCTCCTGACAACGCACACCGCTGGAAGTTGAGACTCATCCCCGGATCCATGTCGATCTGGACCGGGTGGTCCTGGGTGAACTGGTCGCAGGTGCCCTGCTCGTAGGTCGCCTGAGGGGTGTTCGGGTTGATGTCGTAGAAGTACGGCTTGATCGGATGCCCGCTCAGGCCGCCAGCCTTGTTGATCCGCGTTATCTCGAGCTCGGTGACCTTCAAGGTGTCCGCTGAAGCCAGACCCTTGCCGATCCCGCTGAGGACGGATGAGCTCGTCGCCGCGTCGATGTAGGGAATGCCGACGGTGATCGGCGTGTGGTCACTCACTGTTGGGGCGCTCGATGTCGAGCCGCCGGTCGTCGGCTCGCCGCTGGTCGCGATCGTGGGCGTCGCGCCATCGGTAGGGAGTACGTCGACCGACGACGGGGTCGTGCCAGGCGCTGAGGTGGTCGTGACGACCGATGGCCCAGTGGCGCTCGTCGGCGTGCCGGCGCCCTGGATCACCTGCACTTGCGAGCCGGATGTGGCGACACCACGAGGCTCGAGTGTGGAGCCGCAGGCCGCTAGCGAAAGGGCCGCGACCGCGACGAAGACCGGGCCCATTAACCGCCGCGACATTGGTTGATAATCCCCCTGTAGCACTCTACAGTCAAGGCTGACTGTAAGATGGGGAGCTGCGAATGGTCCGGTTGCGGGGCGCTCTATGCGTCACGCTCGGGCTTGCGATCTTCGGACTGAGCGGCTGCGCAACCAGCCTTGCTGGCCTGGATTTCCGAACCGACAAACGGTTGTCGTTCATCGAGCCGCATAGTCGTGAGCAGGTCAAGCTGCCCGTGCACCTGGCATGGACCATGAAGGACTTCACCCCGGCCGCGCCCGGTTCCCAGCCACCGACCAAGACCGCGGGCTACTTCGCGATCTTCGTCGATCACACTGCGATCAAGCCGGGGCAGTCCATGCGCGCGGTTGCTCACGGCGACTCGTTTTGCGAGTCCAATCCGAAGTGTCCGGATCGCGGCTATCTGGCGGAGCGACAGATCTATACGACGACCGCGACGTCGTACGTGCTGCACAACGTGCTGCCGATCACGAACAACGACGAGCACGTCCAGCTGCACGCGGCGGTCATCGTGCTGATGGACACGGCGGGTAACCGCATCGGCGAGAGCTCATGGGAGATCGACTTCCGCACGGTCAACGAGAGTGACACGTGAGCGAGCTCACCACCGACGCGATGCGCGAGCGGGCGCGGGCAACACTGGGCGTCTCGGGTGACGGTCACAAGGAGCGGTTTCGTGACGTCGTACGTCGTGAGCACCTGTCCTACTACCCGATCCTTGCGCTCGGGCTGCTGAGCGTCGCGGACAACTTCCAGGGCTACGCGTTCACCGTCCTGACTCCGGACATCAGCCGCACCCTCGGCCTGACGATCGGCGCGATCCTGGTCGGCGTCGCACTCAAGGGATTCGCCACTGCGATCGCGCCGCTCCCGGTCGCCGCGCTGTCGCAGAACCGCGCTCGTCGCGCCTTGCTCTGCATCATCACCGGTCTGGCGTGGAGCATCCTCACCCTGACCAGCGGCTTCGTCATCTCGCTGGCCGGGCTGATCACGGTCCTTGTCCTCGACGGGTTGAGCACCGGCAGTGTCACGTCGTTGCACGCGCCGCTCGTGATGGACAACTACCCGCCCCCGATCAGAGTGCGCGCGATGTCGTCCTACGCCGCTTTCCAGCTGCTGGGCAGCGTGGCGTCGCCACTGCTGGTCGGCCTGCTCGGCGGCATCGCCGGATTCACCTGGCGTGGGGTCTTCTTGATCCTCGGCGGGATGTCGGTGCTGATGACGGTCGCCGCTCTCGGCTTGCGTGACCCGGGCTTCGGCAAGTGGGACACCGACCAGCTCAAGGCGAGTGTCCGGGAGGAGACCGGCGCAACGGTTCCTGCGGCGCAGGCCGACGCGCTGTCGGCGCAGGACGTCGCGCTCGGCTTCTGGGAGATCTGCCGGCGGATGCTGCTCATCCCGACCAACCGTCGGCTCTACGCAGGCGCTGCAACCTTCGGGATGTTGAGCATCCCGCTCACCGCGTTCCTGTCTTACTTCCTCTCGCAGCGTTGGAACCTGGGCGCCGGACAGCGCGGGCTGTTCTTCGCCTTCTACTCGTTCACCGGCGTAGTCGCGATCCTGCTGTACGGCGGTCGCGGCGAGCGGCAGTACCGCGAGTCGCCGTCGAAGGTGCTGCGAGCCGGCGGCATCGCGCTCGCGATCGGCGTCGTACTCGCCGCGGTCGGTGCGGAGATGCCGGTGTTCGGCGCGATGCTCGCGATGTTCGGCCTTGCGGGCGCCTCGATCGCGGTGCTGCTGCCGCTCCTCTATATAGCGCTGCTGTCGATCGTCCCGGCGAACATGCGACCGCACGCTCAGGCCCTGGTCGCGATCTTCGTCGCGATCGGTGGACTGCTGGGTGCGCTGCTGCTCAGCGGATTTCAGAGCCAGTTCGGGCTGAAGGGTTCGCTCGTCGCGCTTGCGATCCCGGGCGTCATCGGGGCACTCATCGTGGCCAGCGCGGGGTCGTTGATCGAGGCCGACCTGGACCGGATGATCGACGCGGTCCTCGAAGAGGAGGAGATCCGGCAGCTGCGGGCAGCGGGCAGCCACCTGCCGATGCTCGCCTGCAAGGGCGTCGACTTCTCCTACGGTCAGCTGCAGGTGCTGTTCGGCGTCGACTTCACCATCGACGACGGCGAGATGGTCGCGCTGCTCGGGACCAACGGCGCGGGCAAGTCGACGCTGCTCAAGGTCATCTCGGGAATCGGGCTGCCGTCGGCAGGCAGCGTGCGATACCGAGGCGAGGAGATCACCTACCTCGATGCGGAACGGCGGCTGCGACTCGGTATCACCCAGGTGCCCGGCGGACACGCGGTCTTCGGACCGCTGACCGTGATCGAGAACCTTCGCACCTACGGCTACTCGCTCGGCGCTGACCGCAAGCGCGTCGAGGCCGGGATCGACACCTGCCTGAATACCTTCCCGCGACTCGAGGACCGTCGAAACTCACTCGCCAGCACGTTGTCCGGTGGCGAGCAGCAGATGCTCGGACTGTCCAAGGCGCTGATGATCAAGCCCAAGCTGCTGCTCATCGACGAGCTGTCGCTCGGCCTTGCGCCGGTGATCGTTGGACAGCTCTTGGAGCTGGTCCGGCAGATCAACGCCGAGGGCACCGCAGTGGTGCTCGTCGAGCAGTCGGTCAACATCGCACTCAACCTTGCCCACCACGCGTACTTCATGGAGAAGGGCGAGGTTCGCTTCGACGGACGCAGCGCCGACCTGCTTGCCCGCGACGACCTGCTCCGTGCGGTCTTCCTGCAGGGCGCAGGAGCTCAGAAATGACACGGTGCTCCAAGTGACGAGAAAGAACCTGCTCAGCATCGCGGTCGGCGCGGTCGTCGTCGTGCTGTTGAAGCTGATCAGCGCCGAGCTCGCCAGGCACGGCGTCATCCACGCGTCGACTCCCGGCACCGTGATCCTGCTCGGCACGATCATCGGGATGACCTATGGGCTGCTGGCCGTCGGTCTGGTCCTGATCTATCGGACCAACCGGATCATCAACTTCGCGCACGGCCAGATCGGCGCGTTCGCGGCGGCGTTCTTCGCGCTGTGCGCCGTGAAGTGGCACTTCCCGTACTGGGCTGCGTTCCCTGTGGCGCTCGTTGTGGCGGGGATGACCGGCGCCGCGGCCGAGACCGCCGTCGTACGCCGGCTACGCACTGCGCCTCGGGTCGTCAGCGTGGTGGCCACGCTCGGCGTCGGCCAGTTCCTGGTGATCTTCGGGCTGCTCATCAACCCGTCCTCGAGCGCGGGATCGCTGTTCCCGCAGCCGTCGTTCCTGCCGACCTTCAACGTCGGCGCACTTCGGGTGACCCCGGCGTACTCCGGGATGCTCATGCTCTCGCCGGTACTCGTGCTGGCGATCGCGGTATTCCTCAAGCGCAGCAGGTTCGGCCTCGCGGTCCGGGCGGCTGCTGCCAACCCGGACGCGGCCCGGATGGCGGGCATCTTCGCCAGCCGAACCTCCTCACTCGCCTGGGCGATCGCCGCGGTCTTGTCTGCGTTCACCGCGATTCTGACCGCGCCGACTCAGGTCGTCTCCGGCGCCAGCAGCTTCGGGCCGTCGCTGTTGCTTCGGGCGCTCGCGCCCGCCGTGCTCGCCCGGATGCAGAACATCCCGCAGGCGCTCATCGGCGGCATCGGGCTGGGGATCCTCGAGCAGATCCTGTTCTGGAACTACCACTCGTCCGGGGTGGTGGAGATCGTGCTGTTCTTCATCATCCTTGGCGCCTTGCTCCTGCAAAAGCAGCGCGGCGGGCGAGACGAGGAGAAGGGCAGCTGGGCATCGGTGCAGGCGCTGCGGCCGTTGCCGGAGGCCTACCGGAAGGTTTTCGCGATCCGCCGACTCGGGCTGATCACAGGCGTCGTATTCATCGGCCTGATCGCGCTGGTTCCGCTGGTCGCGAGTAACAGCCAGACGAACACCTTCACGGGGATCATGGCGGCCGCGATCGTCGGGTTGTCGATCGGTCTGCTGACCGGACTCGGTGGCCAGCTGACGCTCGGGCAGTTCGCGATTGCCGCGGTCGGCGCCATCGTGTCGTTCCAGGTCTCCAGGAGGATCGGCGACTTCCCGCTGGCGCTGCTCTACGCCGCGATCGTCTCTGGTGTCGTGTCGGTGCTCATCGGGCTGCCTTCCTTGCGGATTCGCGGGCTCATGCTGACCGTGACGACGCTGTCATTCGGGCTGGCTGCTACCGACTGGGCGCTGATGCAGCCGTGGGCCTTTGGCGGCACGAGCCGCCCACCCGGCGCCCCGATCGTCTTCGGCCACTCGCTGACGACCGGCCACTCCTATTACTACTTCGCGCTTGCGATCTTCGTCATCGCACTGGTGGTCTGTCGAAACGTACGTACTGGAGGCTTCGGCCGGCTCCTTGTCGCGGTGCGGGACAACGAGGACAACGCCCGTGCCTTCGGCATCACGGCGAGCCTCGTGAAGATGCAGGGATACTTCCTTGCCGGCGCGATCGCCGGCATCGGAGGTGCTGCGTTCGGTCACGCGCACAGCTACCTCAGTCCCGACGTCTTTCCGTCGAGCACCAGCATCGATGTCGTGGTCATGACCGTGCTGGGCGGAGTGTCGGTGCTCGGCGGCCCGATCATCGGCGCGATCTGGGTGATGGGCCTGCCGTTGCTCAACCTCGGCAACATCGGCCTGGCCGGCACCCAGCTCGGCGCGTTGGCGCTGATCCTGTGGAAGCCGTCCGGTCTCGTGGGCCTGTTCGAACCGATCCGCCAACTGGTCATCCGCGCGATCGCCAAGCGGGCCGGCGTCTTCCTCGGCGAGACCGCACCAGTTGCTGACGTGCCGCCGCAAGAGGCGACGGTCGCGCACGTACGCGAGTGGTCGGTCGCCGGCTCCAAGCTGCCTCCGGTTGCGGGCGCACGGCTACTCGAGGCGCGAGGTCTGCAGAAGCGCTTCGGCGGCGTCGTCGCCGTGAACGATGTGTCCTTCATGGTGCGGGCCGGCGAGACTCTGGGATTGATCGGCCCGAACGGTGCCGGCAAGACGACGACGTTCGAGATGCTCGGCGGCTTCACGAAGCCTGACCGAGGTCACGTGTTCTTCGATCACCGCGACATCTCCTCGCTCGGTCCGGAGCGCCGCGCGGACCTCGGGCTGATCCGGTCGTTCCAGGACGCGTCGTTGTTCCAGACGATGACGGTCAAGGAGACGGTGATGCTCGCGCTCGAGCGCACCTCACCGACTCGGTTTGCCGCGGCGTTCCTCGGCGTGACTCCGGGTGAGCGTCGCAAGGAGCAGCGTGCCCGCGAGCTGCTTGGCATGCTCGGACTGGACCGCTACCGCGACTTCCAGATCGGCCAGCTATCGACCGGTACGCGACGGATCACCGAGATCGCCTGCCTCGTCGCGCTGCAGCCGTCCTGTCTGCTGCTCGACGAGCCGTCGTCAGGTGTTGCGCAACGCGAGACCGAGGCGCTCGGCGTGCTGCTGCAGGACCTCAAGGCCCAGCTTGGCCTCACCCTCGTGATCATCGAGCACGACATCCCGCTGGTCAGCGCGCTCTCGGACCGGATGATCGCCATGGCCGATGGCGCGATCATCGCCGAAGGAACTCCCGAGCAAGTGCAGTCCAACTCCCTGGTGATCGACGCCTACCTCGGCGGCAGCCTGACCGCGATCGAGCGGTCCGGCCCAGCCCGGCCCTCGCGCAGAAAGGCAGTGACCGTATGACCGCTCCAGCCCTCCTCGAGGTCGACGGCTTCGTCGCAGCTGGCTTCGAGCCGGTCGCTGACGCGTTACGCGAAGCATCGGATCTGGGCGCCGGCGGCGCGGCGTTCGCGGCGTACGTCGACGGTCGGCTCGCGGTCGACATCCGGGCCGGATGGGCGCGACCGGGGCAGCCATGGCAGGACGACACCGTGATGCTGATCGCGTCGGTGACCAAGGGTCTCGCCGCGTTGTGCATCGAGCTGTTGAACGACCGCGGCCTGATCGACATGGACGAGAAGGTCACGACGTACTGGCCGGAGTACGGGCAGAACGGCAAGCAGGACACGACCGTCCGGATGATCCAGATGCATACCTGCGGTGTGATCGGCTTCCCGACCGTGCACCAGCTTCTCGCGTGGGATGGCACCGGCTGGGACGACCTCGCTGGCATCGCCGCGGGACTCGCCGCCGCCAAGCCCGCGTGGGAGCCGGGGACGCAGCACGGATACCACGCGGTGACGTACGGCTGGCTGGTCGGCGAGCTCGTCCGCCGGGTCACCGGAGGGATGACACTCGGGCAGTTCTTCGCAACGGAGTACGCCACTCCGCTCGGCGCCGACGTGCACATCGGCGCGACGCCGGACGTTCTCGCGCGGATGGCTCAGGTCTATGTCAGCAGCCCGGATGAGCTCAAGGGCCCGGAGAAGTTCGTGATGAATCTCGTGAGCAAGCGGCTACGCGGCAACACTCTCGCCGGGCAGGCGTTTCTGAGCGACGGCAAGGCCTCGATCATGGACTCGATCGACAAGCTGCTGGAGAACGACAAGTTCTTGACCGCAGAGGTCCCGGCGAGCAACGGGCTGGCGACCGCTCGAGGTCTAGCGCGTTCATTCCAGGTTCTCGCCCAGGGCGGCGAGGTTGACGGTCACCGCTATCTGTCGGCTGAGTCGGTGCAGGAGTGGATCAAGCCGGCCGCACGTCGCGGCGACTACATCCTGAAGAAGTCGATCCCGTTCGCCGGCGTACTCGGGCTGGAGAAGAAGACGCTGCTGACCCGGACGCTTGGCTACGGGGCGAACGAACCGGCGCCGGGCGCCAAACCTGCATACGGCCCGACGCCCCAGACGGTTGCGGCGGAGGGCGCCGGCGGCCACATCATGTTCGCCGACCCGGTACGCCGCGTGAGTGTCGGTTTCGTGCGCAGCCAGATGAGCGGCAAGCACAACACTTCAGACCCGCTCTTCGCCGCGCTCTACTCCTGCCTCGATTCCCCGAAGTAGCACACGACCTGCCCGCCCGGCGGTCGGTATGCGGCGAATCGCCCGAATCGGGGCCCAGGTCGTGTGCTACTTCGGGGACTAGTCGTCGAGGAGGAGGTGCGCTACCCGCTTCCAGGCGGCGACTCGCATAGACGTCGCTCGCTCGCTGCGAACCACCTGGGCACGCATCGCGGCTCGCATCGCATCGACGACGACCAGCAACACGGTCTCGTAGTTCGGGTGGTCGACATACTCCGGCCATTGGGCGGCGGCCATTGCGCGGATCTGCTCGCTGAGCATCCGGTTCTGCCGGGTCAGCGCCTCGCGCAGCTCAGGGTCGTTGCGGGCAGCCGCCCATAGCTCGTCCGCGGCGAGCGCGAGCGGGCTGTTGCCGACCCGCCACAGTGCATCGATGCCCTTGTCGATGCCGCGGTGCTCCGGTGAGGTGGTCGATTCGTAGAACACCTGCCGCTGTCCCGCGAACAGCTCGTCGACGGCGGCGACGAGCAGCTCGGCTCGGGACGGGAAGTGGTGGAGCAGTGCACCGCGCGATACGCCGGCACGTCGCTGAACCTCGAGCGTCGTCGTCTTCGAATGCCCCAGCTCGACAAGAGAGTCGATCGCCGCGGCGATGATGCGGCCACGGGTCTCTGCACTGCGCTCGGCCTGAGTACGCCGAGGCCCTGCGGTCGTCGTCACGAATCGCTCAGCTGAGCAGGCCGCGCGCGACGTGGGTGATCTGTACCTCGTTGCTCCCGGCGTAGATCATCAGTGACTTTGCGTCACGGGCGAGCTGCTCGACGCGGTACTCCGACATGTAGCCGTTGCCGCCGAAAAGCTGCACTGCCTCCATGGCAACCTCGGTGGCTGCCTGCGAGGAGTAGTACTTCATCGCGGAGGCCTCGGCCAGCGTCGGCGTCTGGCCCGCGCGACGCAGCTCGATGGTGCGGAACACCATGTTCTGCACGTTCTGCCGAGCCACTTCCATGTTGGCGAGCTTGAGCTGGATGAGCTGGAACTCACCGATCTTCTGACCCCACAGCTCGCGGTTCTTCGAATAGTCGATGCACAGCGACAGGCACTCCTCGATGACGCCCAGGGACATCGCCGCAATGCCGATCCGCTCCGTCGTGAAGTTCGAGCGCGCGCTGTCCCGACCGTCCTGGCCACTACCGCCACCATTGAGCAGGCGGTCCTCGCCGACGTGGAGGTCAGAGAAGAACAGCTGACCGGTGGGCGAGGAGTGGATGCCCATCTTCTTGAACGGCTTGGACTGGGTGAGGCCTTCCATGCCGGCGTCCAGCACGAAGGTCAGCACCGGACGGCGGCGCTTGTCGTCGTTGCTGCCGTCGTCGAGCTTGGCGTAGACGACCATCGTGTCGGCGTACGGACCGTTGGTGATGAAGGTCTTCTCGCCGTTGAGGACATAGCCGTCGGCGACCGGGCGGGCCGTCGTCGTCATTCCACCGAACGCGTCCGAGCCGGAGTTCGGCTCGGTGATCGCCCACGCGCCGACCTTCTCGAAGCTCATCAGGTCGCGCGCCCAGCGCTCCTTCTGCTCGATGCTGCCGCGCGAGGAGATCGTGCCGCCCGCGAGGCCCATGCTGACGCCCATCGCGGCGGTCAGCCCCATCGCGACCTTGGTCAGCTCGATCGACAGGATGAGCTGCATGGCATCGTCGCCTCCGGCGACGCTATCTGCAGAGTCCGCGCCACCCTCGCCGTCGGAGTCCGACGAGGCGGCCGTGCTGCCCTTCTCCTTGGCGATCCGCTTGTCGAACGCGTCGGCCATCATCGCGTCGATGCCGAACGTCGCGAACAGCTTGCGGATCAGCGGGTACGGCAGCATCTCACCGGACTCGAGTGCGTCCATGTGCGGCCGGATCTCGGCATTGGCGAAGTCCCGGATCGCGTCCCGGATTGCGAGCTCGGTGTCAGACCAGCCGATCATCTATGTACCCCTCTTGAAGCGTCAGGACCAGTCGGTGAGGCGCTGCTCTACCTCGGTGATTGTCCACGGCTTGTCGGTCTCCGCCTTGTTGGCGTAGCTCCACCCGGCGAGCTCGGAGATGTGACTGCCAGCGACCTCGTAGACCTTGCCGGTGATGCCGCAGTTGGCGGTCGACAGGTATGCGACGAGCGGTGAGATCCCGGCCGGGTCGAATGGGTCGAGTGCGCCTGGGTCCTCGGGCTTGGCCATCATCACGTCGATGCCCGGCGTCGCCAGGGTGAGGCGGGTCCGCGCAAGCGGCGTGATCGCGTTGGCGCGTACGCCGTAGCGGCCGAGCTCCTGAGCCGCGACGAGCGTCATCGCGGCGATGCCCGCCTTGGCGGCGCCGTAGTTGACCTGGCCCGGGTTCGGCAGTGTCGTACCGGAGCTGGACGAGGTGTTGACGATCGCCGCGTTGACCGTGGCGCCCGACTTGCTCTGGTCCTTCCAGTACTCCGCCGCGTGGCGCATCACGCAGAAGTGACCCTTGAGGTGAACCGCGATGACTGCGTCCCACTGCTCTTCGGACAGGCCCGCGAGGAAGCCGTCGCGCAGGATGCCCGCGTTGTTGATGACGACGTCGAGCTGACCGAACTCCTCGACTGCCTGAGCGACGAGGCTTTTGCCGCCGTCCCAGGTCGCGACGTTGTCGGTGTTGGCGACAGCGTGGCCACCGAACGCCTTGATCTCCTCGACTACCTCTTGCGCCGGGCCGGTGTCCGAGCCGGAGCCGTCGTTCGCGCCGCCGAGGTCGTTGATCACGACCGCCGCACCCTCACGGGCGAACAGCAGCGCGTGCTCACGACCGATTCCGCGACCAGCTCCGGTGATGACAGCCACGCGGCCGTCGAGTGCTCCCACTTCGTATGCCCCTCTATATATAGGTGTGTCAGTCCGCGATGACGGCGAGGCCGTCCTTGATGACGACGTCGTCACCGACACGGGTCTCGAATGCGTAGTTGGTTGCGCCGGCCGAGGAGCCGGTGGCGAAGAACGTCGACTCGATGTCCTGGCCCGGGATGACCGGCTTGGAGAACCGGACGGCGAGCCGGCGAAGCCGCTCGGTGTGACCGTTGCCCAGCTCGGTGAGCGCAGCCCACGACGTGAAGGCCATCGAGCACAGCCCGTGGGCGATGATCCCCGGCAGGCCGACCGACTTTGCGAACTCCGCATCCAGGTGGATCGGCATCGGGTCACCCGAGGCGGGCGAATACCGGAACGTCTGGTCCTCGTCGACGTGCTGGACGGTCTTGGCCACCGGTGCCAGGCCGTGCGCAGCTGCGTCGAATGCGTGCGTCGGGGCGAGCTCCCCGACCGACTCGCCGGCGTCGATACCGCGGATGAAGGTCGACACGTACTGCTCGTTGACGAGGTCGCCGTTGGCGTCATGCGTCTCGATGTAGACCGCACCGACCGTGCCGCTGGCCTTGCCCGCGTAGCCGATCACCTTGCCGCGCGAGGTGAGCTGGTCGCCCGCCTTGATCGGACGGTGGAAGGTGAAGTCCTGCTCGCCGTGCAGCACGAACGGCGCGATGGTGTCGGGTGCGACCGCGAACAGCTGGCTCAGCAGGATGTCGAAGATGGGTACGACGGCGAACACCGGCGGCGCGATCTCACCGGAGAGGTGAGCCGCGATCGGGTCGTTCGTCGCCGCGGCGTACGCCGCGATCCGCTCGGCGGTGACGTCGAAGAGCTTGTTGTCGCTCCAGAGGCCGACGCCAGCCGGGTTGAACTTCGTCGTCTCGCTCATCGGTTGGCCGGGCGGTACGCCGTTACGACAGCGGCGCCGCCGAGGCCGATGTTGTGCTGGAGCGCGACCTTCGCGCCGTCGACCTGACGGGCGTCGGCGGTGCCGCGCAGTTGCCAGGTGAGCTCCGCGCACTGCGCGAGGCCGGTGGCGCCGAGCGGGTGGCCCTTGGAGATCAGACCGCCGGACGGGTTGACGACCCAGCGGCCGCCGTACGTCGTGTCGTCGTTGTCGACGAGCTTGCCGCCTTCGCCTTCCGCACACAGGCCGAGCGCTTCGTAGGTCAGCAGCTCGTTGGCGGAGAAGCAGTCGTGCAGCTCGATGACCTGGACATCGTCGGCGCTGATACCGGCCTGGTCGTAGACCTTGCGGGCGGCTTCCTTGCTCATGTCGTAGCCGACGAGAGTGGCCGCCGAGTTGTTCTCGAACGTGCTGCGCATGTCGGTGACCATGGCCTGTCCGACGATCTCGATCGCGCGGTCACCGAGACCGTGCTCCTCGACGAACTTCTCGCTGGCGATGACCGCCGCGCCGGAGCCGTCAGAGGTCGGCGAGCACTGCAGCTTGGTCAGCGGCAGCTTGTCGTAGATGACCTTCGACTCCTTGATCTCGTCGAGGGTGTAGACGTCCTGGAACTGCGCGTAGGGATTGTTCGCGGAGTGGCGGTGGTTCTTCTCGCCGATCTTCGCGAAGTGGTCCGGCGTGGTGCCGTACTTCTCCATGTGCTCGACGCCCGCGGCGCCGAACATCCATGGTGCGAGCGGAAGCGCCATCTCGCGCTTCTCGTTGAGCGCGAGGACGTGCTTCTGCATCGGGTTCTCGCGGTCCTCGAACGTCGCCTGGAGCGAGCCGCGCTGCATCTTCTCGAAGCCGAGGGCCAGGGCGCACTCGGCGACGCCGCTGCGGACTGCCTGGTTGGCGAGGTAGAGCGCCGTCGAGCCGGTCGAGCAGTTGTTGTTGACGTTGATGACCGGGATGCCGGTCAGGCCCAGCTCATAGACCGCGCGCTGGCCGCAGGTGGACTCGCCGTACACGTAGCCGACGTAGGCCTGCTCGATCGCCTCGTAGGAGACGCCGGCGTCTTCGAGCGCCTTCGTGCCGGACTCCCGTGCCATGTCGGGGTAGTCCCATTCGCGGCTTCCGGGCTTCTCGAACTTCGTCATCCCGACGCCGATGACGTAGGTCTTCGCGGGCATATCTCACCTCGTTGTGAAGGGGTCGACTGCGCCGTCCGGTCGGTCGTGGAGGCCACTGGCCGCCGTAGGCGTCAGAGTTCGCACTCTTACGGTCAATCATGACTGTTTGTCAGTTTTGCGTCAATGCGGACGTGATGATCATCACGTACGGAAGCCGCGGGTCGTTAATGGAGCGGTAACCCCGCCCGAGTTGGATGGACTCATGCGCAAGTTGGGGATCGCTGGGGCTGTCCTGGGCTGTTTGGCGGTCGTTGCTCCCGCGCAGGCAGCAGGCGGCTATCCGTGGGCAAATGTGGGCGTCGGCCAGATGGATTCGTGGGGTTTCAACGCCAGGCAGTGCACGTCGTACGTCGCCTGGCGGCTGCATCAGTCGGGTGACGCCGCGTTCCAGGACAACATGATTGCGCCGACGGGACGGTCGGTGCAGTGGGGCAACGCCGACCATTGGGCCATCGCAGCTCGGCAGCTCGGCTACGTCGTCAGCAAAACACCCGCGGTCGGAACCGTCGCCCAGTGGAACAGCTTCGAGAAGTCGAGCTATAAGGGCTGGACGATCACCGCATCGGCCTACGGTCACGTCGCCTACGTCGTTGCGGTCTACAGCGATGGCTCGGTCAAGGTCGACGAGTACGACGCGACGCGCTCGCATGGCTTCAGCACTGAGCGCCTTCGAGCACCGAGGTTCCTCTACATCCGCGGTTGATACGTGCTGTACTCCTCGCCGTGTCATGGCAGAGCAAGGCCGTAGAGGGTGTGCTTCGAGTGCTCGGCGCGAAGCGCCGTGGCGACAGCGCAGAGAAGATGCAGCGGGTAGTCGCGAAGTCGCGGACCAAGGTGAAAGACCCGGCTCCGAAGGCCAAATGGTTGACCGACCTCAACCTCGCCGACACCACCGCATTCGGCATGCGGGTCTTCGAGCTGACGCCGCGGTCCGGCGCCTCCGATCAGCGGGTCGTCTACCTGCACGGTGGGTCGTACACCTTCGAAGTCGCGGGTCCGCACTGGACGTTCCTGACCCACCTCGCGCGGACGACGGGGGCGCAGGTCTCGGTGGCGATCTACCCGCTGGCACCCGAGACGACCGCCGCCAAGACGGTCCCGATCGCTACCGACTGGGCCGAGAGCATCATCGACGCGAGCGAGCCCGGCACGGTCACCGTCATGGGGGACAGCGCCGGCGGCGGCCTGTCGCTTGCCGTCGTGCAGCAGCTGCTGGCTCGTGGCAAGCAGCCGCGGCAGACCGTGCTGATCTCACCCTGGCTCGACGTCACGATGACCGACCCGGCGCTGGCTGCGATCGACCCGAACGACGCGATGCTGAGCATTGGCGGTCTGGCGCATTGCGGCAAGCTCTACGCCGGCGATCTCGATGTGACGGACCCGTTGGCGAGCCCGCTGTTCGGCGAGCTCGACGGCCTCGCGCCGATCGAGGTCTATACGGGGACGCACGACATCCTGAACGTCGATGCGCACAACCTGGTCAAGCGCGCTGCGGGGCACAACGTCGAGGTCCGGCTGCACGAAGAGGCGGACATGCCGCACGTCCACCCGCTGCTTGCGATCATTCCGGAGGGCAAGCGCGCTCGCGACCAGATCGTCGCCAACGTACGTAGCGCGTAGCCGCCAAACCTGGTGGAGTGAGCCACCGTGGACGAACACGATTTCCAAAGACGGTTCGACCGCGTCGGGACGTACGTCTCCTGGATCACCGCGGCCGCGCTTGCCGGAACGCTGACCTTCGACCAATACGGGTCGAACCACCCGCAGCGGCACTGGGTCTACCTGGTACTGATGGGCGTCTGCGCGCTCATCGCGATCGGCTACGGCTCGCAGCTGCTGATCGCCGGCCGGACCGGGAGCGCCGGCCGGCTGAGGTTGTCCACGACCGGTTCGATCATCCAGCTGGTCCTGAGTACGGCGGGTCTCACCTGGCTGTGCGCGATCACCGACGGCATCGCTCGGCCGTTCTGGTTGTTCTTTCTCGTCGCGCAGATCCCGGCGGCGATCAGCCTGCCCGTGTTGGTGACGGTCTTCTTCGGCTTCATGGCTTCGGGCGGCGTGGTGCTGTCCTCCTTCATCGCCGGCACTGCCACCGACAACAACCGCGGCTCGATGCTCTTCGTCTGCACCTTGCTTCCTGCCGCGGCTTGGTACATCGCGGTGATCACCGACGGAATCCGCCGAGCGCAGGAGAGCGCGGTCGCCGACAAGCACCGGCTCGACGCCGGCGTCGACGAGTTGTCGACCGTCATGGCGAAAGCAGCGCAGGGCGATCTTGGTACGTCGGTCACTGCGGAGGCATTCGACGACGAGTCGCTGCAGAAGCTCAGCAGCTCACTGGACTACACACTCGGCTCGCTTCGGTCGCTGGTCGGTCAGATCCGCGGAGGTGGCGAGCAGATCAGCGCGTCCGCACAGGAGCTGCTTGCCTCGGCAGAGGACCACGCAGCTTCGGCGACTCAGCAGTCGTCCGCTGTCTCCGAGACGACGTCGACCATCGAGGAGCTCGCTGCTACGGCGGCGCAGATCGCGGACACCTCGGAGTCAGTCGCGCGCTACGCCGCCGAGACGTTGCGCCACGCCGAGGACGGCCGCGAGGCCGTGTCCGCTTCCGTCGAGGCGATGGACACGATCGCGATGCGCGTCGAGCAGATCGGCACCCGGGCGATCTCGCTCGGTCAGAAGGGCCACGAGATCGGCCGGATCCTCGAGGTGATCAACGACCTTGCCGACCAGACCAACCTGCTCGCGTTGAACGCCGCCATCGAGGCGGCTCGGGCGGGCGAGAACGGCCGCGGCTTCGCGGTTGTTGCCGCCGAGGTCCGCAAGCTCGCCGAGCGGGCGCAGCAGTCGACCGGTCAGATCTCGGCGATCGTGTCGGAGATCCAGGCGGAGACCTCGGCGACGATCCTCGCGAGCGAGGAAGGCAGCAAGGACGTCCGCCACGGCTCCGAGCTCGCCCACGTTGTCGTCGATGCGCTCGAGCGGATCAGCGGCATGGTCGACGAGACCACCACTGCCGCGAAGGAGATCTCCGTCGCCACTCAGCAGCAGCGGTCCGCGTCCGACCAGGTCGTCGCTGCGATGACCCAGGTGTCCGATGTCTCGCGTCAGTACGCCGTCGGCTCCAAGCAGTCCGCGGCGGCGGCGGCCCAGCTCAACAACTTGGCGGCCGAACTCCGTGCAGCGATCTCCCAGTTCCGAGTCGAGCCGCGTTGATAGCGCTGGCGAGATGGGCGGCATCTGCGACGAGGATGAGCTTCGCTCCGCTGGGGAGTCGCCGATCGAGAACCTCTGGAGCGACCCATCCATGGCCCGGCAGATCGTGAGAATCACCGCGTCGCATCCCAAGCCAAAGCTGCGCGGGCTTAGGTGCCACTCAGTTAGCTAGGCGACGAGTCCGGTTCGTCGTGCTTCGTCGTAGTGGCGGTTGCACCAGTCACGGAAGTTGTCGCCGAAGGCGTGGAGGTTGTCGACCGCGAACGCCATTTCTTGATATTGCTCATCGGTGAGTGGCGGTGGTTCGGCAAGTGGCTCGTCGGGGTACGGCGGGTCGGGGTCGAAGTCGGGTAGCCGGTCGAGGATCGCGGCGAGCGTGTCGCCCCGCTCATCTTCAGGTGACAAGGGTTCGGGTAACGGGAACCAAGCTGGCTTCTTGGTGTAGGTGTAGCCGAGGTAGCTGGTCCATTTCTCGGTGCCCTCGGGTCCGACGTCGAGCTTCCACAGCTTCTTGGTCTTCATCTGGTGGTGCATGAGGCAGAGCGGTCCGAGGTTGTCCTCATCGGTGCGTCCGCTGTCGTGTCGCTCCTTTCGGTGGTCGATCTGGCAGGTGTCGGCAGATCGGCCACAGCCGGGCATTCCGCAGGTGGGGTGCTCGGCTTCGACGAGCCGCGCCAGTGCCGCGGAGGGCCGGTAGGCCTTGAGTCCGAGGTCGAGAGCCTTGCCGGTGAGCGGGTCGGTGATGAGTCGGCGCAGGGTGGAGTCGGCGGCGATGCGCCGGGCGGCCTCAGCGGTGATGGGTCCGTAGCCGACAAGCTCGCCAGGCTGGTCGTTGAGGCCGAGGTAGGTGGCGAGGTCCAGGTTGAGCCGGGTTTCGACGCGCCTGGCGATTCCAGTCCCGTTGGCCATGGCCGCGCCGCCGTACACGAGGTCATAGAGCGCGTCGAAGCGGCGGACCCCGGCCGGACGGGCATCGCCGCTGCGGGCCATCGCATCGGCGTGCTGGTTGATGGCGGTCATGATCTGCTGGGCCTTGTCGGCCGGCCCATGCGCGACGAGGCTCGCCATCCCGTCGTTGTCCGGGTAGAACTGCACGTCTGCTTCGTTCTTCGCCGCGGCTGCCCGTCGCTTGGCGCCCTCCGGGTCGAGCGCAAGAATGAGTTTGCGGGCGGCTTTCGCGATCTCTGACGGGGTCCACTCCCGGTCGATGGCAAGCGGAATCACCTGGGCGTCGACCGCCACGGTGACGCGGGCGGTGCAGTTGTGTGTGGCTCGCTCTACCGACTTCAGGTGCGACAGGGTGATGTCGCCGCGGTCGAGGGCTTCCCACGACTTCGGCAGGCAGTCGGCGACCCGCTCGACCAGCGCGACGTCGGTGATCGCGGTCGAATAAGGGATGTGGGTGGCGCATGCGATCTCCTGCGCGGCGAGCATCCGGGCGTTGCCGAGGGAGAGATCGAGCCTGCCGTGCAGGCGATGCACCGTGTCCGACGTCGCGATCATCCGGCGGGCGGCCAGGTGGGATTCGAGCTTGCCCCACAGTGCCTGTACTTGCACGGCGAGGTACGCGTCCATCGGCAGGGCTGTGATCGCTTCGAGCTCGACCATCAGGCCGGCGCCGACCGGCATCTCCTCAGCGACCGCGATCCGCGCAGCGGTGCGACCGAAAGCCGACTGCAGCTCGGATCGCATGACTCGAACATACGTTCGAGTCATGCGATCAGTCAAGAGGTGAGACCCGTTTGTTTGCAACAAAAGCCAGGCACTCGGGACGAACGCTATGCGGCCGATTGCGATCCTTGCGGCGCGTGGCCGCCCGAACCCGCAGGAGGCCCCTGGTGTCCGCCTCCCGAGCCAGTGCCTTGTGGCGGGAGCGGGCGGGTTGGTGGAGTGCTGGGCGGCGTGTCGGTGCCGGTTCCCGCGCCGCTGCCGAGGCCACCCTGGCCGGTGAGAGTCGGTGGCGGTGAGGGGCGCAGACCCCCGTCGGTCGGTTCGGGACTCGCTACGACCGTTGCGGTGCCCGTCCCGTCGCCGTTGCCGGAGCCGTAGCGGATCGGCGTGCCTGGGCTGGAACCCGATGCGTTCGCCCCAGCGCCACCGGAGCTCGACGAGCTGTTGCCCGAGTTGGCACGTGGTGGCGGCGGAGCTACTCGTCGTTCGAGGGAGAACAGCTGTGCCCGCAGTGCAGGTCGCTGCTCGGGAGGCGCGAGTGGCAATAGACGGGTGACGTGGACGAGGTCGGCACGCGCCTCGGACACCAGCCGCTTGCGCGCCGTCGGCGCCGCCTTCTTTGCGTCAGCGATCAGCGCAGTCGCGTGTTGCAGCAGCTGGTGCGACTCGGTAGTAGCGGTCGCGGAGGGCGAGACGATCACCGGGTGGGCGCGACTGATCAACACCGTCGCCGCGACGACGACCGCAGCAAGGGCGGTGCCCATTGCCGGAACCAGCACCCGCCACGTCACCCGCCGGGCTGGCGCGGGCGCCGGCGTAAGGCGAAGCTGCTCGACCGGAATCGGCTGGGTGTCGAGGTCGGCCACGCCGACCGTGAGGTCTACGTCGTACGCGAAGTCCAGCAATGCGTTGGCGAACGCATCGCCACCGATAGATGTTGCGTCACGCGCGCCCACGGCGGTCAGCAGCGCGTCGGTGTGCGCGAGCTGGCCGTCGCCTGGCTTCATCGCGCCGAGGCCAAGCCGGCGATGGGTCCATTCGCGGCGGATATTGCCTCCCCTGCTCATCGCTGCACCTCCTCGGCGTCGGCCTGCTGGGTATAGAGGCTGCGCAGCTTGGTCACCGCGCGGTGTTGCAGGACATGGACGCTCCCCGGCGAGAGTCCCAGTGCCTGAGCCGTCTCCTTGCCAGAAAGGCCGACGACGGTACGAAGCAACAGCACCTCACGCTGCGTGCCAGGCAGCTGTCGGAGCAGCCGTTCCATGCGCTTGGTGGAGTCACTCGTCACGGCGCGCTCTTCCGGCCCGAGGTCGGCGTCGGCAACCGCGAGTACGCCGCGGGTGTCGTCGTCCAGCTCAACTGGCCGGGCGATCGCGCCCTGTCTGACCTGTCGGCGTACGCCGTCGGTGAGCTTGTTGCGAGCGACCGTGAAGACGAAGCCCCACATCGAGCGGCCGGTCTCGCGCCACTCGGGGACGATCTTCACGACTGCGAGGCAGACCTCCTGAGCGAGGTCCTCGGCGTCGTCGCGAGACATCCGTTGCGCGCCGGCGTAGCGAACCACCGCCCGGCGTACCTCGCGGAGCAGCTCGTCGAGCGCTCCGATGTCGCCGATCTTGGCTCGGCCGACCAGCACGTTGAGGCCGTCATCGGCAGCATCGGCTGCCTCGACCCCCTTGCGCGCCACTGGCCCCACTTCCGGATATCGCTCGAGACTGGCGAAACCGTAACGAGTCCGCCAGCGCGTTGGCTGAACGGAACCTGTGCGATTCCTGGGAATCGCACAGTCCTGTTACGAGGTCGCTCGCCAGGTCGTTCTGCTCTGCGAACGGCCCTCACTCCCGAACGATGGAAGGACCCCAGATGAAGGCACGACTCTCGACCGGACTGCGCGTCGCCGCGTGGTCGGCGAGCTCGCTGCTCGTGGTCGGCGCGGCCGCGGGAACCGCGTCCGCTGCTACCCACCACGCGAAGCACGTGAAGAAGCACTCGACAGCCAAGGACACGACGACCGGCACTACGCCCACCACCGGGACCGGCACGACCGGTACCGGTACCGCGCGGCCGACTCCGCCGCAGATGCTGCACGGCACCGAGACGGTCGAGACCACGGACGGCACGTTCGAGGTCTACGCGAATCAGGTCGGCACGGTTTCTGCGGTCACCGCGACGTCGATCACCGTCGTGAGCGCGGACAAGTTCTCTGCGACGTACGTCATCGACTCCTCGACCAAGATCGTCAAGAACGGCGCCACCGCGGACGCCACCGGCGTCGCGACCGGCGACACCGTCATGGTTCAGGCCGAGCAGGACGACGCGGCGCTCACCGCGATTGGCATCTTCGACGGCAAGCCCACTGCGGGCCAGGGCGGTCAGGGCGGTCCTGGTCAAGGTGGTCCGGGTGGACCCGGCGGGCACGCCGGTCCGCCGCCCGCGGGTCAGGGCCCGCAAGGCGCGTCCGAGAGCGGCAGCGACAGCTGACGTAGTCCGCTTGCAAGTACGACGAGCCCGTGACCGAGTGGTCGCGGGCTCGTCGTACTTTCGGTGGGCCGCATGTCTCGCCTGGTACGACGCTGCTCGGCAATGGCCTTGGTCGCAACGGTGGTCCTGCCGGTGGCCAATGTGTCGGCCTCGCCTCAGGTCCGGCAGCGCGACGTGCGTCGCGCCAATCTCATCCAGGCATCGACTCGCTGCCGGACTATTACCCGGGGTTCGTGCGCTGGCAGCTGACGACCGACATCAGATGAACCGACACTTCGGTGGTCCGGGCCGATCCGGGTCACGCGGCGTGGAGTTCTCCGCCGACTGCATGGCGATCTTGCAGGGCGCGACCTGGACGCACTACACGCACTGCGACAACCCGACCTGGCGTCCCGGCCGGATAGCTACGAACCGCTCGAGCTGGTGCCTGCCTCCTCCAAAGCCGACAGCGTCGCCGGGTGGATCGGCGGGTGACGAAGCATCTCGCGCCACCGGGCTGCGTCGTACGTGCTCGCCGGTGTCGAGGTCAGGAACTGCTTGACCACGTTGGCGAACCGATCGGGCTCGTCGTGATGCGGGAAGTGCCCTGAGTTGGCGAAGATCTCCAGGCGGCTGCCCGGCAAGGCGCGGTGCGCCGCGTGGGCGTGGCGTACCGGAATGATCCGGTCGCGCTCGCCCCACATGATCATCGTCGGCAGCCCGCTCGCGAGGTAGCAGCGATCGAGCATCGTCACGACCTGGCCGCGCGCGTCGACGCCGGCGCGCAATGTCCGCAAGAAGGCGCTGCGGGCGCGTCCGGACGACAGTCCGTCGAATCGGCGTACGACGTAGTCGGTGTCCGGGCCCAGCCCGACGCCTGGTGCGTGCCGTACGACCGGGGTCGCGTTACGGATCAGCCAGCGCATCGCCGGCTGCGTGACGAGTGGCAGTACGAGCTCCGCGCCAGGTGCAGCAGCGGCTCGCAGCAACGGATGGACCGAGCGACCGAGTCCGCCGCTGCCGACGATCACCAACCGCTCGCATCGTTCGGGGAACTGGTACGCGAACTGCATCGCGATGCCGCCACCAAGCGAGTGACCGAGGACGCTGACCCGCTCGATGTCGAGCGAAGAGATGAGGTCGCGCATCCCGCAGGCATAGGCGCCGATCGCGTAGTCGGCGCGCGGCCGATCGGACTCGCCGTGGCCGAGCAGGTCGGGTGCGATGACCGTGAAGCGGCGGGCCAGCGGCTCGATGACGTCGGCCCAAGTCTCTGAGCTGTCACCAATTCCGTGGAGCAACAGCAGTGGCGGGCCCGAACCGCCGATCCGATAGGCGCGGCGGTAGCCATGGATCACGCGCCGCTGCAGCGTGACCTTCTCGGTTGTCACAGGTGCAGACCATCGCGCCGTCGTCTCGGCCGTGCGTCCGCGGTGTGTCGGGCGCGTTTCGGTCTAGGTGATCGGCGTCTTGGTGAAGACCCGGCGACCATCCGCCGTGATGACCGAGGCGACGGTGTGGGTCGGACCGTTGCGGTCGTACACCACTGTGCTGGCCTCTTCCATGCCTGCGGTTGGGTCCTCCGGCGAGCCGACCGGGCGCGCGTCGTGGTCGACCTGGTTGTTGCAGTCGATGTAGCGGAACCGCTCCGGCGGCTGCGAGCCGTAGATGCCGAAGGCGTGCTTCGTCGCGCATCCGCCGTTGGCGTGGATCAACCCGTTGCCGCCCTCGCGAACCAGCGGAACCATCGCCGCGATCGCATGCCCGGAGGAGTTGGCAATCGCCGCGCCGGCGAAGCCAAGGCCGCCCGTCACGGTCAGCGGCCGGTCGAGATCGATGCCGAGCTCGGCGGCCGACATCTGCACGATCGACGGGAAGCAGGCGTACAGGTCTATGTGCTCGATCTGCGCGATGTCCAGGCCGGACTCCTCGAGTGCGGTCTTGCCCGCGGCCGCGAGGGCGGGCACCCCGTGCAGCAGCCGTCGTTGCGCAACCGTCCAGGTCTCGTGGCTCGTCGTACACACCTGGGGGAACACCATGCGATCAGCAGCGATGCCCGCGGCTCGTGCGGCGGAGACGCTGCACAGCAGCAGCGCCGAGGCCATGTCGACCTGGTTGTTGGCGACCATGCACTTCGTGTACGGAAAGGAGATCATCCGGTTGTCGGGCGTGGCCTCACGAATGGTCGCGGCGTCGTACGGCCGTCGGTCCCATGCGTACGGGTTTGCGACGGCGATGTCGTTGAAGCGTGACCACAGCGCCGAGATCCGGTCGCGATGCTCGCCGACCGTCGTCGCCATCGCACGTCGCATGCTGTCCTCGAACAACGCGTAGAACGTGACCGGGCCACCAAGCTCGAGGGTCTCGACCACCACCTCGTCGGGGATGTCGCCGACTCGCTCGGGGATGCCCGTGCCGGGATCGCGGCACCACTGCGCCTCTTGGCCGGCGCGCTCCAGTCGCTGCCGGGATGATCGCGCTTCACCGCCGACGATGAGTGCGACGTCGAGCTCGCCGTTGGCGATCCGTTGTGAGGCGAGTGAGACGAGCTCCTGCGGTGAGGTGCCGCTCAAGAACGTCAGGCAGGTCACGGCATCGGGCGAGCCGATCTGCTGGCCGATCACCTGTCCGGGGTTCGCGTAGCCCCAGAAGCCGCCGACCACGCCGATCCAGTCGACCTTGGCGAGCAGCGCAGGAACGCCGGTGTCGTCAGCTGCTGCGCGCGCCGCATCGACCATGAGCTCGATCGGACCGCGCAGATCCGCAGCGTCCATCGAGGCATCTGGTCGTTGGATCGTCTGGGCGGCGCCAACTATTGCCGGCGTCGCTGCGTCGACGGGACCCCCGTTCACCTGACAACAGTCTCATTTCGCGTGCCTGCGACTTGATTGCGGTAGGTATGGCCCGAAATGCCCACGTGGAAATGAGACGTAAGGCTGATGAACCGCGCTGGCTCCTGCACGTCTAATGAGACGTAGGGATCGCTGCGACTCACAGGTAGCTCACAGCGACGGTTAAGGCCAGAATCAGTGGCCGCGATCAGAGTGGAGACATGGACGCGACGAGCCGGGCGATTGCCGCCGCGCAACGTGACCGAGTGCGTCGCCGGGTGCGGCGAATCACCGCTGTCACCGGCGTCGGTGCTGCGCTCGGCACCGGCGCGATCGTGGTTGCGTTGGACGTCCCGGCCGCTAGCTCGGCCGCGGCCGACACCGGTACGACGGTGTCGTCCACGACTCCGACGACGACCTCGACGACCTCGACGACACCCCCGCAGTCGCTGACGAGCACCAAGAGCGCCGGCCACGTGCGCCACAAGAAGACGACGCAGAAGGCGGTCGGGTCCTCGTCGACGCCATCGAGCGCCGGCACGTCGACGACAACGACAGTCACGAGTCCGACGGCGAAGCCGACTCACAAGACGACGACGAGCACCCCGACGACTGCCCCGGCGGTTGTTTCCACGCCGACGCCTGTGACGACTACGACGGTCACGACGCCGACCCAGCCGACGTACACCTATCCGCAGCAGCCGACCGGTGGCACGAGCGGCGGCAGCTGATGACCGCTCTGACTCCGACGCGGCGCGACCTGCATCGCGCCTACGCCGCGCAGCACGCCTACGGCATCGCGGACTGGCCAGCGCTGGGTACGACGGCACAGCTCGTCGTCACCGACGCATCCGCGTTGCACGACGCATGCGCCGCCGTCGAACAGGTGCTGCTCGACATCGACCTAGCGGCGAGCAGGTTCCGGCCCGACTCCGAGCTGGCGTTGCTCAACGCTGCGAGCGGTGACTGGGTGCCGGTCAGCCCGCTGCTCGCGTGCGCGCTGCGGATTGCGATCGACGCTGCCGACTGGACCGACGGATTGGTCGATCCGACGGTCGGCGGCGTCCTCGTCGACCACGGCTATGACAGAACCTTCACGGCGGTCGCGCCCGATGGTCCGCTGGTGATCGGCATCCGGGACGTGCCAGGCCGGGCTGCGATCGAGCTCGACGAAGACACGGGTCGGGCACGCGTCCGAGACGGTGCGATGGTCGACCTCGGCGCGACAGCCAAGGCACTGGCCGCCGACCTCGCGTCGACAGCGGCACTCGAGGTCGCCGGTGGTGGCGTGCTGGTCAGCCTTGGCGGGGACATCGGCGTCGGCGGTGACGCGCCGGACGGTGGTTGGCCGATCACGGTGACCGACCGCAGCGACTTGTCGCTGCCGGCGGACGACGGCACGACCGAGTACGTCGCGATCAGCGAGGGCGCGCTCGCCACGTCGAGCACCCGCGCCCGCAGGTGGCGTCGCGGCGGTCACGAGCTGCACCACCTCATCGACCCGCGTTCCGGTGGCCCGGCCAACGGCCCGTGGCGGACGGTCAGTGTCACGGCGAAGACGTGCACCCTCGCCAACACCGCGTCGACGGCGGCGATCATTGCTGGGCACGAGGCCGAGGGCTGGCTCAGTGCCCGCGGATTGGCCGCGCGCCTGGTCGCCCATGACGGCGCGGTTGTTCACGTCGGCGACTGGCCCGAATCATGACGACCCTGGCCGCATCGTTCACCTCCTCATCGCAGCTCTGGTATCTGACCCGCGCCACCGCGATCGTCGCGTTCGTCCTGATGACGGTTTCGTTCGGACTGGGGCTCGCATCTACGCAGCGGCTCCGGGAGATGCGCTACTGGCCGCGGTTCGCGACGCAGCACCTGCACCGAAACGTCGCGCTGCTCGCCCTTGGCTTCACGCTGCTGCACATCGTGACGACCATGATCGACACCTTCGTCCACGTCGGCTGGTGGTCGGTGGCGGTGCCGTTCGTGTCGCACTACCGAACCCTCGGGATGGCGATGGGCACGTTGTCCTTCGACGCCGTCGTACTCGTCATCGTGACCAGCCTGCTTCGCGATCGGCTCTCGCTGCGCACCTGGCGGGTCATCCACTGGACGACGTACGCGCTCTGGCCGCTTGCGTTCGGGCATTTCCTGCTCACCGGTACCGATGCGGCTCACGGCCGGTGGGGTCTCTACCTCGCGCTCGGCTCGCTCGGCGTGCTCTCGGTCGCGACTGCCGCGCGCTGGCTGACCAGTGAGCGACGCAACTCACTCACCGCCGTACCTCGCGTGGCAGGCGCTCGATGACCGTGGCGATCGAAGAGCCTCGGACGACGTCGGGCTCGTCTGGTCGGCTGCTGTCCGGGTTGACGACAGACAGCTCGGTCGGCCTCGCGCGCCACCACGAAGTCTGGGGTCCGCTGCCTGGGCTTCGTGCTACTGCGCTGATCGATGAGATCGAATCGGCCGGGCTGCTCGGCCGTGGTGGTGCCGGCTTCCCGGTCGCGCGCAAGCTGTCGGCCGTTGCGGCGGGGAAGGGTCCGGCGGTCGTTGTCGCCAACGGCTGCGAGGGCGAGCCGGCCAGCGCGAAGGACACCATGTTGCTGGCGCGGGTCCCGCACCTGGTGCTCGACGGCATTCAGCTCGCCGCTCGCGCGGTCGGCGCGGATCGCGCCTACCTGGCCGTGCACTCCGGCTCGTCGGCCATTCCCTATCTGCGTGCCGCTCTTGCCGAGCGTGGCCGCGAGGCGGTTGGCGTGACGCTCGGGCCCCTTCCGCGGCGGTACGTCGCAAGTGAGGAGTCAGCGATCGTCAGCTGGCTCAATGGTGGCGATGCCCTGCCGGCGTATACGCCGCCGCGACCGTTCGAGCGCGGGGTCAATCGTCGCCCGACGCTGATCAGCAACGTCGAGTCGCTCGCCCAGCTCGCGACGATCGCGCGGTACGGCGCCGAGTGGTACCGCGGCATCGGCGACCGCTGGGAGCCGGGCACGATGCTGGTCACCGTCAGCGGACACCGTGTAGATGGACGCAGCGTCGAGCGGCGCGTTGCGGAGGTGGCGACCGGTACGACGATCGGCCGCATCTTCACCGCCGCAGGTCTGTCGCTTCGCGGCTCGGACGCGGTGCTGGTCGGCGGCTACTTCGGCAGCTGGCTGCCGGCGGCGCAGGCCGCGCGACTGCCGCTGACTCATGCCGCGCTCCGCGGTGCAGGCGCAGCGCTTGGCGCCGGGGTGCTCGTAGCGCTGCCCCCGGGTAGCTGCGGGATCGCCGAGACCGCGCGAGTCGCGTCATACCTTGCCGCCAACAGCGCACGGCAGTGCGGGCCATGCCTCAACGGGCTGCCTGCGATCGCGGGTGCGATGAACGCGCTCGCCGCCGGTGCGTGGGACGACCGGACCTGGCCGGCACTGAGTCGATGGCTCGACGTCGTACCTGGGCGGGGAGCATGCCGGCATCCCGACGGTGCGGTGCGGCTCGTCGCAAGCGCGTTGTCGACCTTCGCCGCCGACGTCGAACGGCATCGGGACGGCCAGCCGTGTGACGGCATCACGGCGGTGCCGTTCCTACCGGTGCCGCGATGAACCCGGTGTCGAAGTGAACACGGTGTCGAAGTGAAGGTGGAGCTGAATCCCATCCTGTGCACTGCGCATGGGCTCTGCGCGGATCTGTTGCCCGAGCGGATCGCGCTCGATGAGTGGGGCTACCCGATTCTCGAGCCGGGCGAGCTGCCCGACGATGTCGTTGCGCACGCCCGCCGCGCGGCCCGCGCCTGCCCCACTCGCGCGTTGGTCCTGTCCCGCGGATAGGGGTCGATTTCGGCGTTTCGGCTGGGTCGCCGCGGGCTACCCTTCTCGCATGCGTAGATGCTCCCTTCTTGCCTCAACTGTCGCCTCGGTTGGTGTTTGTGTGGCTCTCGCCGCAACCAGCGCACCGATTGCGGTGGCCAGCGGTGTGACGCAAGGAAGGCTCGTCAAGACCAGCGCCCATGAGCTGCTGCCTACCCGCGGCGGGAGCGCGACCAGCCTCAACTGGGGCGGCTACGCCGTCACTCCGGCAAGCCACGACGTGACGGCGGTGACATCGACGTTCGTCGTACCGAAGGCAGGTCTGATCCTGCCGGGCTTTGCCGCGAGCTGGGCCGGCATCGGCGGCTACAACTCCTCAGACCTGATCCAGGCGGGGGTCACCGAGAACTCGCTGCCGACGAACCCGATCAGCGGCCCGCAGTACGGCGCTTGGTACGAGATCCTTCCAGCCTCCGAGACGCCCGTCAGCAACTGCGCCGGCAACAGCGCGTGCACCGTCAAGCCGGGCGACTCGGTGACGGTCAACATCCACCAGACCTCGCCGGGTCAGTGGAACATCTCGATCGCCGACCCGACAGAAGGCTGGACGTTCGACAAGGCGCAGGCGTACGCGTCGACCGAGTCCTCCGCCGAATGGATCCTCGAGGCGCCGACGGTCATCGCGCAGACGATCCTCGCCGGCGTCGGCACGGCGCACTTCGGCCCGACCTCGACGTTTACCACGGCCAGTGGCGGCACCCAGACGATCGCGCAGGGCGACCCGACCTCGATCGCGCTGTCGCCCGGCCTGATCAACGAGGCGACCCCGTCCGCGCTCGCCGCAGACGGCCAGTCCTTCAACGTCTGCGCCTACGCCCAAAGCTGCGCCACCCCCTAACCGGCCACCCATCGTGACCAAGCAATGTCACATTGCCTGGGCGTCAGCCTTCGGAGGCTGTGCCGGCGAGATGGCGAGCCATCCTCAGCACTACCGCCATGATCGTCAGAGTTGGGTTATTCGCTCCGGCGGTGGCGAAGACGCCGCCGTCGTGCACGTAGACGTTTTCGGTGGTGTGCACCCGGCCCCATTCATCGACTACTGAGGTCCTCTCGTCGGTGCCCATCTGCATCCCGCCGAGGACGTGCCGGGTCAGCGGCAGCGAGGCGGTGGCGCCCATGAGCGGCGTGTTCGCCGGGACGGCGGCGGACACCGTCGCTCCGGCCGCCTTCAGGACTGCGGTGATGAACGGGATGTAGAACTCCTGCGCCACCGTTTCGTGCTTGCCGGGCGCGTAGGTGATTCGCGGTACGGGGAAGCCGTGCCGGTCCTTCACCTTCGGGTCGAGGGTGACGTTGTTCGACAGGTACGGCAGGTCGTGGCCGAGCATCTGGATGCCGGCGATCCGGTCGCGCAGCAGGGAGGTGCGCATCAGCTCCTTGAAGGTCCGGCCGAAGGGCTGTTCGGGCAAGACCGCGCTGAGGATGTACTGGTAGAACTGCGCCTCCGCAAGCACCTCCTCGCTGCCGCCGAGCTCGCACAGCCCGCCGCGGATGTAGGGCAGACCCTGCAGCTTCGCGAACGCCTTCGCGCCGATGAAGTCCGGGTCGGCGAAGTCCTCGAGGCAGTGCGTCTCGGCGCCCCAGCTCTTGTAGGCGTGCAGCCGCTCGTCGAGGAACAACCCGAAGCCCGACGTGAAGTAGTGGAACATCAGGCGCTTGCCGATCCGGTCATGCGGGTCGGGTAGCCCAGACATCAGCGCGAGCCGCGCGCTCTCGATGCCAGACGCCGCAAGGATCACGACGTCTCCGCGCTCGACCCCGCGTCGGCCGTGCTGGTCGATCCACGCCAACCCCGTCGCGCGCCGACCCTTCATCTCGACCTTGTGCACCATCGTCTCCGAGCGCAGCTCGACGCGACCGGTCAGCAGAGCGCGGTGCAACAGGTCGAGGGCGCTGCCTCGCGCCGACGTCGGGCAGCCGTACGCGTCGCAGAACCCGCAGTTGTTGCAGATCGGTCGACCGTTGTACGGCTGCGAGTTGATCGCGTGCGGGAATGGATATGGGTGCATGCCCAGGGCCTTGGCGCCATCGGAAACGAGCTTGGACGCGCGTTGCGGCGGACCAGGCGGCATCGGGTAGCCCTTGTTCCGCGGCGCATGCTTGAGCACCGGGTCCTTCGGCATCGCGGCCATGTCGCCCTGGATGCCGATCGTCTCTTCGAGCTCGTCGTAGAGATGCGAGAGAGCGGAGTACTCGAACGGCCAGTCCGCGACGTCCGCACCTGGTTGCGGACCCAGCATCGACAGCTGCTTGAAGTCGATGTCCCAGAAGCGCGGCATGGCCGCGCCGTAGTGGATGGTGCCGCCGCCGACCGTGACCGGAAGCTCGTTGACCGGTCCGACGTAGTAGCCGCTCTTCTGGCTGGCGCTGGTGCGGAAGGTGCGCGGGTACGCCGTCGGGTCCGGCTGCTCGAAGTTGCGGGTCAGCTTGAGGTTGTCGTTGGAGAAGACCGTCTTCGGCGGCCACTCCTTGCCGAGACCGGTGAAGTAGTTCGGGCCCTTCTCCAGCATGACGACGTGCCACCCGGCCTCGGCCAGAGTCATCGCGGTCACGCTCGCGCCGGCACCTGAGCCGGCGATGACGGCTTTACGCATCGACTCAGCCACGACGCCAGACTCCGCTCGCGTAGGTCTGCGCGATCTTCTCGAAGTCGCCCAGCAGCATGGACACGATCCCCGTCGGATCGACGATGTCGACGTCGATCTGTGCCATCTCCTTGGCGGTGTAGCCGCGAGGCTGGCTATCGCCCGGGTAGCCGATCTCCTTCCAACCGGCCAAGCCCTTGTTCCCGCCGTACTCGGGATTGGAGTACATCCCCTCGATCGTGTGGCCGAACATCACGGTCGTGAACGGCGCGACGCCGGACTTGGCGAGGATCAGGTCCTGCTGGATCGTCGACACCTTCGTGAAGTCGCCGTTCGCGTGCGCGTCGAGCGACTTCACCCCGGCGCGATAGGTCTTCTGCAGCTCCTTGACCCGCGCTCGCCACGCCCCTGCCTGCGCCCGGTCGGGCTTCACGAAGGTCTTCATGTGGTCGGGGCCGCCCTTGGTGTGACGGTTGCTCCATGGCCCGCCCGCGAACAGCTTCGGCGTCGAGAACGAGAACATCGCCAGCAGTGTGTCGATGTAGCGCACCACATCGCACTCATGCGCGCCCGGATGGCCGATCTCGAGGAGGTCGTCCTCCGGCCCGGGCGCGATCCGCCGAGTGGCGGCGTCGACGACCGCCGCCTCGTGCGCCGAGAAGAACTTGTACGCCGATCCCCCTGCTTTTTGAGAAGCCGCCGCCGCGGCCTGTGACTCGGCGAGCAGATCGGGGACGAGTGCGGCGAGCGGCAGCAGAGCCGTCGTACCGAGGACGCGTCGGCGGGTGATGTTCATGGGCCTCAGCCTGACACGCGTGTCAGCCTTTGAAGGTGCTGGCGCCCCGATCGCCGTACGGGTCGTCGCGCTCGGCAACCGCCTGGCGGAAGCCGACCGAAGCGGCGCGTTGCTGGAACGCGTAGCCCTCGCGGGTGTGCCGGGCGATCCCGTCAAAGACGGTCGACACCATTGTGGAGTTCGCGACTCCCGACGCGAGCAATGAGCTGTTGAGTGCGAGCTTCGCCATGATCAGCTGGTTGATCGGCATCCGGGCGATCCGCTCGAGCAGGTTCTCGGTGCGCGCGTCCAGGTCCGCAGCCGTTGGCGCCTCGATCGCGAGCCCCCATTCCAACGCCTCGGCACCGGAGATCGTGTCGCCGGTGAACAGCAGACGTTTGGCGCGCTGGTCGCCGATCCGGTGCGCCCACATCCCGGCGGCGGGGATGCCCCAGACCCGGGTCGGCGGGTAGCCGATCTTGGTGTCGTCCGCGGCGATGATCTGGTCGGCGTAGAGCGCGATGTCCGTGCCACCCGCGACACAGAAGCCGTGCAGCTTCGCGACCGTCGGCTTGTTGGAATGAAGCAGCGAGGAGAAGCCGCGGTTGAAGCGGCTCATCATCGCGTAGTCGACCATCGGGTCCCAGGTCGCGTTGGGGTCGTGGTTGGCCACCTGTACGCCGGAGGCCAGCACGGTCCCTGACCGCCGCGCAGACGGCGACCGACCGCTCTCGTCCAGCCGCTCCGCGAATGCCGCGAGGTCGTAGCCGCCACAGAATCCCTTGCCGCGACCCGACACACAGATCACGTGCACCGCCGGATCGAGGTCCGCGCGCTCGACCGCGTCGGCGAGCTCGATCGGGGTGTCGTAGGTGATCGCGTTGCCCTGATCGGGCCGGTTGAAGGTGATTCGCGCGATCCGTCCGGTGACCTCGTAGGTCATCGTGCGATAGCCGGGATGCTCGGCGGGCTCGCCCGCGAGATCGGCAGTCGGAGAGTCGTCGTACCACTCGGCAGGTCGGTCTTCAGTCACGGCGGCAGCGTACGACCGAGGGCCGGTAGGGTCCGCCTCATGGTGGGGGAACCGGCACGACGCCGAAGGCGATCGAACGCAAAACAGGCTGGGGCTGGCACGACGCCGATCGCCGAGGGCGACGTGCGGGTGCGTCCTCCCGATCCCAGCGCTCGCGACAAGCTGCGCTACCGCTTCGATGCACTGCTCGCACGTGGACCGTTGGGCGTCATCGCGCTGCTGTTCGCGATCACGATGGCATTCGTCCTCGTTTCGGCAGCGATCATCGCGCTCGCTGGCTCCCACTACGGGCAGAACGGAAGCACCTACCACGGCTTCGGCGAGGACTTCTGGCAGAGCCTGCTGCGGGTACTCGACACCGGCACCATCGCGAATGACCCGCATTGGGGCGAACGGATCGTCGCCTTGGTGGTCACACTCGCCGGCATCATCATCGCCAGTGCCCTGATCGGCATCATCGCCACCGGTTTCGAGCAGCGCATCGAAGCCTTGCAGCGCGGCCGCGGCGCCGTGATCGAGAGCGGCCACACCCTGATCCTGGGCGTCTCGCCGCGGCTCTACTCCATCCTCTCCGAGCTGATCACCGCCAACGAAAGCCAACGCCGGCCGGCCATTGTCGTGCTCTCGACGATGGAGAAGTCAGAGATCGAGGACGAGGTTGCTTCCCGCGTCGACGACCTCGAGAACACCCGGCTCGTATTCCGCACTGGAGATCCCGCGAACCCCGCCAACCTCGAGCGGGTGGCGATCGGTACTGCGCGATCCGTCGTCGTGCTGGCCGACGAGGAGTCCGACGGCGACGCGGGCGCGGTCAAGGCGACGCTCGCGGCGTACTCGATGATGCCGGCCGGGGAAGCCTCGATCGTCGTCGAGCTCGGGTCGGAGAGCACCGCGGAGGCGCTGGTCGCGGCGTGTGGCGACCGGGTGCTACCGGTGCACGCGGCCGACATCATCTCGAAGGTCGTCGCACAGGCGTGCCGGCAGGCCGGCCTTGGTGCCGTCTATCGCGAGCTCCTCGACTTCGACGGCGACGAGATCTACGAGACTGATACCGCCGAGGTCGTCGGCCGCCGCTTCGGCGACATCCTGCTTGCCTACAACGGATGCACGGTGATGGGCGTCAAGCACGCGGACGGGACGTTGAACCTCGGTCCGTCGATGGATCTGGTGATTGCCGAGGGCGACCGGCTCTTCGTCGTCGCGGAGGACGACAGCGTCGTGCACTTCAGCGGCGACTCGTCCATCACTGCGGCCCCGGCGGCAGACGGCGCTGCGGCACCCGGAGCCGCAGAGCGTTTGCTGATCATCGGCTGGTCCGACCTGGGTGGGCGGATCGTCAGCGCGCTTGACGGCATGCTGTCCGCGGGCACAACGCTGCGAATCGCGGTCGATCCGGAGATCCTCGCTCCGGCCGACATCGCTGTTCCGCCGATCGCCCATCAGGTCGAGGTCATCGCCAACACCGGGATCGCCGACCTGGGCGTCGAGCAGTTCGACCAGATCTTCGTGTTGGGCTACCGCGGTCACATGTCGATGTCGGATGCCGACGCCCGCACGCTGCTTACGATCATCACGCTCAACCGCAGACTTGCCGACGCCGGGCATCGGCCGCGGGTGGTGGCCGAGGTCCTGGAGTCGCGCACCGTGCCGATCGCGGCGACGGCAGGCATCGACGACTTCGTCGTGAGTGACGACCTCGCCAGCCTGCTGATCGCGCAACTGTCCGAGAACGCTCAGCTCGCGAAGGTCTTCGGTGAGCTGTTCGGGTCGACCGGCCCGACGATCGCGATGCAGCCAGCTTCGCGATACGTCGCGCTCGGCGAACACTCATGGGGCTCGGTCGTGCTCGCCGTCGCCAAGCGCGGCGACGTGGCCCTCGGGTTCCGAAGTGCCGATATGGCGGTGGTGGTAAACCCGAAGGAGTCAGGCCCGCTCGGATTCGGCGAGCACGAGCAGATCGTCGTACTCACCCGCTCTGCGCCGTGAGGTCGTAGACCGTCGTGCCACCGATCGTCGTCGAGGTGTACGTCGACTCGACCCACGAGGTGATCGCGGAGCCGGTGTCGGTGCCGCCCTGGCCCTGACCCGCACCCATCCCGGTGCCGCCGGGGATGAAGTAGTGAATCTTGCCTTCGGCGACCCAGGCCTTGAACTGCGCCAGCGTGGGTGACGGGTCGGTGCCGTTGAAGCCACCGATCGCCATCACCGGCTCGTCGCTGCCGAGCTGGTAGCCGGCGGCGTTCTGCGATCCGACCGTTGCGGCTGCCCAGCGGTAGCTCGACGCGTCAGCCTCGAGTGCGGCCACCAGAGCCGACGACGGGGTCGGCGCGTCGAGCAGCCCGCCAGCGCCACCCGTGAGGCCCCGGCCGAGCGATCCGCCGCTTCCGAACTGACCACCGATTCCGGGAAGTCCGCCCGTCGCCGACTGACCGCCCGGCCCGAAACCGCCGCCGGGAAAGCCACCAAAGTTTGGAATGCCTCCACCGGTCTGCCCGCCTGTCCCGCCGGCAAACCCGGGGAATCTGCCGGCTCCGCCGGGCGCGCCGCCTCGGCCTGGCCCGAAGCCGCCAGCGACCGACGGCCCGGCCGTCGGCAGCGAGCCGGTGTGTGGCGTCGCAGCAGTGGCAATGGAGTACGCCGCAGGACTTGCGAGCGATGCGACGAGTGCGACGCCTGCGATTGCTGGTGCGAGCCGTCGGTTGAGATACGGCGCGGCGAGGATTGCGAGTGCTACCGCCGTACCGATTGCCGGGACGACGAATCGCAGCCACGGGTGCCAGTCCGGAGTGCGGTCGAGCAGCGCCCAGGCCCACCAGGAGCTGAGCAGAACTGCTGCCGAGAGCGCGACGCGGGCGAACAACTCACCGCGGTGCTCCCACATCGTGACGGCGCCGATGCCGACGAGCGCGCCGGTCGCCGGGGCGAGGGCGACTGTGTAGTACGGGTGGATGATCCCGGACATGTAGCTGAAGGTCAGCCCGGTCACGAGCAGCGAGCCGCCCCAGAGGATCAGCTGCGCGCGGCGGCCATCGGTGCGCGGCGCGCGGCGGAGCTGCCAGAACATCGCGACGAGCAGGAGCAGCGCGGTCGGGATGAGCCACGCGGCCTGGCTGCCGAACTCGTTGCTGAACATCCGCAGCAGGCCGGTCTTGCCCCACATGCTGACGTTGGTGCCACCACCACCGCCTCCGACACTGCCGGTCTCGCTTCCGGTGATCCGGCCGAGGCCGTTGTAGCCAAAGATCAGATTGAGCAGGCTGTTGTTCTGCGAGCCGCCGATGTAGGGCCGCGAGGAAGCCGGCCACAGTTCGACGATCGCGACCCACCAACCGGACGCGACGACCATCGCGACGCCGGCGGCGAGCAGGGAAAGGATCCGCCGCTTGAGTGTGGTGTCCGCTGCGATCAGATATGCAAGACCGAAGGCGGGTACGACGAGGAACGCCTGCATCATCTTGGTGATGAAGCCGGTGCCGACGAGTAGCCCGGCGAACAGCAGCCACCTCGTAGCGCCTCGGGTTGGCGCGGCGTCGACGGCACGAGTGACGGCGTATGACGCGGCGACCAGCAGCAGGACCAGCATCGCGTCGGGGTTGTTGAACCGGAACATCAGCGTGGCGATCGGTGTGAGCGCCAGCGTCGCGCCGGCGATGAGGCCGGCGGTAGCGCTGAAGTGCCGTCGTACCGTCACGTAGAGCAGCCCCACTGCCGCGACTCCCATCAGGGCTTCGGGCACCAGGATCGACCAGCTGTTGACGCCGAAGATCCGGGCGGAGATGTCCATCACCCAGAGAAACGCGGGCGGCTTGTCGACCGTGATCGAGTTCCCAGAGTCGAGCGAGCCGAAGAAGAACGCCTTCCACGAGTGCGTGCTCGCCTGGACGGCGGCGCTGTAGAAGCTGTTCGCCCAACCCGATGCCCCGAGCCCCCAGATGTAGAGGAATCCCGTACTCGTCAGCAGCGTGAGCAGCGCAGGTCGTACCCACCTCGGGTCGCCAGGACGCTCGGCGGGGGGCTCGGATACGAGCTCCGGCGGGGCCTCGGGCAGCGGCTCGAGGAACGTGGTCATGGCATGCTCCGGAAGACTCGACGTAGGCCGACGAACCGCAGCACGGTCGCCGAGAGGTTGGCGATGACAAGAACTACGAGCTCAGTGGAACGGGTTGGGGACGCAGTCACGACGTGCAGTACCGCGATCGACCCTGAGGTGACCACGAGTGCGACGGCGAAGATGCCGAGACCTTGCAGCTGATGACGAACTGCGTCCGTCTTGCCTCGGATGTCGAAGGTGAGCCGGCGGTTGGCGGAGGTGTTGGCGATTGCCGTCACCAGCAGGGCGAGGGCGTTGGCGAGCTGAGCGGCCATCGTCGTACGTAGAGCGGCGTAGAGCGCGACGTAGGCAAGAGTGCTCGCGACGCCGATCCCGGCGAAACGAATCACCTGGCCAGCGGACCGCCCGCGCAGCACTAGTCGGACGACACCCTTGAGGTCGGCGATGACGGTCGGCACGATGTCGACCCGGCTGTCCGGGTCGTCGGTCCAGTCGACTGGGACCTCGTGGATGCGCAAGCCTTCGCGCTCGGCGAGGACGAGCAGCTCGGTATCGAAGAACCATGCCTCGTCGTCGACGAGCGGGAGAAGGCGCTTTGCGACATCGGCGCGGATCGCCTTGAAGCCGCACTGCGCATCGCTGAACCGGGTAGCGAGGACCGAGTGCAGGATCGTGTTGTAGCTGCGCGAGATCAGCTCGCGCTTCGGTCCGCGAAGGACCCGCGCGTTGCCAGCGAGTCGGGTGCCGATCGAGATGTCGGAGTGGCCGGACAGCAGCGGCGCGACGAGGGGCAGCAGCGCTTTGAGGTCGGTCGAGAGGTCGACGTCCATGTAGGCGAGGACGGCCGCGTCACTGGCCGACCAGGCGCGGCGCAGCGCGCGGCCGCGACCCTTTTCGGGGAGCCGGATCAGCCGTACGTCGGAGAGCTCTCGGGTGAGGTCCTGTGCGATGACGTAGGTCGCGTCGGTGCTTGCGTTGTCGACGATCGTGATTCGCGCGGATAGCGGGAAGGACGTTGCGAGGTAGGTGCGGAGCCGGCGTACCGAGGCTTCGAGGCTTGCCTGCTCGTTGTAGACCGGGATGACGATGTCGACCGCGGGTGCGGTCTCGGCGTTGCCGATTGCCGCTGCGGGGCGGAGGTCGAGTGCGGTGCTCATGACGATCAGAGTCGCGGCCGGAGATCAACGAAACGTGAGTCCCACCTGCAAGTTCCCTGTGAATGCCAGAGCGATACCTACGTGCCATCCGCTCCAAGGTCGTAGAGCGTGGTGCCGTCAACCGTGACAGCCGTGAAGTTGGCTTCGACCCACGAGGTGATCTCCGACGCAGTGAGCCTCCCGACGCCGGCCCGATTGGCCGAGATGCCGGTGCCACCGACGATGAAGAAGTGGATCTTGCCCTGCGCGACCCAGGTCTCGAACTGCGCCAGCGTGGGTGTGGGATCTGTGCCGTTGTAGCCGCCGATCGCCATTATCGCCTTGTCGGTAGCGAGCTCGTAGCCTGCGGCGTTCTCCGAACCGACCGTCGCAGCGACCCAGCGGGAACGCGAGGCATCAGTCTCGAGCGCCTGGGCCACCGCACCAGGAACCGTTGGAGCGTCGAGCAGACTGCTGTAGTTGTGGCTGGTCGTGCTCGCGGGACCGGCGGTCGGCAGCGAGCCGGAGTGCAATGCGCCGGCCGTCGCGATCGAGTACGCCGCGGGCCCGGCGATGGAGGCAAACAGCGCGGCCACAGCGATCACTGGGCCAAACCGTCGCCCGAGGAACGGCGTGGCAGCGATCCCGACGATCGCAGCTCCACCGGCGAAAACCACGAGGACCCGAAGCTCGACATGCCAGGTCGGGTCCCGGTCCAGGAGCTGCACGGCCCACCAGGTCGTCAAGCCGACCGCAGCAGCCAGGACGATCCTCGAGGACCGCTCGTTTCGGCGCGCCCACAACGACGTCGCGCCGATGCCGACGAGAGCGCCGATCGCCGGCGTGAGAGCGACCGTGTAGTACGGGTGGGTGATGCCGGACATCAGGCTGAACGTCAGCCCGGTCCCGAGCAGCCATCCGCCCCAGATCACGAGCTGCGCGCGTCGCGGATCGGTACGAGGCGTGCGCCGGCTCAGCCAGAGCATCGTTACGAGCAGCAACAGCGCGGCCGGGATCAACCAGGAAGCCTGTGCCCCGAACTTGATGCTGAACAGTCGCAGGAGGCTGGGATTGCCGACTCCGCTGATCCCGACTGAGCCGGTCTCATGTCCGGTCAGGCGGCCCAGGCCGTTGTAGCCGAACACCAGGCTCAGAATGCTGTTGTTCTGCGAGCCGCCGATGTAAGGCCGCGACGACGCCGGCCACAGCGTCACGATCGCGATCCACCAGCCGGAGCCGACGAGCATCGCCGCACCCGCCGCGAGCAGCTGCCGCACGCGTCGCTTCAGCGAGGTGTCCGCGGCGATCAGATAGGCAAGACCGAAGGCAGGTACGACCAGGAAGGCCTGCATCATCTTCGTGATGAAGCCGGTGCCGACAAGCAGCCCGGCGAAGAGCAGCCACCGTGTCGATGAAGCTCGTGTTGATGCACCCCCTGTCGAGGAGGCCGATTCGATCGCGCGGTTGACGGCGTACGCCGCAGCCACGAGCAACAGCACGAGGAACGCGTCAGGGTTGTTGAAGCGGAACATCACCGTCGCGACTGGCGTCAGGGCCATCACCGCACCGGCCAGCAGACCGGCGGCCGGCGAGAAGATCCGGCGCACCGTCAGGTAGAGCAGGCCGACTGCCGCGACGCCCATCAGTGCCTCGGGCACGAGGATCGAGGCGCTGTTCACGCCGAAGATCCGCGCCGAGAGGTCCATCACCCACAACGCGGCGGGTGGCTTGTCGACGGTGATCGAGTTCGCGGAGTCGAGCGAGCCGAAGAAGAACGCCTTCCACGAGTGCGTGCTCGCCTGCACAGCGGCGCTGTAGAAGCTGTTCGCCCAGCCGGCTTGGCCGAGGCCCCAGATGTAGAGGAGTCCGGTCCCGACGAGCAGTGACACGACGCTCGGCCGGACCCATTTGGGATCTTGCGTCGGGCTGCGCACGACGACTGCCGGGACGACCGGTGCGCGCCGCGACGGTGCTTCGAGGAGGGTCGTCACGGCGAGGTCCGGGCCACGCGGAAAACCCGGCGCAGCAGCACGAACCGGAGCGCAGTCGCAGCAAGGTTCGCAACGACGAGTACGGCGATCTCAGTGATGCGTGCGGGATCTGGCGACGAGAGGTGAAGCGCGGCGAGCGAGCCGGAGGTGATCGTCAGTGCCACCGCGAAGACGCCGAGGCCCTGCAGCTGGTGGCGCATGACGTCGCGGCGACCCTGCACCGCGAACGTCACTCGGCGGTTGGCTGCGGTGTTGGCGATCGCGGTGGCGAAGAGCGCGAGGGCATTGGCGAGCAGCGACGGCATCGCCGTACGGAGGCCGGCGTACAGCCCGATGTAGGCAGCCGTGCTGACGATGCCGATCGCCGCGAACCGCACGAGCTGCCTCGACGGCCGCATCGGCGCCATTGAGATTCGCAGCCGCGGAGTGGCCTCGATCACCGTGCTCATGGGCCCAGTGTCTGGGCAAAGTCCCCGCCAAAGAAGAGGCGCGAATGGGGCAAATGCCCGTGGGGCCGAATTCAGTCATTTGTGACTATGCGCGGGTGGTTCTGACGTACTACGAGCGGGGCTCCCAGCTGAAGTAACGGACCGAGATGACTATCCCGCCGACTCCCCATGCGGCGACGACGAGGACGTCGCTCCACCGGAACGGCGTACCGAGAAAGCCCGCAAGCATGCCGTCGGCAAAGTGCCGGACCGGGAAGATTCGGCCGACCCACTTCACCCAACTCGCTGAGTCATCGCCGATCGGGATGAAGACACCGGACAGAAACAGCAGCGGCAGGATCGATGCCTGTACGACGGGTGCGGCCGCATCGACGTTGGGGATCGCAGCGGTGATCGCGAAGCCGAGAGCGCTGAACGACATGGCACCGACCGCGAGCATCACGAGGAACCTGACGAGCGTCATCCCGCTGGGGATCTCGGCGCTATAGGCCGCACGGCCGAAGCCAGCGGTGAGGACGACGAGCAGCAGCGCGATCAGCATCGCGTGGAGGACGCGGGCAGCGAAGAACGCGAGTGGCGGCATGGGAGTGCCGTTGACGCGTTTGAGTACGCCGAAGTCGCGTTGCGAGGCGAGCGAGATCGACACGTAGGTGTAGCAGGCCGAGATCACCCCGAAGGCGGCCATCTGCGCGACGTAGTACGTCGACTGATGCAGCCGCCGCCCGAACAGGAAGACGCTGCCGTCGCCGAGTAGCGACGTGAAGATCACCAACAGCATCAGTGGGAACAGGAAGGTGAAGAACGCTGCCGTCGGGTTGCGCCAGTAGGTCTTGTTCACGAACCGCAGCTGCAGCGCGGTGAGCCGCAGCGTCCTCACGACTGGTCCTCGCCGAGCAGCTGGAGGTAGGTGTCCTCGAGAGTCGGGCGTTGCAGCTCGAGGTCATCGAGGGAGAGCTTGCGTCGTACCGCCCAGCCGGTGAGCCGATGCAGTTCTTTGGTCAGGTCGTCGGGCTGCATCGAGTAGGAGCCGTCCGGCTCGGCGGTGATGCCTTCGAACGTTGGGGGAGCGACGCCATCCGGCAGCTGGAAGACGAGCCGAGGGCGGCGGCGATCTCGCCCGCCGATTCGCCGGGGTGTGTCTTCGACGACGATCCGTCCGCCCGCGATGATTGCGACGCGGTCGGCGAGCTGCTCAGCCTCGTCCATGTAGTGAGTGGTGAGCAGGACGGTCTTGCCGAGGCCGGACAGATCGCGCACGACCTGCCACGCCTCGTGCCTCGCCGCCGGATCGAAGCCGGTTGTCGGCTCGTCAAGGAACAGCAGATCCGGGTCGCCGGACAGTGCGAGTGCGACATCGAGGCGCCGCTGCTGGCCGCCAGAGAGCTTCGCGACTCGCGCGTTGCGCTTGCTCTGCAGCCCGACGAGCTCGATGACCTCGTCGACCTTGCGCGGGTGTGGGTAGCAGGCGGCGTAGACCTCGATCGTCTCGGCAACGGTGAGGTACGGGTCGATGCCGCTGGACTGCAGCACGATGCCGATCCGTTCCTTCAGCTCGCCTCGTTGCTTCTCCGGGTCGAGTCCGAGGACCTCGACGGTGCCGCCGTCGCGGTTGCGGTAGCCCTCGAGGATCTCGACGGTCGTGGTCTTGCCGGCGCCGTTGGGGCCGAGCAGCGCGAAGACCTCGCCGACCGCGATGTCGAGGTCGACGCCGTTGAGTGCGTGTACGTCGCCGTAGCGCTTCGTCAGTCCGCGGACGTGGACCGCGCTCTCCTCGGTCAACCCACACCCTTAGGGGCCTGCTGCTTCATGAAGCCGAACATATAGCCGGCAATGCGCCGCATCTGGATCTCATCTGACCCCTCGGTGATTCGGTACCGGCGGTGGTGACGGTAGATGTGCTCGAACGGCTTGTGTCGGGAGTAGCCCAGCCCACCGTGCACCTGCATTGCTTGGTCGGCTGCGTCGCAGCACAGCCGGTTCGCCCAGTAGTTGCACATCGACACTTCGCGCGACGCCGTGAAGACTCCTTCGGTGTCCATTCGCCATGCCGTCTTGTGGATCAGCGCGCGCACCATCTCCGCCCGCGTCTCGAGCTCGACCAGCGGAAACTGGATCGCCTGGTTCGTCGCAAGCGGCTTGCCGAACGGCGCGCGGCTCTTCGCGTACTCGACCGATTCGTTGATGCAGAACTGCGCGGCGCCGAGACTCGATGCGGCTTGGCGGATCCGGTTCTCGTTGAAGAAGTGCTGCACGACGGCGAGCCCGCGACCTTCGCCGCCGAAGATCGCGGAGTCAGGGACCCGTACGTCGGTCAACGTGATGTGCGCGTGGTCGGTCGGCATGTTGAAGGTCCAGAGGTACTCCTCGACCTTGAAGCCCGGGGCGTCAGTCGGGACGAGGAACGCCGTGATGCCGCGACCGTCGCCGGCTTCACCTGACGTGCGGGCCATGATCATGTCGGCGGTTGCGGCGTGGATGCCGGTGTTCCAGGTCTTCTCGCCGTTGATGACCCACTCGTCGCCGTCGCGTACGGCGGTGGTCTCCATGTGCGTTGCGTCCGAGCCGTGATCGGGCTCGGTGATCCCGAACGCGAAGAACTTCTTGCCCCGCAGCAGCCCGTCGATCCAGTCGGCCTTCTGCGCATCGGTGCCGTAGTGCAGCATCAGCAGCAACGCCACGTTGTTGCCGACGATCGAGTGCTCGTTCTGCAGGTCGCAGTGCAGCCCGAGGCCCTTCGCCGCGAGGTGCTCGCGAATGATCGCCATCGCGAGGTTGGAGCCGTCCTTCCCGCCGTACTCCTTGGGGTAGGGGAAGCGGTAGTGCCCGGCTTGGTCCGCGCGCATCCGCGCCTCGTGGAGCAGCAGTTCCCACTCGTGGTTGGGCAGGCCTTGCCGGTCCCAGTCGGTGCGGGCGTCCTCGCGACGATGGTCGAAGAACCGGACGTTGTCGTTCTGCTCTTCGAGCGGCTTGATCTCGCGTTCGATGAACGCGTCCAGCTCGTCGAGGTACGCCGCAAGATCAGCCGGGATCGCAAAGTCCATGCGCTGGAACCTAGTGGGCTATCCCAGATGCTTGGGGTTGGCGATGGCCAGTGCCGCTTCTACCGACGGGCGCAGCGTTGCGAGCAGCTCGCCCATTCGGCCATCCATTGCTCCACCACGGATTGCCGCGACCAGCTCTTGGTCGTCTGCGACACCCAGCTCCGCGAGCCGTTCGGTGTGTGCGCTGTGCAGCGCGGGTCCGTCGGCGAGCTCTCGTTGCAGGATCGCCATGACGTTCGCGGCGACGAGTGCCTGGAAGTGCAGCCTGCCTTCGAGCGCCGGCATGACCTCCTCGCGCAGGAAGCCTTCGACAGCTTCGGCGAGCTGCGCCGCGCTGGGATATCCGTCGCTCACGTCAGCTCCTCCAGCAGGTTGAGGCAGTCGTACTCCTGCTCGACCAGCCGCCGCCCGATCGCGGCGAGCTCGACGGAGCGTTGACCGCCGACGAGGTGGCGGTTGGCCTGCACGATGCAGATGACTCCCCACTTCACCGTGCCGAGCAGCTCCCACCACTTCACGACCTTGGGGTCGACTGGCCGGCCGCTCGTCTTCTCGTATGCCGCGAACAGCTCGTCGTACTCACCGAAGCCGCCGACCGTGCCGACTCCGCCGAACCGCCAGGCCCGGGTGCACAGCCAGCCGAGATCCTCCATCGGGTCCCCGAGGTGGATCAGCTCCCAGTCGAGGACCGCGCTGACGCCGTCTTCGTTGATGACGAGGTTGCCGTTACGGAAATCGCCGTGAACGATGACCTTGCGGGTCTCGGCGGGTTGGTTCAGCTCGAGCCAGCGAAGCGCGAGCTCGAGCATCGGGCTGGCCACCCCGGAGTCGTCAAGTAGGGCGCGTAGTCCGTCGAGTGGGTAGCCGTCGACCATCGGCGGCAGCGCTTCGGGGTCCATCGTGTGGAGCGCTGCGAGGATCTCGCCGCATTGCGCGGCGAGCTTGGGCCGGACCCCGGCGTACGCATCGTCACGGAGAATCCTGCGAGCGATCGTCTCGCCGGAGATGCGGCGCATCACGATGCACGAGCCACCGAGCGGTTCCTTGTCTGCGGTTGCGAAGAGGACCTCGGGGCTCGGTACGCCAACCCGCGCGGCCTCGCGCATGGCAGCGGCTTCGAGCATCATCGTCGGCCCGATCGCATCGCTGATTGCTGCCGGCGCCCGACGAAGGACCAGCTCCTCGACAACCCCGTCGTGGACGGCATCGAACGACCAAGACTCCCGAGAAGCCCCGCCAGAGAGCCGAACCAGATCGGTGATCTCGACTGAGGCGACCTGCAAGGAATCAGCAACGACAGCGGCCAGCGATTCGGCGAGCTCCGTCACACCAGCCATCTTGCTAGAGCGGATGGCACATGCGCTCTAGACGCCGTAGCGCAGGCCGTCCATCAGTAGGCCGGAGATTCGGCAGGCTTGGTCCTGCCACCCGGGTACGTCGGACATCATGCAGACGCCGGAGAGTCCCTTGAGCACGTCGTGGTAGTCGGCATCGGAGCGAATCGTTCCGTCGCGCTGACCGGCCTCGACCAGCGCGCGCATCGCGTTGTCCATCCGGTCGTGGCTGTAGGTGAAGATCTCGGCGTCTTGCGATACGACTGACTTCAGGTGCATCGCGAGACCCTTTTTGGAGGCCACGTAGCGCACGAAGCGCGACATCCACTCGCCGAGCGCCTGGTCGGCGGGCAGCTTCTCGAGGAGCGCGTCCGCCTGCGCGGCGATGTCGTCGACGTTTCGCCGAAAAACCGCTTCCAGCAGTGCATCGCGGTTGGGAAAATGGCGGTAGAGCGTGCCGATCCCGACGCCGGCGGTACGGGCGATCTCCTCGAGCGAGGTGTCGATCCCGTCGCGGGCGAAGGCGTCGGCAGCGACCTCGACCAGCTTTTCGTGGTTTCGCTGCGCATCGGCGCGCATGGTCCGGCAGGCCGCTACCGGAGCCTCCTGCGTCGTCACCGTCCGCGCCCTTTCTCACCGCCTGTGCCGTAGGTCACAGGAATAACTTCTTGCTAACCGGAGGTTGCCTCCGATAGCGTACCGGACGAACCCTCCGCTTATGTCACAAGCGTAAGCCGCAGGCAAACATTCCGCAACGCGCACAACGCAGACACGTAAAGCACGAGACCTAGCAAGGGAAAAGCAGCATGACCACAGACCACGACCGCCGTTGGCTGGCACTTGTCGTAATCGGCATTGCGCAGCTGATGATCGTCCTTGACTCCTCGATCGTGAACATCGCTCTGCCGGATGCGCAGACCGCTCTTCACATCTCCAACGCCGACCGCCAGTGGGCGATCACGGCCTACACCTTGACCTTCGGCGGGCTGCTCCCGCTGGGCGGTCGCGTCGGTGACTACTTCGGCCGCAAGCGCGTCTTCCTGATGTCGTTGTTCGGCTTCGCGGGGGCCTCTGCGTTCGGCGCTGCCGCCCAGTCCGGCACCTGGCTGTACTCCGCTCGCGCCATCCAGGGCGTCTTCGCCGCGCTGCTCGCGCCGGCCGTCCTCGCCCTGCTCACCACGACCTTCACCGAGACGAAGGAGCGCGCCAAGGCCTTCGCGGTGTACGGCGCGATCTCCGGCGCCGGCGGTGCGATCGGCCTCGTGGCCGGTGGCGCCCTGACGTCGTACCTGTCGTGGCGTTGGACGTTGCTCGTCAACACCCCGATCGCGATCGTCACCGCATTCGCGGCGTTCCCGCTGCTCAAGGAGAGCCGCGCCGAGGGCGATCGCCACTTCGATATCCCCGGCACCGTCCTGGTGACCGGTGGACTGGCGCTGCTCGTCTACGGCTTCACCGAGGCATCGATCCACGGCTGGTCGGCACCGCGCACCCTCGCGCTACTGGTCGTCTCGGTCATCATGCTCGGCCAGTTCGTGGTCTGGGAGACCCGCGCGGCGAACCCGATCCTGCCGCTGCGGATCATCATGGATCGCAACCGCGGTGGCTCCTACGCCGCGTTCTTCCTCGCGACCCTGGCGATGTTCGGAACGTTCCTGTTCCTGACGTACGACTTCCAGTCGGTGCTCGGCTACAGCGCACTCCGCGCCGGGGTGGCGTTCCTGCCGTTCCCACTTGGCATCATCACGTCATCGACGATCGCGTCGAAGACGCTGCCACGGTTCGGTCCTCGGGTGCTCGGCATCATCGGGTTCTCGATGGTCACCCTCGGTGCGCTCTGGCTGACGCAGCTGCCGGCACACCCGGCGTACCTCGTGCACGTCGTGCCGGCGGAACTGCTGATCAGCCTCGGCATGGGACAGGTCTTCGTGCCACTGTCCTCGACCGCGCTGCTCGGTGTGCCGAACCACGACGCGGGTGCCGCTAGCGCCCTCGTCAGCACGATGCAGCAGATCGGTGCCTCGGTCGGGATCGCGTTGCTCAACACGATCGCGACCAGCGCGACCGCGTCGTACGCCGCCGCCCACGGCGGGTTCAGCAAGGTCGCCGAGGTGCACGGCTTCACCCACGCGTTCGCGGTCTCCGCGGGCATCGCGGTGCTGGCAGCCATCACGGTCGCGGTGCTGATCCGTCGCCCGCAGGCTCCGGCCGGCGGCATTGCGCCGGACGATGCACGGGCGCTCGAGCCCGTCCTCGTCGGTGCCTAGCTCGAAGTAGCACTCGACCGGCCCCTGGCGGCCCGTCCTCACGCTCACGAGGCGTAGGGCGGGATCCGCCGGGGGCCGACTCATGTGTTACTTCGACGTGTCCTCGGGTTAGGTGATCTAGGCCGGGGTACGCCGTCGCCGTGTCATCGGTGGGTCTGGGAGCGATCCCTGCGGAGCAGTACGCGCGGGCCCGCGCCGTCGCCGAGGCGATCTTGTACGACGGCAGCTTCCGACGCTCCCGGGTCGGCGTGCTTGCCCCGCGTGACTGGTCGAGGGAGAACCTGCCGCTGGACACCGGAATCGACGGTGCGGTCGAGTCGTGGTTCGCCCGCACTGAGGTCGTAGCCGAGTGCGCCCCGGGCACGATGCTGACCGTGCGGCTGCGGTTTCTGCAGCCGCAACGCCGCTGGGTCGAGCGCTACCTCGACGGCACAGGGTTCGTGCCCGCCGCTCGCCTCGACATCGATGGTCAGCACGTGTCGAACGCCGACGAGGTCGTGCGTCACGAGCGCGACCTGACGGTCGATCTCGACGCGGTACGCGCCTCACCAACCGAGGCCCGTTTCGAGGCGCTCGGCGTGACTGAGGTCGAGGTGGTGCGCGACGCGAGCGGGGTCGTAGTCGGCCGGATTCGGCGTACCTGCCGCCCGTTGCAGATCCGGCTACAGGTCGCCGCTGCCGACGCCGGGCTGGTCGTGCCGATGGTGCGCCTGCGGGTCGTGGTCGAGAACGTCACCGCCGGAGTTCCGGCTGACGCGTCCCCGGCGACCGCCGCTGAGCACTCGATGGTGGCGACCCACTGCTTCCTCGGCTTGAGCGATGGTGGGTTCGCTTCGTTGCTCGATCCGCCGTCGTGGGCGATCGACGCGGTTGGCGAGTGCACGAACATCCATGCGTTCCCGGTGCTTGCAGGCGACGGCGGCCGCGAGGATCTCGTGCTGTCCGCACCGGTGCTGTTGCCCGACCATCCGCACGGCGAGCCGAGGACGTACGGCGACGAGCTCGATGCCGCCGGCAGCGAGTCGTCCGTGGCGCAACCGCTGCCGACTCCCGTGACGCCGGCGACGTACCCGCTAGGACCGATGCCGTCACTGAGCGGGCGATGGGTGGTTGTCCGTCCGGCCTAGTGGTCGAGGCGGACGAGCGCTTCCTGGCCGATCGTCATCGCGTGTACGCCGTCGGCGGTGTGCAGCGAACCGACGCCAAGGCCGCGTGATCCGGCGTTCGATCGTGACGAGACGTCGAAGAGCAGCCACTGGTCAGCGCGGATCTTGCGGTGAAACCACAGCGAGTGGTCGAGGCTCGCGCCCATGCCGTGTGCGTCCCAGCGGCCGAGTGCACTGCGTACGGCGCCGACGACTCCCATGTCGGAGACGTAGGTGAGGACGGCGGCGTGCAGGTGCGGGTCGGCGGACTCGATCGGCGATCGTGGTCGCAGCCACATCACTCGTCGAGGTCGCTCGCTCTTGCGGGTGTGGGAGAACTCCGGGATCTCGACCCGCTGGAACGGCGCGTCCGTTTCCCAGTGGTGCTTCCCTTCGCCCTCGGCCGCGAGTAACTCCTCGGCGGGGCGCACGTCAGCCGCGATCGGCGTCGCGTACTCCCCACCCGGCTCGTCGCGATGGAACGACGCCGTGAGCGTGAAGATCGCTTCGCCGTCCTGCTGTGCGACCACTGTCCGCGTCGTGAACGACTTGCCGTCGCGGATCCGATCGACCCGAAGCACGGTGTGGGCGTCGTCCTTGCCGGGGCGCAGGAAATATCCGTGCAGTGAGTGCGGGTAGTGCTCCGGATTGACTGTCAGGCTCGCAGCGCGCAGTGCGTGCGCCGCGACCTGGCCGCCGAACAAGGTGTCCCGCGGACCCTTGTGCTCGCGCGGCGGGTTCCAGGCGCGGAAGATGTCGCGGTCGACCTGCTCGAGCTCGAGCACCTGGAGGAACCGGCGTACGGACTCCGCGCCCCCAGGAGTCACCTCATCGACCTTCGTCACGCCAAGCAATGTGGCATTGCTTGCGCGATTTGGCACCACCGGCCCCGATTTGGCCAAGCAATGTCACATTGCTTGGCCTATCCGGCGGCTGCCACCCCGGTGTCGGTGGGGGTCGGGGTGGCCGTCGGTATTGCCGGTGAGGCCGATGGACTGCTCGACGCCGAGGGGCTCGTGGACGGGCTCGCGGACTTCGACGCCGACGGAGTGGCGCTCGGGCTGGGCGAGTGGGATGCGGTGGGACTGGGCGAGCTCGTGGCGCTGGGCGAACTCGACGGGCTCGCCGTCGAGGAGGCTTTCGGATGGGCGTAGTCCGCCTGATGCCCCTGAGCCGGCCCGACGAGCTGCGGCGTGAGGACCGGCACCTTGCTCGGGCTGAGCAGGCCGGCGACGACGGCGGCCGTGACGCCGGCGAGGACGAGGCCGCTGGCCGCCATCGTGACGTGGCGGGCGCCGTACCGCTGCCCCTCACTGCGACGTCGGGCGCGCAGGTCGGGCGGCAGTGCACCGCGTTGCGCGGCAAGGCTGTTGATCGGCGCGGCCGCGTAGGCGATCGTCGGCCAGACGAGCAGAACGGCGGTCAGCCAGCCGCCCTGACCGCTCGCGCGGGCAAGTGCGCCGGCGATCCCGGCGATCCCCATGACAGCGAGTGCGGTCTCACCGAGGTTGCCGCGGATCGCGTCCCACCAGTGGGCTTCCTCGGCGGTCTTCGGCGTACGAAGGAACTCGGCTTCCTTCGCGAACAGCGCCTGCACGGAGGCGCGCGCGACGACGAGCCCCGTCGACTGCCAGATCATGAACGCGCCTAGTGCCTCACGCCAGCCCGCGCCAGTGCCGCGGCGCAGCAGTGCGACGGCACGGATCAGGCCGAGCAGGAACAGCGCCGGGATGGCCGCGACGAGGAAGCCCGTCAGCTTGCGGAACAGCAGCCCGCCGCCTTCGCCGACGTTCGCCGCGCCGACGAGCAGGAAGACGTAGAACAGCAAGGCCAGCAGATCGCCGTACCACTGAAGTGCGCCGGAGAAGTAAGCCCAACGCTGGCCGGTGCTCAGCTGGTTCTGATCGGTCTTCGGGCCGGGCATCATCAGCCGCCAGTTGCGGCGAAGAATCTGGATGCCACCGAAGCACCAGCGAAAGCGCTGGCCCTTCAGTGCCTCGAACGTCAGCGGCATGACACCGACGCCGAACGACCGGTCGACGTGCAGCCCGGACCAGCCGTGCACCATCAACCGGAGCGAGAGCTCGGCGTCCTCGGTGATGCACCACTCGTCCCAGCCGCCTGCCTGCTCGATGGCGGTACGTCGGATCAGGCCCATCGTCCCGGCGAAGATCGCGCCGTCGCGCTCGTTGCGCGATGGCTGTGAGACCGCGAAGAAGTACTGGTAGGAGTAGTACAGGCGTCGGTAGAAGGGTGCCTGCTCCCAGTCGCGGTAGTCCTGCGGTGCCTGGATGAAGCCGACGTTCGGGTCGGCGAACAGCGGTGCGCAGCGCCGCAGAAAGTCCGGCTCGAGCTGGTAGTCGGCGTCGATGACGCCGATCAGCTCGGTGCGCGGGTCGATCATCTCGCGCAACGCGTAGTTGAGCGCGCCCGACTTGTAGCCCGGCCAGTCGGTGAGGTGGACGAACTTCACGCCGTGCATGAAGCACCACGACTCGACCGGCTTCCACAGCGCCTCGTCGGTCGTGTTGTCGTCGAGCACGATGATCTCGTACGACGGGTAGTCGAGGTCGACGAGCGAGCGCAGGGTGTCGAGCACCATGTCCGGCGGCTCGTTGTAGGCCGGGATGTGCAGGCTGACGAACGGCAGCGCGTCGACGGCGGGTAGCTCGCTGGTCGCGACGCCGTTGCGGATCCGTCGTACCCAGGCCTCGCGGCCGAGCGCGTCGCAGAGCTCCCACATGTAGGCGCCGCCGAGGAACGCGGCGAACAGCTCGAACGCCCAGAGGATGAGGCCGCCCGTCGTGCCCGCGACGCCGAGCCGGCTGACGAAGGTCCACCAGAGCATGAACACCAGGTAGGTGCCGAACAGGTACGTCGTCGCCGACCAGCACAGGTGGGCGCGTGCGTTCCAGCGACGGGTGAACGGCAGCCAGGCCAGGCTGACCGCAACGAGCGCGATCGCCGCCGCGATCAGGTTGCGGGTGGTTGCGCCGATCGCGGCGAGTAGTCCGGCTGCGATCGCGGCGAGCACGACGCTGCCGATGATGGCGAGTACGAATCGTCGCGCCCATGGCCACGCGCCGAACCCGCGGCCGCGCCGCGGCGGCTGGACGAACAAGGCCAGCGTTGCGATCGGGGCGGCGAAGAGCCCCGCGAGGAGCAGGGCTGACAGCACGACGCTGGCCTGCCCGCTCGGCAGCGCTGAATGCGGATCGCGGCGATGAGGCCACCACGGTGTCGGTGCTGCGACACCAGTGCCGAGTGGGTTGCAGGATTCCTACAGCCGGGCTTCAGCGCTGCGTTCGAACCTCATGTCAACGGCGACGCCGGGTCGCTGAAGACAACGAGGGGAACCGAGAAGATCCACCAACAATCGCCGGCCGCAGGCTCCGTGGGCATCTACGGTGCGCCGCTTACCTTGTCCTACTCCCAAACCACGTGCTCGACATGAGTCGCTCAGTCGAGCGCGACTAGGCGAAGTACGGCAGCGCCGACTCCGATCGTCTCGCCGCCTGTCGGGAAGTACTCACGTACCGCGGCTCCGCATGTCCGGCGTTCGCGCCGCAAACTTGCGTGCGGTGATGCATGTAAGTGATGACAAATCGGTCGCCGGGCCGTACGTTCACCGGTGATGCGCAGAACCCGATCTGTCCTTGCCGCGACTCTCGCGATGGGCCTGCTCGCAGCGTGCGGCACCCAGGTCGACTCGGCGACCCGCCGTCAGCTCGCTGCCCAGCAGCTGCTGCAGACCGGAGGTACGTCGAACACTGGGTCGGTCACCGGCAGTGTCGAGCCCACTACTGCGGTCACCGTGCCGAGCGACGGCGGCGTGCTGCCGACCATCCCGACCGGGACGGGCGGCGGCCAGACCGGTACGCCGACGACCGGCTCGGGCAAGACCAACAGTGGCAAGCCGACCAATACCGGCTCGACCTCGGCGCCGAGCGGCAGCAACAGCACGGTGCCCGTGGGTGTCGGTGCTCCGGTCCCGGCCGGCGGAAACGGTGGCTCGACCGATGTCGGCGTGACCGCCGATCAGATCCTGCTGGGCAACGTCAGCGACCTGTCGGGACCGCAGCCGGGTCTGTTCCAGAGCGCGGTCAACGGCACCAACGCCTACATCGCGTACATCAACTCTCTCGGCGGGATCTACGGCCGCCAGCTGAAGATCGATGTCGCCGACTCGCAGACCTCGTGCGAGAGCGACCGCAACGGCACCGAGGAGCTGATCGGCAAGGTCTTTGCGTTCGCCGGCTCGGCGTCGCTCGACGACGAGTGCGGCGCGACGGTCCTCGCCACTCACAAGACCGTGCCGGATGCCCACCTCGCGGTCACGCCGCAGGCCAACGCGCTGCCCAACAACTTCAGTGTCAACCCCATCGGTACCAAGATCAACAACGGCACCTTCGAGTGGGCGGCGGGGCACTTCGGTGCTTCGGTCGTGCAGCACACGGGGTTCCTCTACGCCAACCTGCCGGCGGTCAACAACGTCGCGAACCTGTCGATTCGCGGCGGTGAATCGGCGGGCTGGAAGTTCGTCTCGCATCAATCGGTGTCACCGACCGCGACAGACTTCACCGCGCAGATCATCCAGATGCGCCAGGCCGGCGTGAAGTTGTTCTACACGCTCTTCGACGCGCAGGAGCTTGCGGAGTTCGTTCGTAACGCCAACCAGCAGAACTTCCATCCGTTCATCGACGCCCCGCTGGCCTACGACCAGACGTTCTTCACCCAGCTCGGCAATGCGTCACTCGCCAACGGCATCTTCGGCTTCAACGCGGAGACGCTGTTCTTCAGCAAGTCCGACGCCGGAATCCCCGAGGTCGCGCTGTTCCAGAAGTGGTACGGCGCGGTCACGGGCAACGGTCCTGCTGACACGTTCGCCGCCAACGCGTGGGCGGAGACAGCCCTGCTCGTGCAGGCCATGGCTGCCGCCGGCCCGGACCTCACGCGCGTGAAGGTGCTCGCGGCGCTCGGCAAGATCCACTCGTTCGACGACAACGGCTTCTACGCCAAGTCAGATCCAGCCGACAAGGGCGAAGGCAACTGCTACGTCGTCTGGGAGATCAAGAACGGCGAGTACGTCCGGGTCGACGACCCAGGCCTCGGCTACCGGTGCAACGGCCGCGAGGTCTAACCTCACCCCTCCGCCGAGGTCGACGTACATCGCCCTCTGCGGGGTCTCAGAAGGCGAAGAGCGTCAACCTCGGCGGTGACTTGCGCGACGGCTTAGCCGATGCGCACCGTCATTCTCTTGATGCCGTTTACGAAGCTGGACCTGAGGCGATCGGGCTCGCCGACCACCTTCAGCTCGGGCATCAGCTCGAACATGGCGCGGAAGGCGACTGCGATCTCTCGGCGGGCGAGGTTCGCGCCGAGGCAGAAGTGCGGCCCGCGCGCTCCGAAGCCGACGTGCGGGTTCGGCGAGCGCTTGATGTCGAACGCCTCACCGTCACCGAACACCGACTCGTCACGGTTGGCCGAGTTGTAGAAGAGGACGAACTTCGAGCCTTCCGCGAAGTCATGCCCGCCGACGGTCACCGGCTGCGTCGCGGTACGCCGCATCCAAGTGACCGGGCTCGCGTAGCGGACGATCTCCTCGACGGCGGTCTTGCTTAACGAATCGTCGGCCAGCCAGGACGCCCGCTGCTCGGGGTTGCGGTCGAGGGCGTAGACGCCGTGGCTGATCGCCGTACGCGTCGTCTCGTTGCCGGCGACACACAGCAGGATGAAGAACGACGCGATCTCCTGCGAGGTCAGCGACTCGCCCTCGATCTCCGCGTGGACGAGCGCGGAGACCAGGTCGTCGGTCGGCTTCTCCTTGCGCTCGTCGGCAAGGTTGGTCACCAGGCCGGACAGCGCGATGCCGGCATTGATCGCCATCGTCAGGCCCTCTTCGGGAGTAGCCATGAAGTCCGGGTCGCCGCCGGAAAGGATGACGTTGCTCTGCTCGAGCACCATCTTTTCCTCGGACTCCGGGATGCCCATCATGCGGCAGATGATCCGCAGCGGCAGCGGCGCCGCGACCTCGCTCACGAGGTCGAACTCGCCGCCGCCGGCCTCGGCAGTCGCCCGTGCGCCGATCAGGATCTCGCGGCACAGTACGTCGACGTCGTTGACGACGTCATCGAGCATCTTCGGCGTGAAGGCCGAGGAGACGATCCGGCGGATCTTCGCGTGCCGCGGGTTGTCCATCGAGATCATCGAGCCGTAGAACTCCTGCATCTCCATCGGCAGGTCGAGGATCGAGACCGCGCCCTGACCGCTGCAGAACAGTTCCGGGGTCGCGCTGATGTGCTCGACGTCGGCATGCCGCGTCACCGCGTGGTAGCCCGGCCCGACCGGGAAGCCCGGCATCTCGGGCTCCTCGAAGTAGGCAAACGGCGCCTCGGCCCGCAGCCGCGCGAAGCTCGCGTAGCGCTCCTCCTGTGACGTGCTCCAGAACGCCTCGTCGGACAGGTTGATGCCGAGATCGGCTCCGGCGGTCGTGGTCATCGAGGTCCTCCGTTGGTGACGAGCTCTGGGGTGGCGCCGAGGTAGGCGTGCTGGACGACCGGGTTGGCGCGTACTTCGGCAGGGGTGCCTTGGCCGATGATCCGGCCGAAGTCGAGGACGTGCAGGTAGTCGCAGACGTGCATCACGAGGTCGACGTCATGCTCGACCAGCAGGACGGCGACGCCGGACGCGGCCAGCTCGCGCAGCAGTGAGCCGAACGCCTCGGTCTCACCCGGCGAAAGCCCGGACGACGGCTCGTCGAGCAACAGCGCCTTCGGCTGTACGGCGAGCGCCCGGGCGACCTCGACCAGCCGCGCGACGCCCGTCGGGACGGCGTCGGCGGGAGCGTTCGC
>DATAVE010000161.1:0-23240 GCA_036267875.1 Mycobacteriales bacterium
CCGCGACACCCCAATCGAGACCGCACACGCTTGCGTTGACTGGCCCTCAGCGATCAACCGCCAGAACCGACGACGATCCGCGAGCAGAACTCCAGGACGACCCATGTCCAACACCCCGATCAATCAGGTGTTGCGACGACCCCCTGACTCCAAGGCGCGAGTTAGGCCACTTGCGTTGGGCTCGGCGGTGGAGGGTTAGGCGCCGACGGCGTGGACTCCTCCGTCTACGTGTATGACGGATCCCGTCGTAGCCGGGAACAGGTCGGAGAGCAAAGCGACGCAGGCCTTCGCGGCCGGACGCGCATCGTCAACGTCCCAGCCGAGCGGCGCGCGCTCCTTCCAGACCTGCTCGAAACCGTCGAACCCGGGGATGGACTTTGCCGCCATCGTGCGCAGCGGGCCTGCAGCGATGAGGTTGACCCTGATGCCACGTGGCCCGAGGTCGCGGGCGAGGTAACGAGCGGCGGACTCCAAGCCGGCCTTCGCGACACCCATCCAGTCGTACGCCGGCCAGGCCCGCGTCGCATCGAAGTCGAGCCCGACGATCGAGCCGCCCTTTGTGAGCAGCGGCAACGTGGCGCGCGCAAGCGACACCAGTGAGTACGTCGAGATCTGCACGGCCGTCGAGACGTCCGACCAACTCGTCTGCAGATAGCCGCCACCCAACGCGCTGGCAGGCGCGAACCCGATCGCGTGCAGGACGCCATCGAGGTGGTCGACGTGCTCCCCGACTGCGGCTGCCAAGCCGTCCAGCTCGCTCTCGTCGGTCACATCCAGCGGGACGACAGGAGCCGGCGTCGGCAGCCGCTTGGCTATCCGCTCGGTCAGCGACTTGCTCCGGCCGGCGCCGGTGAGCACCACGGCCGCACCCTCGAGCTGCGCGTGTTCGGCGACCCGGAAGGCGATCGATGCCTCGGTCAGCACTCCGGTGACCAAGACGGTCTTGCCCTCGAGCAGAGCTGTCATCAGTGACCCATCCCTAGTCCGCCGTCTACGGGGATCACGGCACCGGTGACGTACGACGCCTCGTCGGAGACCAGGAACGCGGCAACGCCCGCCACCTCGTCGATCGTCGCGACCCTGCCCATCGGCGTCTTGGCGACGATGTCCGCTCGCTGTCCTTCGGACAGCCCGGCCGTCATCGACGTCTCGACGAAGCCTGGCGCGAGGACGTTCGACGTGATGCCTCGGCCGGCGTACTCGCGAGCCAATGACCGCGCGAGGCCGACCATCCCGGCCTTGGCTGCGGCGTAGTTCGCCTGGCCGGCCGAGCCGAGCAGGCCCACGACGCTGCCGACGAACAGCAGCCGCCCGTACCTCGCCTTCGCCATGGCTGGTAGCACTGCGCGCGACGCGGCCCACGCGCCGCCCAAGTCGGTGTCGATGACGTCGTCCCAGTCGCGGTCGGCCATCCGCAGCATCAGACCGTCGCGAGTGATGCCAGCCGCATAGACGAGCAGCTCGACGGGACCTTGCTCCTCGGCGACAGTCGCGACGGCCTCGGCCACTGACTCGCGGTCGGCAACGTCGCATTTCACCGACAGCAGGTCCGGCGGCGCCGAGGACGAGTGATGGGTGACCGCGACCCGATGCCCGGCAGCATCGAGTCGCTGTGCGATGCCGAGTCCGATCCCCTGGTTGCCGCCGGTGACCAGCACCGACCGTGCGGTCGACGCGGTCATAGCGGGATGTTGCTGTGTCCGCCACCCCGGCGGGGCTCGGCCGCGAGCGCCTGGCTCACTGCGCTGCGGGTGGTGTCGGGTTCGATGACCTCATCGACCAAGCCGAGCGAGACAGCTCGCGCGACGCCACCGGAGGTGACCTCGTGCTCAGCTGCGAGCACGACCTCGAGGTCAGCTCGCTCGTGCTCCGGCACCGCCGCGATCGTGCGGCGATGCAGGACCCGCACCGCGGCAACCGCACCCATGACGGCGACCTCAGCGCCCGGCCAGGCGAATACGCGGGTCGCGCCGAGTGAGCGAGAGTTCATCGCGATGTATGCCCCGCCGTAAGCCTTGCGCGTCACGACGGTCACCCGCGGGACGGTTGCCTCGGCGAATGCGTGAAGCAGCTTCGCACCTCGGCGGACGACGCCCTCCCACTCCTGCGCGACGCCGGGCAGGTAGCCGGGGACATCGACGAGGACGACCAGCGGTACGCCGAAGGTGTCGCACATCCTGACGAACCGCGCGGCCTTCTCGGCGCTCGAGGAGTCGAGACAGCCACCGAGCCGCAGCGGATTGTTGGCGAGTACGCCAACTGGTCCGCCACCGATCCGGCCGAGCATGGTGACGATGTTCGGCGCCCACTTCGCGTGAAGCTCGAAGCCGGGCTGGTCGAGCAGCTGGTCGACGAGCGGGTGCACGTCATAGGCGCGCCGCGCCGACTCCGGCAGCAGCTCCGCCATCGGCCGGTCGACGACCGGGGTGATCACCGTCTGCCGATCGCCAAGCAGTGCGACCGCGCGACGGGCCGCGGCGAAAGCGTCAGCGTCGGTATCGGTGACGACGTGGACGACACCGCTGCGGCGGCCGTGCGGCTCCGGGCCGCCGAGGCGTGCCATGTCGACGTCCTCGCCGGTGACGCTGCGGACGACGTCCGGGCCGGTCACGAACACTCGGCCGGCCGGTCCCAGGATCACGATGTCGGTCAGCGCTGGGCCGTACGCCGCACCGCCCGCCGCCGGACCGAGCACGACGGAGATCTGCGGCACCTTGCCGGAGGCCAGGGTCATTGCTGTGAACACCCGACCCACTCCATCGAGTGACGCGGCGCCCTCCGCCAGGCGAGCGCCGCCGGACTGCCACACGCCGATGATCGGTGCGTGCCGGTCGATCGCGGCGCGGTACGCCGCGACGATCGCCTCGCAGCCCGCAACCCCTAGCGCGCCGCCCTGGATCGTCGGGTCGGTCGCGAAAGCCACGACGGCGCGGCCCTCGACGGTCCCGATCGCAGCAACCGCGCCGCATGTCGGGTCGTCCTCGGGCAGGAACTCACACGGCCCGAGCAGCGCCACCAGCCGAGCCCGCGGGTCCCGCGGCGTCTCGACAGCGACGACTGGCTCATCGGCCGACTGCTGTGGGCTGACGTCGAGAAGTGTCACTGGCTATGCCTCCGTGAATACGAGGGCGACGTCGTGGCCGCCGAAGCCGAACGAGTTCGACAGGGCCGCACCGCCGGGGGCGAGCTCGCGAGGAGATATCCGGACCAAATCGAGCTGTACGGCATCGTCGGGATCATCGAGGTTCGCCGTTGCCGGGGCGACGCGGTCCCGAAGCGAAAGGCACGTGAACGCGGCTTCCAGCGAGCCGGCAGCGCCGAGTAGATGGCCGGTACACGATTTCGTCGACGTCACCGCGATTCGGTCGACGTGATCGCCGAAGGCTCGCCGGATCGCGGCCGCCTCTGCAACGTCGCCGGCCGGCGTCGACGTCGCATGTGCGTTGATGTGCTTGATGTCGGTGAGGTCGATGCCGGCGTCGAGCACGGCGGCCGTGATCGCGGCAGCGGCTCCTCGACCTTCGGGTTCGGGCGCAGCGACATGGTGTGCGTCGTTCGCCATCCCGACGCCCGCTACAACGGCGTACGTCTTCGCGCCGCGCGCCGCCGCGTGCTCGGCTGACTCGAGGATGACGATCGCGGCGCCCTCGCCCAGCACGAACCCGTCGCGCTGCTTGTCGAACGGCCGAGACGCGGCCTTCGGATCGTCGTGGCGCGTCGACAGCGCGCGCATTGCGGCGAACCCGGCGATCGGCAACGGGTGAATCGCTGCCTCTGTACCGCCGCAGACGACGACGTCGGCACGGCCCTCACGAATCATCGACAGCCCGTATCCGATCGCCTCCGCACCGGAGGCACAGGCCGACACCGGCGAGTGCGCGCCGGCGCGAGCGCCGAGCTCGAGGGCGAGGGTCGCCGCAGGACCGTTGGGCATGATCATCGGCACGGTGAACGGCGACACCCGACGTGCCCCGTTTGCGCGGAGCACGTCGTACTGGTCGAGCAGCGTCGTGACGCCACCGATCCCGCTGGAGACGACGACCGCCAATCGTTCCGGCTCGACTTCGGGCGCACCGGCATCGCGCCAAGCCTCGAGGCCGGCGATCAGCGCGAACTGCTGGCTGCGGTCAAGACTGCGCATCCGCTGGGGCGGCAGCAGATCCGCGGGCTCCTGGGTGGCCCGCGCCGCAATCCGCACCGGAAGGTCCGCCGCCCACTCGTCTGTGAGCAACGACGCACCGGACTGACCGTCGAGCAGCGCACGCCATGTCGAGGGCATGTCACCGCCCAGCGGGGTCGTCGCGCCGAGCCCCGTCACTACGACAGAGCGAGTGGGCGTCGGACTCACGCCGGTACGCCCGCCTTGCCGAGGAACGCCACGACGTCGTCGACGGTCTTCAGCTTTGCGAGGTCAGCATCCGGGATCGAGACGCCGAACTTGTCCTCGGCCATCGTCGCGATCTCCACCATCGACAGCGAGTCGATGTCGAGGTCGTCACGGAACGAGACGCCTGGTACGACGCGGGCGGCCGGGATTCCGGTTGCCTCTTGCACGATCTCGCCGAGGTCGGCGATCAGCTGGTCGGACATGGTTGCTCCTCTAGTTGGTGAATCAGGGAACTTCGATGACGGCGCCGGCCCAGGTCAGGCCGGCCCCGAAGGCCAAGGTCATGGCGAGGTCGCCTGAGGCGACTTGGCCCTCACGCCGCAGTCGGGCGAGCGCGAGCGGAACTGATGCCGCCGAGGTGTTGCCGGTGTCAACGACGTCGGCCGCGACGACGGCGTTGGTCGCACCGAGCTCCTTGGCGATCGCGTTGATGATTCGCAGATTCGCCTGGTGCAGCACGACAGCGGCGAGGTCGGTCGGCTCGACGCCTGCTGCGGCACACACCTGACGCGCCACCTCACCGAGGGTCGTGGTGGCCCAGCGGAAGACAGCCGGCCCGTCGAGACGGACGTGGTGGGTCTCCGACATCGCGATCAGCTCGAAGTGAGTGCCGTCGCTGCCACTGACCAGCGGGCCGATCCCTGGACGGTCCGAAGGACCGACGACAACCGCACCGGCGCCATCGCCGAACAGGATCGCGGAGGACCGATCGGTCCAGTCGAGCCAGCGGGAGAGGCGCTCGGCGCCGGCAACGACGACGTAGTCGGCGGCACCGGTACGGACGGCGTTGGAGGCAGCTGACAGCGCGTAGCAGAAGCCCGCGCAGGCGCCGTTGAGGTCGTAGGCTCCGGCACCCGGCGCGCCAATCGCATCGGCGATCCGCGGCGCGCCGCCGGGGATCGGGTCGGGCATGCTGCAGGTCGCCAGGATCACCTGGCCAACTCGAGCGGGATCGACGCCGGAGTCGGCGAGCGCCTTCGTTGCGGCCGAGGAGGCCATCGACACGAGGGTCTCGTCGTCGGCGGCCAGGTGACGGCGCTCTATGCCGGTCCGCTGCCGGATCCACATGTCGTCGGTCTCGAGCTCGGCCGGCAACTCGGCATTGGACATGACGTGGGCTGGGCGGTGCTCGCCGACGCCGAGGATTCGGCTGTGACGCATCGTTGGCGGGTCGGCGATCACAGCGCGCTCACCCGGGCGAGCGGCTGTCCGGCCGTCACCGGATCGCCATCCGAGACGAGTAGCTCGATCAGCGTGCTGCCCGCCTGTGCGACTACGTCGTCAAGACGAACGGTGCCCTTCTCGGGCGCGACCAGCAACCGCCAGCTCGGCGCGGCTGACGGCTGAGTGGTGTGTTGCGCGACCAGCTCGCGCGCCGCCGGGAGGTCCTCGGGTGTCCGCAACGCCACCACCTCGACACCAGGGAGCGCCCGTCGCACCAAGGCGGTAAGAGTGCCTGCCGGAGGCAGCTCGATCACGGCGGTCACTCCCAGCGCGGCCAGCGTCGACATGCAGGCGTCCCAGCGCACTGGCAGGCAGACCTGATCGACGAGGCGCGACAGGACCTCGGCGCCACCCGTCAACACGCCGCCGTCGCGGTTCGACAACACGCCGCCGGCGCCATCAGCCGTCGTGACATCGGAAGCCGCCGCAGCGAGCGCATCACGTGCCGAGGCCATCAGCTCGGTGTGAAACGCGCCGGCGACGGCGAGCGGCCGGACCCGAGAGCCATTTGGTGGCGCCGCGACAAGCCGGTCGAGCGCTTCAGTCGGCCCGGCCGCGACGATCTGCCCGGTGCAGTTGAAGTTGGCCGCAGCACATCCCGCGGCGGAGATCGCGGCGAGCACCTCCTGCTCGTCCCCGCCGAGAACCGCGGCCATCCCGCTCGGGACCGCAGCCGAGGCACGCGCCATCGCGGCGCCACGGACGCCGATGAGCCGCATTGCCTCGGACTCACCGAGCATTCCCGCTGCTGCGGCTGCAGTGAACTCGCCCACGCTGTGCCCGGCAAACACGCAGGTCACCGCGTCGACGTGGAGCTCAGGCAGCACGGCGAGGCCCGCACCGACGATGAGCGGCTGCGCGATCGCGGTGTCGCTGATCGTCTCGTCCGGCAGCTCGGTGCCCGCCCCGAGCAGATCGATGCCGACCTCGGCCGAGAGTGCGCGGAGTCGAGACTCGACGCCCGGCAAGGACAGCCAGTCGGCGAGAAACCCTTGGCGTTGAGCTCCCTGACCGGGAGCGAGAACTGCGAGCACTGCGCCAGCCTCAGGGTGACTGGCGAGTAGGTCTGTCGGGAGTGCCCACAGTGTTGTGGCTCTCGATTTGTAGATTTCCTACAAGTCGGCGCTGGTGTCGATCCGCCCTAATGTCAGCGCAACCTGTACGACATGTCGATCACGCCCTGCGGAAAGGTCATAGCCACAGACCTCGGCAATCCGGCGTAGCCGATAGCGCACGGTGTTGGCGTGAACAAACAACGAACGGGCGGTGGCCTCGATCGAGCCGCCCGATCCGACGTACGCGTCGATGGTCTCGAGCATGGTCTCCTCGGCCGCCAGCGGGCGGTAGACGCCCACGACGAGCTGCCGGGCCGCGCGGGTGTCGCCGGCAAGGGCACGTTCGGGGAGCAGGTCGTCGGCCGCGACTGGGCGCGGCGCATCAGGCAGGCCAGGCACCGCCCGCAGGCTCGCGAACACGTCCTGCACAGTGATCGCAGCCTCTGCCAGGCAGACACATACCGGACCGGTCACGACGGGGCCATCGGCAAAAGCCGGGAGCAGGGCACGTACGACGCGGTTGACTCTGCCTGGGGACCCCGCAACGACGATCAGCCGGCCGGTCTGGACCCCGGTGAGGATCTCGGCACCGGCTTCACGCCCGAGTCGACGCGTCTGTGCCAGCGCACGCTCCGGATCGCCGTCAGGTGCCGACCCAGCCATGACGAAGACATGACTTGGTTCGTGCCAGCCAAGGGCGGACGCGCGTGACTGGAGCGAGTCACTGACGTCGCCCCTGACGATCGCGTCGACGACGAGCGCCTCGAGTCGGGCGTCCCACGCGCCGCGCTGCTCTGCCGCACGGGCGTAGACCTTCGCGGCGGCGAAGGCAATGTCGCGCGAGTAGCGCAACACCGCTTCACGTGCCCAGGCCTGCACATCAGGGGCGGCGAACTCTTCGACGGCCGACTCGGTGACGTCCACGGCGATCCGCACCAGCTCGACGGTCTGCTCGAGGCTGACGACCCGAGCAAGATCGCGCGGCGCGACGTCGAAGACCCCGGACGTGATGGTGGCGCCGGCTTCTGGCTGTCGAAGCCAGTCGGCGAAGCCTCGAATACCGGCCTGCACGAGCAAGCCGACCTGCGCTCGTGGCATTGCGGGCATGGCCTCGAACCAGGGCAGCGTGTCCGCCATCCGCTGTTGTGCCCGGGTGGCAAGCGCGCCAGAGGCACGTTCGATCCGCCTGGCGGTCGCCGTGACCCGCGATGCACCGGGCGAGTCCATCCGGCGAGCATTGCAGACGACGAAGGGCGGCCCCGGAAAACCGGGACCGCCCTCGTCGTTTGTTCCGACTAGGTCGGACTTACTTCACGGTGATCGACTTCGCCACCGAGGTGCCGGGGGTCGTCGAAGACGTTCGAGCCACCGTCACTCGGATCGTCAGTCGCTTACCCTTCGGCCGCGTGATGACGACCTTGGCGTGACGGCCACCCGAGCCGGTGTAGTTCGCCCGGATCTGGTGCCAACGGCCGTTGGTCTTGACGAAGTACCGAACCAGCGCCGAACGTGCCGCGGGATTAGGCGTGACGTGGATGGTCACGTAACCCTGGTGCGCGTTCTTCACCTTCGAGTCCAGCGAGAGAACTGGACGCTCAACCCTGACCGCTGACCCGATGGACACCGTGGCGTTGGCCGTCGGCTCGTCGGACTCGCGGACCTGGTCGTTGTTGCTGTCGACGAACGCCGCGAAGGTGAGGTTGCCGCCCTTGGTCGGCGTGTACCTCACGGTCGTGTTGCCGGCAGCACCGGTCGTTCCCGACCCGATCGCCACGGCCTTGCCACCGATGCCCACGTAGAAGCGGACGAGCTGGCCCGCCATCGGAGCACCGCTGGCGTTGGTCGCGTGACCGGTAATCGCCACCGAGGCACCAACATGGCCACTAGCCGGGGCCCGCAGGGTCAGGCCAGCCGCGCCGGTCGCGGCAACCGTGTAGGTCGCCGAAGCCGAGCACGCACCGCCAGTCGTTGCGCACTGGTTGCCGCCGGTGATCGATGCGTTCAGCGTGCCCGTGCCAGACGCGGCAGCGGTGGTCGAGACGGTGATCGTCACGGTGCCGTCCGGACCGGTAACGGCAGTGTTGTTGCCGTTGCCGACTGAGCCAGCACTACCCGCGGTCTGGCTGTAGACCACGGTGACACCCTGGACCGGGTTGCCGTTCTTGTCCGTCACGGTTGCGACGAACGTCTGCGTGCCACCCGGCGCGACAGTTGCAGTCGCCGGGGTGAGTGCCACGGTGTACGCCTGCGCCGGCGTCGGGCTGGCGTATGTCACAGCGCCACTGCCGGTCGCACTACCCGAGGTAGCCGTCACCGTCTGAGCACCGGACTTCGTCGACGTCACGTCGGCGAAGGCAACACCGCTCGCGTCCGTGGTGGCAGCGTAGGTCGTGGTGCTCGTACTGCTGAGACCACTGTGCGCCGCCACCTGGCCACCGCTCACCGTGAACGTAACCGGAGCACCAGCAAGTACCTCGCCCGCGCTGTTCTTGACGACTGCGCAGACCTCGGTAGTGGCGGCTGTCGCAACCCCGGTGGCCGCGGTGTTACCCGTAGCTCCACAGGTCGAGTCGGACACGCCCTTGCCACTGGTGTCGACGGCCACCGAGCTCGCGGTCGTCGAAGTGACGTACTCGACGGTCGCGGTGCCAGTGAGCGCCAGGTTCACCGAGTCCGTCACCTTGATGGTGTCGCTGCTGCCAGCCGTACCGGCATCGGTGTAGGAAATCGTCCCGTCAGCGGCCGCTGTACCTGTCTTGAGGTTGCGGCCGGTGACGACGTAGGTCAGCGAGGGCTGCGTCGCAACCGCCGCGCCGAACTGGTCGATGACCTGCGCCTTGACCGTGACGGTCCCGCCCTTGACGACGCTCTGCAGCACCGGCTGGACGCTCACGGAGGTCGCAACGGGGCTCGTCCACGTCGCGCTGACGTTGCCACCGAAGGCCTTGCCTCCGATGTTCGCAGTCATGGTGACGTTGTCGCCAGCCGCGGGGGTCAGATCGGAGACGCTGTACGTCGCCTGACCACTCGCGTTGGTGACTGCCGTGCCCGCCGGAAGGTTCGTACCGGTGAGAGTGGTGCCACCGAGCTTCGCGGAAGTTGCCGCGAAGTTGACGGTCACGCCCGACAGCGGGTTGTGGTTGGTGTCCTCGACCGTTGCCGTGAAGGCTTCGGAGGTCTGCGAGGCCGGAACCGTGCAGGTGGTCGCCTGGGTGGTCTGGCTCGGGCCGACGATCTGTGAGCAGGACAGCGAGCTGTTCCCGGCCACGAAGGGCGGACCGGCGTTGAAGGTCGCCGTCGCGTTGACCTGCGGCTCTCCGTTATCCGGTCCCTGCGAGTGGGTGGTCCCGTTGTTGTTGTTGACCCAGAAGGTCAGCGCGTCAGTGCCCGCGTTGCCACCATTTGTGACGGAGCAAGTCACCTGACCACTCGAGTTCGTCGTGCCACACGACGTCGTGTCCGGCAACTGGTCCGGGCTCGTCGTGGTCGTGGTCTCCTCGAAGACCGGCACGCCCGTAATCGGGTTGTTGTTCGCGTCGTCCGCGGTCACCGTGAAGTTTGCGGAGGTGCCAGTGTTCTGAGTCGTCGACGTGGGATTCAGCGCCAGCTTGGTGACCGCATCGGCCGTGCTGGCGGTCCAGGTCACATTGTTCTGGTCGCTCACCGCGGTGTTGCCGGTCGCGACCACCTTGACGGTGCCCGTTCCGACTGCACTCGACGAAACCCCGATGAAGGCCTGGCCGCTGCCGTTGAGCACGCCCGCCAACGAGTAGGTCGTGGTGTACGGGCCCGTGCCGGTAGTCGTGCCGACAGACGCTGCCGTGCCGGAGCACGGCGCACTCGGGGTACCCGCGTTGCTATAGATCTTGAACGGCGTCGCGCCCGGGGTCGCGGCGGTCGACTCAGTGACGGAGAATGTGAAGGCGTCGCCCGCGCCGATACCGCCTGCGTCCTGCGCGAGGACGCTATATGTCACACAGTTGCCGGTCGGCACCGTCGAGGGTGTGGTGTCCGGGCTGAGCTGAATGTTGGTGGGAACGCCCACTGCCGCGGCTGATCCGAGTGCAAGTGGTGATGCCAGAACGGCCACCACTGACCCGATCAAAACCGATGCGGACGCCCACTTCCTTGTGGGGTGCTGCCTGTGTCGCATTCGCGTCCTCTCATAGTTGGGCGGATTTCACCGCCCAGCCCCCATGTACAAAGCCCACACGACCACGTCGGACGCGCGCCTCCCCGCACCTCTATGAACAGCGCTTCCCTTTGCGGGGGCGTTACACACCTTGCAGAGGCGAAAAGTTGATCAAGGTCGTCGGGGTCTTCGCCATGTTGCGGGGCAAAAGTCCAAGATCCAATGACTTCGACCATAAATGACTAAAAGGGACTATCGAGTTGGCCGTTACCTGGTCACGCTGTGCTCGTTTGGCGTGCCGCCTCAGGCTCACGACCGTCCTGCTCGGCGGTCAATCGAGATCGAAGCGTTATCGCCACATATGCCGCGGCGAGACCTGAAGCGACGACCAGGGCGAGCCACACGCCCCAGAGTCCGTGCCCGATCAGGGGCGCAGAGGTAAGCGGTCCGATTACGGATGTGACGCCGAACGTCATCGACGACATCGTGTTGTAGCGGCCGCGCAGCTCATCGCTCGCGAGGCTGTTGGTGAGCGACGGCAGGATCGGTGACATCACGACCTCGCCAAGAGCGAACACGATTCCGCACCCCGCGACCGCGGCGATCGCGAGCATGCCACCGGGGCGGATCGCGCCTCCCGCAAGCACCAGCCAGGAGCCGCCGATGACCGCGGCAGCGAGGGCGAGCAGACGGCTTCGACTGCGCCCCTCCAGCCGGGGCAACACCGCAAGCTGGATGACGACGATCGTCGCGCAGTTCGCAGCGAACGCGAATCCGACGGTCCGGGTCGACACCTTCGCGACGTCGGCCGAGAACGCTGTGAAGCCGTACTCCAGCTGTCCGTATGCACCGGCCATCAGCACCACACCCACGAACAGGAACCGTCGGAACACCCGGTCGCGCAACAGCACGCCGTACCCGCCGTATTCGGCCTTTGCGTGTGGGCCTGCAGGATCCGGGTTGCTGAAGGACCGTGAGAAAAGGATTACCAGCCCACCGACTACGACGGCGACCCCGGCGAACCCATAGAGAAGCTCGAACGACGCCGGCCGGTGGACGTCGGCGACGGATCCGCCGATCAGGCCGCCCAACCCGATTCCGATGTTGAGCGCGACGAACGAAAGCCCGAAGAACCGCTGGCGGACGGCCTCTGGGGCCGCCGACGCCATGAGTGTGTCGATCGCGCCGATCACCGGCGGTCCGCCCATCGCGGCGAGCGTCGCAGCCGCGAAGGCCTGCCACACCGAGTGGACGAAGGCGTATCCCGCCAGACCACATCCCTGCGCAAGAGAGAGGACGACAAACACGCGACGCGGACCGAACCGATCGACCAGTGCCCCGGAGGGCACCGCAACAGCTAGCCCGGCGACTCCGATCCAGGCTCCGGCAAGACCAACCCAGGTCGGATCGAAACCGCGCACGCGGGTCAGATAGATAAAGAGGTACGGCAGCACCAGGCCGAACCCGGTCGTGCTGAGCAGCATGCTCAGCAGCAATGCCCGGCCGCCCTTGACCTCCGCCAAGGTCTTCCCAGGCAACGAAGACCTCCGGTGTCCGAATGCGGTCATGTCGATTCTGGGGGATCGCCTCGAGATTGCGTGGCCGCATCCGCTTACAGCGCCGAACGGTCAGCCGCTCGGGACGGTCACGCTGATGCGCCACGATGCAGGCCTGCACGCTTGACCGCTTCATCTGGACGATGACCTGGGATATGGCCGGAATGGCCTGAAGACGCCGTCCGCCGGCGCAGCGCCGCACCTCGATGCCCCGGTCAACGAGATCCTCGGCGACCTGCTCGTCGCCGCACTCACCGACGTCTGCACCCTCCGGCGCGGCTCCGTGGCATGCTGATCGTCACGTTGCGGGGCGGGCAACTCCAGTAGGGAGTTTCCATATGCACCTTCGTCGAGCGCTGATCGTCGTTGCGACCGCCGGGCTGTCTTGTGTCGCCGCGGTCCCAGGGCTCGCGTCCTCCGCTGGAGTGAAGGGGTCACCCCAGCCCGAGTTGAAGCCATTCACGATCAGCGCTACGTCGGACTCATCGGGTGGCACAGTTGCCGTGGCGTCAAGCGGAGCGCTGGTCGTGGCATACGACATCAAGACCGGCAACGGCGAAACCCGCGTGTGCGTGCTGGATCGCGGCGCTCGCTCGTGCTCGAGCACCTCAACCCTGACTCCACTCACAGGCGACAGCACCTCCGGCGAACCGCAGGTGTTCGCGCTGCCGGACAAGCGCGTCGTCGTGCTTGAGGGCGCGTGCTGTGACGCCGACGGCAACGGCGACGTTCTATACACGTCAACGGACGGCGGCAAGTCCTTCGACGGCGGAGTACGCGTTGGTTCGTTGTCCGTCGCCTCCGCAGCCCTCGCCGGAGACGACATCGTGTTCGGCACGGGTGGTCACGACGGCGCACAGGTCGAGAGCATCTCCACGACCACGCTGACGCCGCCCGGATCTACCACCACCGCAATAGCTGCGGTGTCCTACGCGATGGCCCTCGGCACGTACGCCGGAGGCGCGCTGGTTGCAAGCGAGGACGGCAGCGATGACACATCGGTCAGCTACGCGACCGCGGGTAGCGACTTCAACGCAGCGTCGTCGTACAAGCCGGTCGGCACCTTCAGCGACGAAGGACTCATCGCGTTGTCGGGCGGCGCCCTGCTGACTCAGCAGACGACAGGCAAGGGCGAGCTCGAGCTGAGAATCTTCAACGGCACGAGTTTCGGCGCCGAACACGTGGTCCCCGGCGACGAGGATGGCGGCGGTCCGGTCGACTACACCGTGGACCAGGACCCGAGCGGCGCAGTACACGTCTTTGCCGAGCTTGCGCGTGACGGCTACAACCTGCTCGAGTCATCGACGACCACCGGAGCCAGCTGGACGAGTCAGCGGTACGTCGGCAACGCGATCGACAACGATTACCTCAACGTGGGTCTCGACTCCAATGGCGCCGGTCTGGTACTCGGCCTCAACAACCCCGCCACGGGATACCCGGTCCTGGGTAGCCAAAGCGTGTCGTTCTCGCTGAGCTCATCCTCGGTCAAGACCGGCCGCACCGTCATCGGCAAGGGTGTGGGCAGCCCGGTCGCGGCCAAGCGTGCGGTCAGCCTTCAGCAGGAGCGCTCGGGTCTCTGGTACACCGTCGCCACGACGCACGAGAAGAGCAACGGGTCGTACGCCTTCACCATCAAGGGGACCAAGGCCGGCACGTCGCAGTACCGCGCAGTCGTCAACGACTTCGCCGGCTACCTGCAGTACGGCTACTCCTCCCCGCGGACGCTCCACGTCGTGAGGTAAGCGCTCACCACCGCAGCTATGCCGGGATGTCGCCCTCGAGAGTGATGCGGTGCAGCAGGCGGCGATGACCGTGGTAGTCGTTGACCGGGTTGTGCTGCGCGCAGCGGTTGTCCCACATCGCCAGTGACCCGACCTGCCAGGTGAACCGACAGGTGAACTCCGGCTTGACCTGATGTGCGTAGAGGAACTGCAGCAGCGGTGCGCTCTCGTCCTCGGTCATCCCGTCGAAGCGCGCAGTGTGGGCGGTATTGACGTAGAGCGCCTTGCGTGCGGTCTCGGGGTGGGTGCGCACGACCGGGTGAAGTGACTCGAAGTCCTGCGGCTCGACGCTCTCGAGACCGCGGATCCGGTCCTCGCGGGTCTTGCTGACGTCCGCCCGCGCCGAGCTGTTCACTGCCCACAGCCCGTCGAGGATGGCCTGCAGCGCCGGCGACAGCGCTTCGTACGCGGCGTACTGGTTGGCGAAAAGGGTGTCGCCACCGTACGGCGGGATCTCGCGGGCGAGCAGCATCGTCGACATCGGTGGCCGCTCGAGGTAGGTGGTGTCCGAGTGCCAGATGCCGCCGAAGTTCACCTTCTCGTGCGGCTCTTTGAGCACCGCGATGATCTCCGGGTGGCCAGGGATTCCGGGCACCAGCGGATAGGCGCCGATCGGCCCGAACCGCTTGGCGAGCCTTACGAACTGCTCGTCGCTGATCGGCTGGTCACGGAAGAACACGACGAGGTGCGTGAGCCACGCGCTGCGGATCTCGGCAATGACGTCGTCGTCGAGATCGGCGCTGAGATTCACGCCGCCGATCTCGGCACCAAGCGCCCCAGCGATCGGCGTGACAGTAATCGTCCGGTACGCAGGGCTCTCATCAATGCTGAGCACCTGCACAAACTACTCGCCAGAGGGCGCGGCTTCCTCGGCGGCCGCTGCCTGACGTCGGGCCATCTCGGCAGGCTTGATGTTGCCCTGGAGGACCTGACCGATCAGCGCCTGCACGTCCTTGCTCATGGAAGCCAGGGTGACCAGGTCGTTAGAGGTCTGCCAGTGGACTCGCATGCCCATCAGCTCCCAGGCGCGTTTGATGTTCGCCTTGGTCGCCATCAATGTGGTGATCGGGGCCTGCGCAACGAGCCGGGCAATCGCCTCGACGCGATCGGTGAGATCAGCGTTCGGCACAACCTCGTTGACCAGGCCGTACTCCAGCGCCTTGTGCGCGTCGACGACCTCGGCTGTATAGAGGTAGTAGGCAGCGCGACGCCAGTTCATGAAGACCCACGGCTCGATCGAGCACTCACCCGACGGCATCCCAAAGCCCTGTAGCGGCGGGTAGGAGAAGTAGGCGTCCTCGCCGGCAATCACGATGTCGGTGGTGAGCCCGTAGTGGGTGCCACCGCCGACGCAGTAGCCGTGCACCTGCGAGATCGTCGGCTTGGAGAGTTCCCACAGGTTCAGCACCGGCTTCACGAACAGGTCGCTCTGTGCCTTCCACGGCGCCCCGCGGACCTGGGACTCGTCGTAGAAGCTCGGGTACGCCTCCTGCATGTTGCCGACAACGTGTCCCGAGCAGAAGCCCTTACCGTTGGCCTTGAGGATGATGACCTTGATGTCCCAGTCGCGGTCGGCGTCGAGCAGCGCTGCGTCGACCTCTTCGGCCAGCTTCTGATCTTGTGCATTGGCCTTCTCAGGCCAGTTCAGGATCACCCGCGCGATCGGGCCGTCCTTTTGATAGATGATCCGTTCGCGGGTCTCGTTCAGGTCCATGTTTCGGACGTTAGCGGTTGGGTGACACGCGCGTCAGGGTCGGGGTTCGCAGATCACCACGGGGATGTCGCGAGGGGTGTTCTTCTGGTAGCCCGCGTAGCCCTTGTACGCCGCAACTGCCCGCGGCCACAGCTCGGCCTTCTCCTCCGCGTTCGCAGTGCGCGCGGTCATCGGCTTAGTCTCGCCGTCGATCGTGATCTCGACGTCGGGGTTGGCGGTGAGGTTCTTGTACCAGTCCGGGTGGTCCTGTGAGCCGCCCTTCGAGGCGATGATCACGACGCGGTCGCCGTCGACGATCGGCGCGGTCAGCATCGTGGAGAACCGCTTGCCGGACTTTCGACCGCGCACGTGCAGCTCGATCGGCGTCATGCCGAGGATCTTCTTCGGGTAACGGCCGCCGGTGAGCGCCAGAACCGTCCGGTGACCGGTCTCGAGCATCCACGCACCGGCACCGATGACGCGGTCCGACTGAGGCATGTTGGCCCTTCCTGTTGGCGGCTGAGCCTAACCGGGAGGTATCTCCGCGGTCACGCCTAATCACTGAGCATGCGCCGACGTCTGTGCGGTCTTGGCTTGCTGGCCATGCTGGCTGCGACGCTGATTCCGACGGTCGGTTCCGCCGCGAGTGCCGCGGGCCCGAGCCAACCGAAGACGGCGGCGCCGACGACCGTCGCCAAGCAGGGCTACATCGCGATGGCCGACGGCACCCGACTCGAGTACACGGTCGACCTGCCGAACGGGACCGGCAAGTTCCCGGTGGCGATGGTCTACGACGGCTACTGCGAAGGCCCCGGAGGTCTCGCCTGCAACGACGTGGCATCAGCGCACGCGCTGTTCAGTGCCGGCTTCGCGATTCTCGGCGTCAGCATCCCCGGCACGAGCTGCTCCAGCGGCGTCTTCAACGCCTTCACCGAGCAGGAGTGGCGCGACGGCGCTGCGGTGGTCGAGTGGGCGGCCCACCAGCCGTGGTCGACCGGGCACATCGGCATGTTCGGTGACTCATTCCCCGGTATCACGCAGGTCGGCATCGCGGGCCTGCGCCCGCCGCACCTCGACGCGATCGCGCCGTTCCAGGTCACCACCGACATGTACCGCGACGTGGCATTTCCGGGCGGGATGGCCAACCTCGGCTTCGGGGCGTTCTGGGCAGGGATCGACCAGCCGCTGAACTCCTACAAGAGTGGCCTCGTCCAGGCGCTCGAGAAAAAGGACATCGGCTGCCTCGCCTCACTCGTGACGAACGTCGCCTCGATTCCCGGACACAACGTTGCGCTGCAGGGGTTCGCACGTCCGTACGACGGCGCCTGGTGGCAGGCGCACGAGCCGGGCGCCAACGCCGACAAGATCGACATCCCCACTTTCGGTTGTTACACGTGGCAGGACGACGAGGTGGAGAGCCGCGGATCGTCCTATCTCAGCCAGCTCGATCCCAAGCGCACCTGGGTCGTCGCGAGCAACGGCTACCACGGGATGTGCGAGCTCTCCATCCCGCAGGTCACCGATGAGCTGGTCGCCTTCTTCAACCGGTTCGTGAGGGGCGCGCACAACGGGTTCGCGACCCGCACCCCGCACCTGCAGCTCTGGCACGACACCCACCTCGACGCCGACGGCCACAACGTGCCGACCTGGATCACGAAGTTCGCGTCGTACCGCTCGATGCCGGTCCGACCCCTGTCGCTCTACTTCGGCTCGAGCGGCGAGCTCTCGCTCACGCCGCCCACGGGTCACGACCAGCCCGACAGCTACCTCTATCCCGGACCGAGTCTCGGGGACGAGGATGGCGTGGTCGTCGGTCAGCACAACCTGCTCTGGACCGCACAGGACCTGCCGGGCACGTCGCTCAGTTACACCACGCCGCCGCTGACTCACGACACCGAGTTCTTCGGATCCGGGTCGGCGAACATCTGGCTGAGCTCCACCGCACCCGACACCGACCTGCAGATCACGCTGACCGAGGTGCGGCCTGACGGCCAGGAGATGTATGTCCAGCGGGGCTGGTTGCGGGCCTCACGCCGCAAGCTGGTTCCGTCGAAGTCCACGGTGCTCGCGCCGTATCTGTCAGACCAGGCCTCCGATGCCCGCGACCTGACGCCCGGCAAGCCGACGTACCTGCGCGTGCAGCTCTTCCCGTTCGACTACGTGTTCCGGAAGGGTTCGAGCATCCGGCTCTGGGTCGATGCTCCGACCGGGCTGACCGGCGGGTGGCTGGTCAACTTTCTCAACCTGCCGGGGGTCAACAGCATCTACGCCGACGCAGAGCACCCGTCGGCGCTCGTGCTGGGCGACCTGCGCGGCGGCCGCGCAGTCGCGCCGGAGCCCAAGTGCGACACGATCCTCAACCAGCCCTGCCGCAAGAACATGAAGCCACTGCCGCCCGGGACGATGACGATCAGCTAGTCGGACTTGGCCTTGCGCGTCGTGCCGTAGCCGCGGCTCATCGCTGCCTCGATGACCTTCTGCAGGTCCTGCTCGGTCAGCGTCGTCGGCGTCCCGAGTGTCAGCGAGCGTGCGTAGAGCTCACAGCACCACTCGAGCATCTCGAGCGTCTCGCACGCGCTTTCGATCGTCTGACCGTGAGCGACCGAACCGTGGTTGGCCATCAGCGCCGCGGTCTTGCCTTCGAGAGCGGTAGCCACGTTCTGTGCAAGCTCCGGGCTGCCGAAGGTTGCGTACGGCGCGGTGCGCACCGAACCACCGAGCATCAGTTGGCTGTAGTGAATGACCGGCAGCTCCTGATGGGTGCAAGCGACAGCAGTCGAGGCGAGACCGTGCGCGTGAGCGACGGCCTTCGCGAACGACTTCTTGTATACGAGCAGGTGTAGCTCCAGCTCTGAGGTCGGCGCGAGGTCGCCATCGACGATCTGACCCTCGAAGTCGACGACGGTCATCATCTCGGGAGTCAGCTCTTCGAGTACCCCACCGGTCGGCGTGATCACGACGTGATCGTCCGCCCGGATCGACAGGTTGCCGGCCGTGCCGGTGACGAGCCCCTTGGCGGCCACCCTGTGACATGCCGCCGCAAGCTTTGCGCGTTCCTTCTCGAGCATGGCGAGGACGCTATCGGTTCTATGACACCGACGTCAGGCTCGGCCCCTACCCGGCGACGTGCGGGAACAGCTTGCTCGCGGTCGCAGCCATTGCGGTGATCTCACCGTCCGAGAGGTACTCGCAACCGCTGAGGTTTACCCGAAGGTCCACGGTCTGACCGTCGGCGTAGTCGAACGCCGCATAACCCTCCGTGCCGAAGTCCGCCGGACAGCCGTAGCTCGCACCGTCTACATGACTGAGCGGGACCTTGCGGATCCGGGTTGCCACCGACCGCGCCTGCGCGCCGTCGAGGGCGCGATGGCCGGCCAGCTTCTGTGCGCCGTTGTAGCTGCAGAGCAGGGCACTGGTCGGGGCCTGCGCAGGCAGCATCTCCCGATCGAGGCCGGTCGCGGTGTTCGTGACGTCGGGTCGGTTGTCGTCTGTCGCAGCACAACCTCCAGCGACCGTGAAGTGGATCCGCGGCCCCGTGGCGGTGTCCCGCAGGGGCACCGGGTCGAGCCAGACGACCATGCCGTCGACTCGCAGATAGGTCCCTTCGGCGGAGTCTGACTGGATGATCAGCCCTAGGTCCGCCGACTGCCACGCGCTGCTGGCGGCTCCGCTGAAGTCGACGCCGCTGTCCTGGTATCCGGGACCTCCGCCGCCCGACGTACCCGTCTTCTTCAGGTGCCCAGCAGGCTTGAACGCCCTCAGCCAGGACTGGGCGTCGCGGAATGACATCGGAATCTCGTAGTACGCCGCGTCGTCGGCATCGGCCGTGCCGGACGGACGGCCAGACGCGGGATCATCGAGGTTCGGAGGCGCCTTGCGCAGTGACTTCGCGCCGGCAGGGATGCGGGCCAATGACACGAGATGCCGCGCGTAGTGAGCCGCGGCGGCCTTGTTCCCTGCCGCGGTTGGTCCTGAGGTGTACGACGCGTCGCGCATCGTCGGACCTGCGCCACAACCGGCCAACGCGGCGGCAACCAGGCCACAGCAGAACAGCTGCTTCACAGTCACGACCCTTAGGACGCCCGACCGGGCCGTATGGTTCCGATCGAACGGCCACTGAGACGACTCTGGCCTCCCACTCGATTGAGTGAAAGGCCAGGTCATGGGTGCGCCGCCAGGGACTCGAACCCCGGACCCGCTGATTAAGAGTCAGCTGCTCTAACCAACTGAGCTAGCGGCGCTCGCCGCGCAAAGACTAGCAGCGGACTCCCAGGCTCAACCGACCATTAGTCGCCGCCGGCGCCCACCCAGTAGGCACGTAGATCCTCGAGCCACGGCGGGAACTGGAGCGGTACGTCGGGGAGCGCCTCGGCACCGTTCGCGGCGAGGGTCTGCGCGAACGACTCCGGATCGTCACTCCAGGAACGCGGGTCGCCCAGCATCACCTCGAACAGCACTGCACCGCTGTCGCCTGCGCGGATCGGACCGAACTGCGCGCCGAGCGGCAGCTCGACGTGGGTGCCCGCTGGGCAGCGACGTTCGCCGAACCACAGCTCGCCGTCGACGACGAGCAACACGTGCGGACTGAGGTGCCCGTGCCGGCGGACGATCATGCCGGGGTCGTACTTCGCGTAGAGCGACAGGTACTGCGGGTCGGCGCTGAATGACAGCCACTTCTCCCAGACGCAAGCCTCGGTCCCGTCGGCATTGCGCTGCCGCCGGACCTGCTGCCACGGAACGTCGGCATCGTCGAGATGCCGGAAGACCGGCTCGGCTCCGGGGACCGCGGGCGACTCCATATCGGCCATCTAAGTCGAGCAGACTCGAAGAGTGAGGCTGTTTGCTGCGATCGACCCTCCCGATGCTGAACGGCAGCGACTGCTCGAGTGGCTGACTGAATCCCATCTCGAGGCGACAGACCTGCGGCTCGTGCCGAGCGACCAATGGCATCTCACCCTTGCGTTCTACGGCGAGGTGGCGGGCGGCACGCTCCCTGACCTCGCCGACCGGCTCCGTCGCGCGGCCGAACGGTCATCACCACTGTCGCTTCAAATCCACGGCCTGGGCTCCTTCCCTGCCGACCCGGTCCGCGCAAAGGTCCTCTGGCTCGGCGTCGACGGAGACCTCGTCGCACTCGAAAGGCTCGCCGACCGCTGCCTGGCCGCGGGACGGCACGCTGGCCTGGACCTCGAGACCCGCAAGTACCGGCCCCACCTGACAATCGGCCGGCCGCGCCACGGATCACTCGATCTACGGTCGACCCTCGAGGCGCTGCCGGCGTACACCGCAGAGCCGTGGTTGGCGACCACCGTGCGCCTGGTCCGCAGCCATCTTGGCTCGAAGGTGCGCCACGAGACGCTCGAAGAGGTGGCGCTCGGCTGATTGGGCTAGTCCCCGGGTTTATTAGTCGAAAGACACAGCCCACGAACCTGACATTCGTGTCATATGAGTAGCGACACGAGGCCCTGGCATCCCTACGCTGGATGCGTCATGGTCTTCCCGCTTGGCGTCCTCGCACTTGGGTTGTCGTTCGCGACCGCCCTGTGTTTCGCCGCGGGCTACGTGCTGCAGTATCACGAGGCACACCAGGCGCCGGATCGGCTGTTCCTATCTCCCAAGCTCCTGATCGAGTTGGCACATCACAAGGTCTGGCTTGCCGGTATCGCCGTGATGTTCGTCGGAGGCGGACTTCAAGCCGCGGCGCTCGCGACCGGAAGTCTCGCGGTCGTCGAACCGGTCCTTTGCACCTCTCTGCTGTTCGCTCTCCCCCTTTCGGCAGCGTGGCGGCGCGAGCGGCTGACCCGCCGCGACTGGCTCGGCGCCGCCGCGGTCTGCATCGGGCTGGGCCTGCTGCTCGGAGTCGGCTCGCCGAGCATCGGCAAGCCGTCGATGCCGGAGAGCCAGTGGCTGCTCGTGACGCTTGCGGCCTGGGGCGCCGCATTGGTGTGCGTCTCGATCGGTAAGCGGACGGCCTCGGCTGCGCCGCGCGCCGCCTTGATCGGTGCCGCGTCCGGCATTCTGTCCGGCCTGCAGGACGCGCTGACCCATTACACGCTGCACGAGATGTCGGTGCACGGCACCTTCTCCCAGACCTTCACCTGGCAGCTCTGGGTGCAGATCGCAGCGAGCTTCTACTCACTGGCCCTGGCGCAGTCGGCGTACAAGGCTGGGCCGCTGACCGCGGGCCTGCCGATGATCGCCGTTGGCGAGCCGGTCGTCGGCATGTTGATCGGCGTCGTCGCTCTCAGCGAGCATCTCAACGCCTCGACTGCCGCACTGACGTTCGAATGTCTGGGTGCGGTCGTCATGGTCGCCGGGACCTGGGTCTTGTGCCGCTCACCATTGGTCCTCGGGCGCAACCACCCGGCCCGGATCGCCCACGCGGCCATGTTGCAGGCGCAGGGCGCCGTCCAGGAGCTCGAGGCGAAGCTCGCTCCCGTCAAGGACGCGGCCGAGGCCGCACTCGAGGCGGCACGTCGTCCGGTCTCGGCGCGCACCCGCTACGCCAGCCTGCAGGCGATCACCGTCTTTCTGTTCTGGCGCAACCGGTGATCTGAGGTCCGTCGACGGCTAGCTGCCGTCCGCCGTACGATTCGCTCCGATGTCTGACACGCGTGTCAGGGAAGGAGCCCAGTGGCCGACCAGTTGAAGCCAACCCGCAGACAGGTGGTTGGCGCCATCGGTGTCGCGCCGCTGATCACGCTGGGGCCGACCGTGCTCCGCGACGAGCGCTCGCACCACGAGGCTGCTCAGCCCGCCGCGAACAAGCACCAGGCCCACAAGTTCCGGTTCTTCACCGAGCACGAAGGCGCCGTGATCAAGGCGGCCGCCGCGCGACTCATCCCTGGGCCGGATGACGACCCGATCGAGAAGCTCTACAACTCCCCCGGGGCGACGGAGGCCGGCGTCGTCTACTACATCGACGACATGCTCGCGGCGTTCAGCTTCAAGGTCCCGAAGATCTTCGCCGGTGGCCCATGGAGCAATCGTCACCTCGGCGGCTACGGCGACCACGAGAACTACATGAAGCACTTCGTCCCACTCGCCCCTCGCCAGGAGTGGGCCTGGCGAAGGCGGATCCACAGCCTGCAGAAGCAGTACCGATCGGCCGTCAAGCAGCTTGACGCAGCGGCTGGCGGCGACTTCAGCAAAGCGTCGCACTCGACCCAGGACCAGGTGCTCACCAAGCTCGGCGACGTCCGCGACCTGATCTTCACGAACGTGATCGAGGGCATGTACTCGGTTCCCGAGTACGACGGCAACCGAAAGACCGTCGGCTGGAAGAGCATCTACTGGCCGGGCGACTCTCAGCGGCGCGGCTACACCGCTGCCGAGGTCGAGCACAGTGACGGCGTCGACGTCGTCGTGTTGACCGGCCTCGAGAACGCGATCCTCGGCGACCTCGGCGTCGT
>DATAVE010000162.1:0-39665 GCA_036267875.1 Mycobacteriales bacterium
CTGCTTCACGAGGTCGGAGATCTCGATGAGGCTCTTCTCCTTGAGCGCCTCGATGATCTCGTCGTTGGTCAGTGTCGCCATGGTGATTCTCCTTATTCGGTGTCTGCTGCGGACGACGCGTCAGCGACGCCGTCGGTGGTCGCTGCGGGGGCTTCTTCAGTGGTCTCTGCGGGGGTTTCTTCAGTGGTCTCTTCAGCTGCGGTCTGCTCGGCAGGGGCCGCTTCACTGGCCTCGGCCGCTGCAGGGGTCGGGTCCGTGGCGCTCGCGCCGTCGCCACCGGCCCAGCTCGGGTCGGCCGCGGCCTTGGCCGCAAGCGCACCGAGCACCTGGGCGAGCTGGCGGACCGGAGCCATGAGGACGCTGGCCAGCTGCGTCGCCGGGGCAACGAAGCCGCCTGCGAGCTTGGCGAGCAGAACCTCGCGCGACTCGAGGTCGGCGAGCTTCCTGATGTCATCGGCCGAAAGCGGTGCGCCGTCGAGCACGCCGCCCTTGATGATCAGCAGCGGGTGCTCACGGGTGAAGGCGCGAAGACCCTTGGCCACCGTGACCGGATCGCCATTGACGAACGCGATGGCCGAAGGGCCCTCGAGCAGGTCGTCGAGCGAGGTCACGCCGGCCTCACGGGCGGCGATCTTCGACAGGGTGTTCTTGACGACGACATACGTCGCGTTGCCTTCGAGCGAGCGCCGCAACTCCTTGAGCTCCGCAACCGTCAGGCCGCGGTACTCAGTGAGCACGGCAGCGCTGGAGTCGCGGAACGCCGTGGTGAGCTCGGCAACCGCTGAGGCCTTGTCCGGCCGGGCCATTCAGGTCCCTCTTTCGTCGTACGTCGTCCAACAACGAGAAACGCCCCGGCGCAGAGTGCGCGGGGCGTCAGACGACGTACCACTCACCTGCGCTGGTCGCCCGCTTGCGCGGAACCTTCGGTCACCTTGGTGACAACCGGCGGTCTTCGGTATCGATCAGGCTACGGGTGCCTGGGCTGACAAGCAAAACCCACAGACACCATGGCGCAGCCAAGCGATGTGACATTGCTTGGCCGACTACTCCGCTGCGGTCTCCTCGACCTCGGCGGCGGGGGCCTCTGGCTCCTCGACGGCTGCGGGCGCCGGGGCGGCTGCAGCGACGGATACGTCGGAGACGTCATCGGCGTGAGTCTTCGCCGGGTCGACCAGGATTCCCGGGCCCATGGTCGTCGAGACCGCGATCTTCTTGATGTAGCGGCCCTTGGCGGTCGACGGCTTCGCCCGCAGCACCTCGTCGAGCGCCGCGACGTAGTTGTCGATGAGCTGCGCCTCGGTGAAGGAGGTCTTGCCGATCACGAAGTGAAGGTTCGCCTGGCGGTCTACGCGGAACTCGATCTTGCCGCCCTTGATGTCTTCGACGGCCTTGCCGACGTCCATCGTCACTGTGCCGGTCTTCGGGTTCGGCATCAGGCCACGCGGACCGAGCACGCGGCCCAGGCGGCCGACCTTGCCCATCAGGTCCGGAGTCGACACCGCCGCGTCGAAGTCCAGCCGGCCACCTTCGACCTCAGCGATCAGCTCGTCGCCACCGACGATGTCGGCGCCGGCGGCGCGGGCCTCGTCGGCCTTCGCGCCGGTCGCGAACACGGCGACGCGAGCGGTCTTGCCCGTACCGTGCGGCAGGGAGACGGTGCTGCGAACCATCTGATCGGCCTTGCGTGGGTCGACGCCCAGACACATCGCAACCTCGACGGTGGAGTCGAAGCGCTTGGTGGTGGAGGTCTGCTTCGCCAACGCGACGGCCTCGCTCGGCGAGTAGAGCCGGTCGCGGTCGATCAGCTTGGCGGCTGCTTCATAGGACTTGCTACGTGCCATTTGATGCTCCTTAGTGGTGCGTGCGGGGCGCGAACCCCTCCCACGGCTTCCGGATTTTGGAACGCTGTCTGTGGTGCGGGTAGTGCTACTCGCTGACGGTGATCCCCATCGAGCGAGCTGTGCCAGCGATGATCAGCTCGGCGGCGTCGAGGTCGTTGGCATTGAGGTCGGCCATCTTGGTCTGCGCGATCTCACGGACCTGGGCGCGGGTGATCGAGGCGACCTTCGTCTTGTGCGGCTCGCCCGAGCCCTTCTCGACACCAGCGGCCTTGAGAATCATCCGCGCGGCAGGCGGGGTCTTCGTGATGAAGGTGAAGGTCCGGTCTTCGTAGACCGTGATCTCCACGGGGATCACGTTGCCGCGCTGGGACTCGGTCTCTGCGTTGTACTGCTTGCAGAAATCCATGATGTTGACGCCGTGCTGACCCAGCGCAGGACCGACCGGCGGCGCGGGAGTCGCGGCACCAGCCTGGATCTGCAGCTTGATCAGTCCGGCGATCTTCTTCTTGGCAGGCATTAGAGATTCCCTATCTCATCGCGCGCGTAGCACGACAACTAAAGGCTGGTCAGATCTTGCTGACCTGGCTGAACGACAGCTCGACCGGCGTCTCCCGGCCGAAGATGGATACGAGGACCTTCAGACGCTGGGCCTCGGCGTTGATCTCGTTGATGGTTGCAGGCAGCGTTGCGAACGGGCCGTCCATGACGGTGACCGATTCCCCGACCGAGAAGTCGACGACGCGTACCGGCTCCTTCGCCTTGGCCTCGACCGGCTTCGGTGCCAGGAACTTCAGTACGTCGGCCATCGACAGTGGCGTCGGGTGGCTGGTCCCGACGAAGCCTGTGACGCTGGGGGTGTTCTTCACGACGGACCACGACTCGTCCGTGAGATCCATCCGGACCAGTACGTAGCCCGGGAACACCTTCGACTCGACGGTCTGGCGCTTGCCCGCCTTGATGATCGTCTCGGGCTGCGTCGGCACCTGGATGTCGAAGATGTACTCCTCCATGTTCAAGGAGGCAATCCGCGACTCGAGGTTGGTCTTCACGCGGTTCTCATAGCCCGCGTAGGTGTGGACGACGTACCAGTCACCGGGGAGCGAGATCAGCTTCGCCCGGAACGCCTCGACTTCGTCGATCTCCTCGCCGTTCTCACCGATCGTCTCGGCGAGCGTCAGGTCGATCGTCGGCTCAGGCGTTTCCTCGACGACTGCGGCACCGAACGACGACTCCTCGGAAACCGACTCCTCTGAGACGGGTTCGGTGGTGTCGGTCTCGGGCGCGTGCTCGGTCACAGTGAGGTGGCTTCCTTGATGGTCTCGGGATGAAGGGGAAGAGAACTAGCCGAACAGCGAGAAGACGAGCTTGGTGAAGCCGTAGTCGAGCACTCCGACGAACGCGACCATCGCAACCACGAAGACCACCGACACGACGGTGTAGGTCACCAACTCGTTGCGGGTCGGCCAGAGCACCTTGCGTAGCTCGGAGACGACCTGACGGTTGTACGTCGAGATCCGCTCGGGGTAGCTCTGCTTGCCGCCCCTGCCCCTGCCTGATCCGGCCGGCTTGGCCGTCGGCATGCTCTCGTTCGTCTGCGTCACATCGTCACCTCCTCGTCGTCGTACGTGGTCCGGTCAGCGCAGGGCAGGAGGGACTCGAACCCCCAACCACCGGTTTTGGAGACCGGGACTCTAGCCATTTGAGCTACTGCCCTTTATTCAGTGTTTCCGAACGACGCAGTCTACGTCTGGTCACCGGGACCGGTCGAACCGTGCTCGCGGGACGGTAACCGGATGGACCCGCCGAGCGTGCGTAGGCGACCATGGAGGCATGGCCCCGTCACGCATCTCCGCCCGAGTAGGCGGCATCGCCGAGTCCGCGACCCTCGCCGTCGACGCCAAGGCCAAGGCGCTCAAGGCAGCCGGCCGGGACGTCATCGGCTTCGGCGCCGGCGAGCCCGACTTCCCGACGCCCGAGGCGATCGTCGAGGCGGCCGCCAAGGCCTGCCACGACCCCGCGATGCACCGCTACACCCCGACCCCGGGCCTGCCCGCGCTTCGCCAGGCAATCGCCGACAAGACGCTGCGCGACGCGGGTTACGCGGTTCAGTCGGCCCAGGTGCTGGTTACGAATGGCGGAAAGCAGGCCGTCTACGAGGCGTTCGCGACGCTGCTCGATCCGGGCGACGAGGTGATCCTGCCCGCGCCGTACTGGACGACCTATCCGGAGTCGATCCGACTGGCGGGCGGGACCCCAGTCGTGGTGTCCACGGATGCTGCCAACGGCTACCTCGCCACTGTCGAGCAGCTGGAGGCGGCCCGTACGCCGAGGACCAAGGCGCTGCTCTTCTGCTCACCGTCGAACCCGACCGGCGCGGTCTACCCACCGGAGGCGGTCGAGGCAATCGGACGCTGGGCGCTCGAGCACGGCGTGTGGGTGATCAGTGACGAGATCTATGAGCACCTCCTCTATGACGGCGCCCAGGCGCCGTCGATGCCGGTGCTCGTACCCGAGCTCGCCGACACCTGTGTGCTGCTCAACGGCGTCGCCAAGACCTACGCGATGACCGGCTGGCGGGTGGGCTGGATGATCGGCCCGACCGATGTGATCGGTGCTGCGGGCAACCTGCAGTCCCACGCCACCTCGAACGTCTCCAACGTGGCCCAGGCCGCGGCCCTTGCCGCCGTCAGCGGGGACCTTTCGGCCGTCGCGATGATGCGTGGCGCGTTCGACGTACGCCGCCAGACGATGGTGCGGATGCTCAACGAGATCCCCGGGGTCGAATGCCCCACACCGCAGGGCGCCTTCTACTGCTACCCCTCCGTCGCGGCATTACTGGGCAAGTCGCTGCGTGGTCGTACCCCCCAGACGTCAGCCGAGCTCGCGACGATCGTGCTGGAGGAGGCGGAGGTCGCCGTCGTGCCTGCCGGGGCCTTCGGTGACACCGGCGCATTCCGGATGTCCTACGCGCTCGGCGACGACGATCTGGCCGAGGGCGTGGGGCGGATGCAGAAGCTGCTCAGCGAGATTCAGCTGTAGGAGCCGCGTCGTGCGCCGTGGCCTCAACGGTCGCGGCCAACCACTGGGTGACGTAGTCGGCGATGCCGCTTTCGAGCGCGCTCGTGAGCTCCTCGTCGACAACGACGCGGGCGAGAGGACGCATGTCGGAGACGAGTCGCACGATGCGCTCCATCGCGGCATCGTCGGGCACCCAGCCTGGCGGGTGGTCTCCGATGATCGATGGGGCGACGGCCTGGACGAACAACGTGGCGACGGTCTGCACCCGCATCCGCAGCTCAGCACCGAGATTTAACACCTCGATCAACGGCATCCCGAGCGCGACCAGCTCGGCTCCGGCGCGCAACAACCGCGGTGACAGCGCCCGGAAGCGGCCCTCGCCATCCGGCTCGATGACGCCCATCCGCACCGCGGCATCGATCGCGGCTGGATCGAGTACGCCAAACATCTCGGCGAGGTCCTCCTGGCTGAGCACCTCGCGGATCTCCCCCGACCCGGGAGCCAGCAGCGCTGCTTCCAGACCGAGCGTCTGGCCGAGGTCGTGCCCGGCTTCCCAAGTCGCGATGAAGTCGGAGATGTGCGCGGTCGTGTAGCCACGCTCGAGCAGCCGCCCGATCAGTCGCAGCCGGGCAAGGTGGCCCTCGTCGTACCAGCCGGTTCGGCCGCGCAGGCTGGGCGACGGCAGCAGACCGCGCTCCTGGTAGGCCCGGACGTTGCGCACCGTCATCCCGGCGGCCCGCGCCAGGTCATCTATGCGGTAGTCCACAGTGATCTAACACACTACCAGCGAGCCTTGCGCCATTGGCCAATGGCACGTTAGATGGTGGCTATGAGTACTTCAACTCTCGAAACCCCGACCGCGCTGCCTGAGCGTGAGCGCACTGGCGCCCGCCTGCTCCGCTCCGCGGCAAAGGTCTCCTTCGACCCGCAGACCGAGGTCGAGTGGGATGTCGAACAGGCCGCCGACGTCCTGTACATGCCTGCCCGCTCCTCGAGCCTGTACGGCACGACGCTGTGGGACGAGATGACCGTCGAGCAGCGCGCCACCCTCACCAAGCACGAGGTCGCGAGCATCGCGAGCGTGGGCATCTGGTTCGAGGAGATCCTCATGCAGATGCTGCTGCGCTACGCCTACGACCGTGACCTGACGCGCAAGGACGTCCAGTGGACGCTGACCGAGATCGCCGATGAGTGCCGGCACTCGATCATGTTCGCAACGATGATCAAGACGTTCGGCTCCCCGAACTACGGTGTCGGCCGCGTGACCCATGAGCTGGGGCGGGTCTTCAAGACGATCTCGAACAACGTGCTGACCTTCGCCGGGACGATGTACGTCGAGGAGATCCTCGACGGGCTGCAGCGTGAGGCGATGGACGACGAGGCACTTCAGCCGATCGTGCGCCAGGTCAGCCGGATCCACGTCATCGAGGAAGCCCGCCACATCAGCTACGCCCGCGAGGAGACCCTGCGCGCGCAGGCGAAGAGCGGCCGACTCCGCCGTACCTACAACCGTCTGGTCATCGGGCTGATCGTGCACGACGCGACAAAGTCACTGATCCACCCGCAGGCCTACGCCGACTCGGGGCTGGACCCGAAGGCTGCCGCGGCCGCGGCTGCCGCGAATCCGCACTGGCGTGCGACGAAGGTTCGCGTCGCCGACAAGGTGCTGGCGTTCTTCGACGAGTGCGGGCTGATCGGCCCGGAGAACCGGTGGATGCTGCGCCGCGCCGGCGTGCTTCCCGCCTAGGACAGCTGGACGATCGCGCGGGCCTTGGACAGCACTCGCGAGCCAAGGGCGGTCGCCTCGACGGCGACGGCAACTTGACGGTTGTCGAGCTTCTCCTCGACTCGCCCGGACACTGTCAGCGTCGTACCGGTGTCGTCGTCTTCGACCGGGACGGGCGAGGAGAACCGCACGCCGTACTCGAGGACCGCGCCTGGGTCACCGACCCAGTCGGTCACGACCCGGCCGGCTTCAGCCATGGTGAACATGCCGTGGGCAATGACGTTCGGCAGGCCGACGGCCTTCGCGGTGCGCTCGTTCCAGTGAATGATGTTGAAGTCCCCCGAGGCCCCGGCGTACTTCACGAGGCTCGCGCGGGTGACCTGGAAGGTCTGCGCCGGAATCTCGGTGCCCACCTCGACGTCGTCGTAGCTGACCGTCGCTGCCATCGGGTTCCTTCGCTCGTGCTGTCGGGATACGCAACGGACGTTATCGCAGCGCCGTCACCGCAATCTGGCGACGGCGATCTCGTGGCTGAAGCCCCGAATCGCTCGCGGACCGAGCGCGTCGGTCGCGACGACACTGCCTACGCGCTCTGCCACCTCGTCCGTGACGAAGACCTCGCCGGGACCGGCCATGCTCACGAGCCGGGCGGCGAGGTTTACCACCGGCCCGAAGTAGTCGCCCTGGAGGGCCAGCACTTCGCCGACAGCGACCCCGGCCCGCGCTTGCATCCCCCGAATCTGCGCGGCGCGAATCAGGCCCTGCGCGACGTTCACCGCCGCGAGCGCGTCGTGCGTGATGTACATGACCGCGTCACCGATGTACTTCACAACTCTTCCGTCGGCGCCTCGCACCACGTCCTCGGCGACCTCTTCGAATCCGGTGAGCAGCTGTGAGAGTTCGGCCATCGTCAGGCCCTCGGTCAGCCCGGTGAAGCCGGACAGGTCGGCAAAGCCGACACCGACCCGGACGGCGCCACTGTCGACGAGGTCGCCGCTGTCGCTGCGCTCCCAGTGCATCCGCGCCACTTCGAGGTGGTGGCGGAACAACGTGTCCAGCGCATGCCCCATGCGCGGCACGAAGGTCGCCACACCAGCGAACGTGCGAGCCGTCAGCGCCTCACTACCGGTGACATCGAGAGCCAACTGCGGCACCTGGGTCCGGACCGCTGCGGACGTCGCGTCGGCGACTCTTGTCAGCGAAGACGCGACGACGCGACAGACGCCGACAACGCCGGGCAGTCCGAGCAAATGCGCCATGTCGGCGCACACGCGTACGGCCTCGACCTCCTCGAGGCTGGCGACCGGCTCGTCATCGGCGGCATCGACGTAGCCGAGCGCTCGCCAGATCGCGCGGATGGTTGCGATCGGCGCCGCCGTCGTAGCAGCAATGTCGGCCAGCGAGAACTGGTCGCGGCCAGGAATGATGAGGCGGTCGCCGGCGAGGGCAAACAGCCGGCCGCGCTCGTTGGCGGCAACCATCTCTTCGAGAGTGCAGCCGATCTCGATGAGGTAGACGATCAGCTCGGCGCGGGACTGCGCCTGCGGCGAGGCAGGGTCGTAAAGCCCTGCAGCTTCATACTCCGCGAGATCCACGACGCAATCATCGCCGTGGCAGTGACTCCGCTGTTTAGCGGGTCTCTTTGTGCTCCGTGTGGGTTCTGCAGTTAGGGCAGAACTTCTTCAGCTCGAGCCGGTCGGGGTCGTTACGCCGGTTCTTCTTGGTGATGTAGTTGCGGTGCTTGCACTCGGCGCACGCCAACGTGATCTTCGGTCGAACGTCGGTGGAAGCCACAGCAGGTACCTCTCAGATGAACGGGATGTCGTACGACAGGCTCGCGCCCGACTATCGAGGATAGCCGAGGCGAAGCGCCTTGGGTGAATCTGATCTTGTAGCGGAGGCCGGACTTGAACCGGCGACACAGCGATTATGAGCCGCTTGCTCTACCAGGCTGAGCTACTCCGCCTTTGGGCTGCCACCATTCGATCTGTGTTCGATCCCCGTAGCAGCTTCAGAGCCCCCTTACGGAATCGAACCGTAGACCTTCTCCTTACCATGGAGACGCTCTGCCGACTGAGCTAAGGGGGCGGCGGCGACGAGATTACCGGATCGCCGCACCGTCGTAACCGGCATATCGAGCAGACCCGGCTACGACACCTTGCAAGGCACAACAGTGGCGGGTGTTGGGTTCGAACCAACGTAGGCTGAGCCGACGGATTTACAGTCCGTTCCCTTTGACCACTCGGGCAACCCGCCGCGGCACCGCTAGGTGCGCGACGGACAGAATACCCGGCGGCTGAGGGGCACTCAAGGAGGCGAACTCGCGTGGCCGATCCGTCGTTCGACGTGGTGAGCAAGGTCGACCGCCAAGAGGTCGACAACGCCCTCAACCAGGCCGCCAAGGAGGTCGGGCAGCGCTTCGACTTCAAGGGCACCGGTGCCTCGATCAGCTGGAGCGGCGACGAGGCGGTCGTGATTACGGCGAACAGCGACGACCGTGCCAAGGCAGTCCTCGAGGTGTTCAAGGAGCGGCTGGTCAAGCGAGAGGTCTCGCTGAAGGCGCTCGACCACGGCGACCCCGAGCCGGCAGGCGGCTCGACTTCCCGACTCGAGGTCAAGATCCGTCAGGGCATCGACACCGACAAGGCCCGCATGATCACGAAGATGATCAAGACCGACGGCCCTAAGGGAGTCCAGGCGGCGGTCCAAGGTGACACGGTCCGCGTCTCAGGCAAGAAGCGCGACGACCTGCAGACCGTGATCGCGATGCTCAAGGGCGCGGACATCGGCATCCCGCTGCAGTTCACCAACTATCGCTGACCCCCTACCGGCGATCGGCTACAGCCAGTCGCTTCGCTTGAAGATCAGATAGAGCGCGGCAACAAGCCCGGCCATCAGGCCAAGCGCGGCATAACCACCGGCGTTGGTTCCGGAATGCGGATAGGTCAGCACGTTCATGCCGTAGTAGCCGGTGATGACCGCCGGCACTGCGGCGATCGCCGCCCAGGACGTGACCTTCTTCATGATCTCGTTCATCCGGTTGCCCTGGATGGTGAGGTGTGTCTCCATGATCGTCGAGACCAGGTCCCGCAGTGAGTCGGTCCAGTCGGCCGCGCGCAGCACGTGGTCGTAGACGTCCTGGTAGTACGGCATGAGGGCGTCGTCCATCAGATCGTTCTCACGACGCATCAAGGAGTTGAGAACCTCGCGGGTGGGCAGCACGACGCGGCGGATCCGGACCAGCGACTTGCGCAGGTCATAGGACTCGCGCTGGATCGCGGTGCCCTTCTGTGACGGCTCGAACAGCAGGTCCTCGAGGCCGTCGATCCGATCGTCGAGCTGCTGCACCGTGTCGAAATGTCCGTCCACCACGACGTCGAGCAGACCCCACAGCAGGAAGCCGACGCCGTGGGTGGCCAGATTGTCGTTGTCGTCCCAACGCGCAACGATCGCGTCCATCGAGTAGCCGGGCGTCTTGCGGACGGTGATCAGATAACGCTTGGCCGCGAAGACGGCTAGCTCGTGCGCCGTCAGTTGCCCGTCCTCACTGAGCGAGACGTCGTACAACGAGATGAAGACGTGGTCGTCGTAGTGGTCGAGCTTGGGCCGTTGCCGCTCAGTGGTTGCGTCCTCCACCGCGAGCGGGTTGAGACCAAACTCCTCCGCGATCAGTGCGAGGTCCTCGGGCTTGGGCTCGTCCAGGTCGAGCCAGACTACGCAGGCGTCCTTGGTCTCCAGATGGTCGGAGATCTCTGCGGGGTCGAAGTTCTCCTTAACGCATTTGCCGTCGCGATAAAGCCGGGTACGGATCACGCTCCCAGTGTCTCCTTCTCGTGCGTGAGGCCGAGTACGTCGGCCGCCGAGTCGTCGATCTCTGGCGACCAGGACAGCGCGTCCCATGGGCAGGTCTCGATGCAGATCCCGCAGTACATGCACAGCGCGTAGTCGATCGCGAAGCGGTCCAGCACGTGTTTGGTCCTGGGTCGGCTGCCGACGCCATCGGCCGGCTCGGTCTCCTTGTGCGAGTCGATGTAGATGCACCAGTCAGGGCACTCGCGAGCGCACACCATGCACGATGTGCACTTGTCCTCGATCAGCACGATGCTGCCGCGGCTTCGGTCGGGAGGCGTCACTTCGGCACCCCGAACGGTCGCTTACGACCGGGCGTCGACTCCCCCGGCTCTTTCGCACCGGGCCACTCCTTGGCAACCCTGGATGCGAGCACGAACTCCTTGCGCAAGGGGTGCCCCTCGAAGCCATCAGGCAACAGCAGCGGACGCAGGTCTGGATGACCGACGAAGGCAATGCCGAACATCTCGAACGTCTCGCGTTCGTGCCACGCTGCGCCGGCCCAGACGCCGGTCAGGGTCGGCAGCGTTCCGCCATCGCGAGGGACATGGGTCCGCAGGATGACGCCCGTACGGCGCGCGACCGACCACACCCGTAGGACGACAGCGAGACCTATGTCGCCGTCGTCGTACGCAGACAACCAGTCGAAGAAGTCGCAGCTCGAGCCTTCGTCGTCGCGCAGCGAGGCTGCCGTCGCGACCCATTCCCCAGGTGAGACGTCAACCGTTGTCGTGCCGAACGCATCGGTCACTTCGACACCCGGTCGTGGAGCTGTGCGAGGCCGCCGAGCAGCGCCTCGGGGCGCGGCGGACAGCCGGGGATGTAGACGTCGACCGGGATCACCTGGTCGATGCCCTTGGTGACGCTGTAGGAGTCCCAGTACGGGCCGCCGCAGTTGGCGCAGGAGCCGAACGAGATCACGAAGCTGCCCGCGGGCATCTCGTCGTACAGCCGCTTCACCTGAGGGGCGAGCTTGTCGGTGACGGTGCCGGAGATGACCATCACGTCGGCCTCCCGCGGCTCGGGAGCGAACGGTCGCGCACCGAGCGCGTCCATCTCGTCGCGGCGCGCCGCGGCAGCAACGAACTCGACAGCGCAGCACGCAAGGCCGACATCGAGGACGTGCAACCGGTAGCTGTGACCCCATTCCACTGTCGTCGAGGTCACGGCGTCAGCGTAGTGAGCGTCGGTGGGCTTGGTAGCGTCCTCGCGTGGCACGGCCCCTGAGAATCGGCAACTGTTCGGGCTTCTACGGCGACCGGCTCGGGGCCATGCGGGAGATGCTGGACGGCGGCGAGCTCGACGTCCTGACCGGTGACTATCTCGCCGAGCTGACAATGCTGCTGCTCTGGCGGATCCGATCGAAGGACCCCGACCGCGGGTACGCCGCGACGTTCATTCGCCAGCTCGAGGACTGCCTCGGGGACGCGTGGGAGCGTGGCGTCAAGATCGTCGCGAACGCCGGCGGGCTCAACCCGGGCGGCTGCGCCGCGGCGGTGCGAGAGATCGCGAACCGGCTCGGCATCAGGGTCAACGTGGCCTACCTCGAGGGCGACGACCTGCTCCCCCGACAGGCCGAGCTCGTGCGTGCCGGGCTGAAGCTCCCGGAGTCGACGATCACGGCCAACGCCTACCTCGGCGGTTGGGGCATCGCGACCGCGCTGTCAGGCGGCGCGCAGGTTGTCATCACGGGCCGGGTCACGGATGCCGCTCTGGTCATCGGGCCGGCCGCCTGGTGGCACGGCTGGGCACGTAACGACTACGACGCACTCGCCGGCGCTCTCGTCACCGGGCACGTGCTCGAGTGCGGCGCGCAGGCGACTGGCGGCAACTACTCCTTCTTCAACGAGGTGCCGGGTATCGAGCACATCGGCTTCCCGCTCGCCGAGATCGCATCCGACGGCACCTCGGTCATCACCAAGCACGCGGACACCGGAGGGCTGGTCGATATCGGCACAGTCACCGCCCAGCTGCTCTACGAGATCGGTGCGCCGCACTACCTCAATCCAGACGTCACCGCCGACTTCTCGACCATCGAGCTGACGCAAGACGGACCCGACCGGGTGCGCGTGTCGGGCGTCAAAGGGATAGTGCCGCCCGACACGACGAAGGTGTGCGTCAACACCCTCGGCGGGTTCCGGAACTCGATGACGTTCCTGCTCACGGGGCTCGACATCGATGCAAAGGCGGACCTGGTACGCCGCCAACTGGCGCCCGCCCTCGAAAATGTCGAAAGCGTCGAGTGGCACCTCGCCCGCACCGACCACGACGACGCGGATACCAACGAAGGAGCGGTTGCCCGGCTGACGGTGGCGGTCAAGGACAGCGACGCGAAGAAGATCGGGCGACCGTTCTCCAGCGCGGCCGTCGAGATCGCGCTCGCGTCGTACCCGGGCGCGACGATGACGGCCCCGCCGGGCGAGGCAGCGCCGTACGGGGTCTACCAGGCGGCGTACATCCCCAACGCTCGCGTCGAGCACCGCGTCGTGACACAGAACGACGAGCGCATCGAGATCCACGCCGAGGCCGGCGCACCCTCGCCCCCGTCGTCGCCCTCGACCTCGACCTCGACAGGGGCAGCGCCGGACGCAGGCGCGACCTGGCTGATGCCTCTTGGCGCGATCGCCGGCGCGCGAAGTGGTGACAAGGGCGGCAACGCAAACGTCGGCGTCTGGGTGCGCACCGATCGCGCCTACGAGTGGTTGTCGGCATTCCTCGATGTCGAGATGCTGAAGCGACTGCTGCCGGAGACCGCAGGGCTGAAGGTCGACCGCTACGACCTGCCCAATCTTCGGGCACTGAACTTCGTGGTCGAGGGGCTGCTAGGCGAGGGCGTCGCCTCGTCGACCCGTCAGGACCCGCAGGCGAAGGGACTCGGCGAGTGGCTTCGCTCCCGCCAGGTAGAGGTACCGACCGCGCTGTTGGAGAACGAGAACGAATGAGCAGCACCGATGTCTGGTCGACGCCTGAGCGCGTCGCGCTGCGCAAGCTCACCCGCGACTTCACCGAGCGCGAGATCGTCCCCTACCTTGCCGAATGGGAGGAGGCCGGTGAGCTGCCGCGCAGCCTCCACAAGGCGGCGGCCGCGGCTGGGCTGCTGGGTGTGGCCTTTCCCGAGGAGGTCGGCGGCCAGGGCGGATCAACGATCGACAACACGATCGTGACGGAGGAGATCCTCTACGCGGGCGGGTCCAGCGGTCTGCTGTCCGCACTCTTCACGCACGGCATCGCCTGCCCGCACATCGCCCAGTCCGGCAACGCCGCGCTGATCGAGAAATACGTCGTACCGACGCTGGCCGGCGACAAGATCGGCTCGCTTGCGGTCACTGAGCCCGAGGCGGGCTCTGACGTCTCCGCGATCCGTACCCGCGCAGTGCGAGACGGCGACCACTACGTCATCAACGGCAACAAGACGTTCATCACGTCATCGACCCGTGCTGACTTCATCACCACCGTCGTGCGTACTGGCGATGACCCACATCACGGCATCTCGCTGATCGTCGTGGAGACGGACACCCCCGGCTTCTCCGTCGTACGGCGCCTTTCCAAGATGGGCTGGCTGTGCAGTGACACCGGCGAGCTCGCCTATGTCGACGTGCGCGTGCCAGTCGGCAATCTGGTCGGTGCCGAGGGCAGCGGCTTCATCCAGGTCGCGCAGAACTTCGCCTCCGAGCGGCTCGGCCTCGCCGTACACGGCTACGGCGTCGCGCAACGTGCCCTCGACCTCACCGTCGCGTACACGAAGCAGCGCATCGTCTTCGGCAAGCCGCTGATCAAGAAGCAGGTCGTGGTCCACAAGCTCGTCGGAATGACGCGAGCCGTCGATGTCGCGCGTACCTACACGCACGCGATCATGGAGCGGCACATCGCAGGTGAGCCGGTCTTCGCCGAGGCGGCGATGGCGAAGAACCAGGCCGTCGAAGCCTGCATGTTCGTCGTCAACGAGGCGGTACAGCTGCACGGCGGAGCCGGCTACATGCGCGAGTCCGAGGTCGAGCGCCACTACCGCGACGCGCGCCTGCTCGGCATCGGCGGGGGCGCCACCGAGGTCATGAACGACCTGATCGGCAAAGCCCTCTTCGGCTGATCAACTTGTCAGGTCCTCACGGGGCTATAGCGCGCTGAGAGTCTGACAACTAAGTGGGTTCGTCGACAAAGGTCTCGATGCTGTCGACCACGGCCGTAAAGCGCGGCGAGCGGAACAGGTCGAACGAGTGCTGGCCGCCGCGAAGCTCTGCTTACCGGACCGGCGCGTCTAACCCGGTCGCCAGTGCGCCCGTCCGCGCGATCCCTCGCGTCGTGCGCGGCGCGAAGACCGCGAAGAAGGTCGGGAGTGCGGCAAGCAGCACAGTGACCAGATAGCCAACAGCCACCCTCTACCTCTGCCCACCCACTCCTCGAAGTAGCACACAAACCCGGCCGCACTCGGATTGTTGATCCCCAGCTGTCCGATTCCGGACGTACTTTGTGTGCTACTTCGAGTTTAGATGCGGCGGTTGGTTACTGCTTCGCAGAGGCTTGCGAGCGCATCCTTTGCTTCGCCGTCCGGCAGGCCGCTCAAGCTCTCACGGGCGAGGTTGCCCCAGTCACGGGTGACCTGGGCTGCCTCTTCCATCACCGGGTGCTCGCGGAGCTTCTTCAGTACGCCGGCAAGAGCGGCGTCGTCGGAGAGGTCGCCGTCGAGGGCGGCCAGCAGCTCGGCGTCGTCGGCCCGACCAGCACGACGGAGCAGCAACACTGGCAGCGTCGGGACGTGCTCGCGCAGGTCGGTGCCTGGCGTCTTCCCGGACTCGGCGGACTCGCCGGCGACATCGAGCAGGTCGTCGGAGAGCTGGAAGGCGATCCCGATCCGCTCGCCCCACTGGGTCAGCAGATCCACCTGCTCGGCCGGTACGCCGGACAACAGCGCACCGAACCGTGCCGACGTACCGATCAGCGATCCGGTCTTGTCGGCGATCACCTGCAGGTAGTGCGCGACCGGGTCATCGCCATCGGCCGGGCCGATCGTCTCGTGGATCTGGCCTTGTACGAGCCGGCCGAAGGTCTGCGCCTGCAGCCGCACGGCTTCCGGCCCGAGGTCGGCGAGAACATCGGACGCCTGAGCGAAGAGGTAGTCGCCGGTGAGGATCGCGATCGAGTTGCCCCAGCGGCTGTTCGCCGAGTCGGCGCCCCGGCGCATGTCCGCCTCGTCCATGACATCGTCGTGGTACAGCGTCGCGAGGTGAGTCAGCTCAACGACCACAGCAGCGGGTACGACGCCAGCAGCCGCTGGGTCACCGAACTGCGCCGCGAGCAACGTCACCAGCGGACGGAACCGCTTGCCGCCAGCAGTCACGAGATGCGTCGCGGCTTCGTTCACGAAGCCGTCGTGAGTCGTCACGGCCGCGAGCAGCGCCGCCTCGACGTCGGCGAGACTACGCGTCAGCGACGCGTCGAGATCAGGGGCGATCGTCATGCCGAGCACCCCCGCGGTGCTCCCGGAACTCATGACGCTCAGTGGTAGAACGGCACGGCGCGGTTGGCAAGGTCCAATACCGGCTGGGGGAAGACGCCCAGCAGGATCGTCGCCGCCACCGCGATCGCGATCGCGCCAGCCGTGCCACCACCCGGCGTCGCCACAACCGGACCATCCGCGACCGGCTCCGTGAAGAACATCATCACGATCACGCGGACGTAGAAGAATGCTGCAGCAGCGCTAGCGATGACGCCGACGATGACGAGCGGCGTCGCGCCACCGGCCACACCGGCCTCGAAGATCGCGAACTTCCCGGTGAAGCCCGACGTCAGCGGAATCCCGGCAAGTGCAAGCAGGAACAGCGAGAACACGCCACCGACCAGCGGGGACCGCCGGCCAAGCCCGGCCCAACGCGACAGGTGCGTCGCCTCGCCGTCAGGGTCGCGGATCAACGTGAGCGTCCCGAAGGCACCGATCGTCGTCAGGCCATAGGTCAGCAGGTAGAACAGCGAGCCCGACAGGCCCGACTTGTTGAGCGCGATGACGCCGATCAGGATGAAGCCTGCGTGCGCGACGGATGAATACGCCAGCATCCGCTTCACGTCGGTCTGGGTGACCGCCATGACCGATCCGACCACCATCGTGAGGATCGCAATCGCCCAGGCGACCGGGCGCCATTCCCAGCCCAGCCCGTTGAACGAGACGTAGAACAGCCGCAGCAGCGCGCCGAACGCGGCGACCTTGGTAGCCGCGGCCATGAACGCCGTGATCGGCGTCGGTGCGCCTTGGTAGACGTCCGGCACCCACGACTGGAACGGCGCCGCACCGATCTTGAACAGCAGCCCGACGCTCAGCAGCCCGAGGCCGAGGAAGAGCAGGTTGTCGTTATGCGAGCTGCTCAGCGTCGCGGCCTGGATCCCGGAAAGCGAGACGGTGTTGGCGTAGCCGTAGAGCAGCGCCAGCCCGTACAGGAAGAACGCGGAGGAGAACGCGCCGAGCAGGAAGTACTTGACCGCCGCCTCCTGGCTGAGCAGCCGCCGACGCCGCGCCAGACCACACATCAGGTACAGCGGCAGCGAGAGCACCTCGAGCGCGACGAACATGATCAACAGGTCGTTCGCGGCAGGGAACAGCATCATGCCGGTGACCGCGAACATCAGCAGCGGGAAGACCTCGGTCTGCGCGAACCCGGCTGCGGTGCCGACCCGCTCGTCCGTAGATCCAGGAGCCGTCGCGGCCTGCGCAACGAACGCCCCGCCACCCATTCCAGGCGATCGATCCGACACGAGCAGCACGCTGCCGATACCGAGTACGGCGATGGTGCCCTGCAGGAACAGCGCCGGCCCGTCGATCGAGACCGCCGAGTCGGCTGTGATCGTGTGAGTGCCAGCGAGCACCGCGACGGCGATCAGCGAGCCGATCAGACCGAGCAGCGCGACGACCGTCTGCACCCGCCAGCGCAACTGTCGCGGCACGAAGGCGTCGACAAGCACACCGATGACCGCGGCGATCCCCGGGATCAGGATCGGCGAGAGCGCGGAGTACGCGATCGACGGGGAGTGGAAGTCGCTGGTCACTGGCCCGTGCTCCCTGACGTCGACAGCGGCGAATAGGAGAACCACCCGTACGAGCACGCCCCAGTGACGTGCGTGCCCTGAACGGTCGTGACGTCACCCGTCGGAAGGTAGTTGGTGTTGATGTTGCCCGGAACGGGCACGGTCGGCGCAGGATCATGGCTGCGCACTGCGCAGTTCGTGTCCTGGACCGCCGGGTTGATCGCATCGAGCAGCGGCTTCGGGTAGATGCCGAGTCCGACGATGACGACGATGACCGGACCGATGACCAGGGCCTCGCGCAACGACAGGTCACGGAAGCCCGCGACCGCGCTCGCGACCGGACCGTGGATCGTGCGCTGCACCATCCACAGCACGTAGACCGCGGCAAGCACGATGCCGGCGATCGCCACCACGGCGAACCAGCGGTGCACCGTGAAGGTCCCGACCAGGACGAGGAACTCGCTGACGAAGGTGGACAGACCCGGGAGCGCGAGCGCCGACAGACCGGCGATCAGGACCATCGCTCCGAGCCACGGCGCGACCTTGGAGACGCCACCGAAGTCATCGACCATCCGCGACCCGCGACGCGAAGCCAGGAAGCCGACGACCAGGAACAGGGCACCGGTCGAGAAGCCGTGGTTGACCATGTAAAGCGTCGCGCCAGACCCACCCTGCGTGGTGAACGCGAACACCCCGAGCGCGATGAAGCCGAAGTGCGACACCGACGAGTAGGCGACCAGCCGCTTCATGTCCTTCTGGCCGATCGCGACGAGCGCGCCGTAAAGGATGCCGGTCACACACAGCCCGAGGATGTACGGCGCGAAGAGCTTCGACGCGTACGGGAACAGCGGGATGCAATAGCGCAGGAAGCCGAAGGTCCCCACCTTGTCCAGGACGCCGACCAGCATCACCGCGGTGCCGGTCGGTGCCTCGCTCGCCGCATCGGGCAGCCAGGTGTGGAACGGCCACAGCGGCGCCTTGATCGCAAAGGCAATGAAGAAGCCGAGGAACAGCGCGATCTGCTCGTGGTGCGAGATGTGCAGCTGCGTGACGAGGATCCGGTAGTCGAAGGTGCCGTGGCCGAGCTGGTGGATCGAGGTGACGTAGAGCCCGATCACGGCGACCAGCATCAGCAGGCCGCCCGCCAGCGAATACAGCAGGAACTTCACCGCGGCGTATGACCGTCGCGACCCACCGAACGCGCCGATGAGGAAGTACATCGGGATGAGCATTGCCTCGAACAGGACGTAGAAGAAGAACACGTCCAGCGAGCCGAACACCCCGATAACGAGCGTTTCGGTAGCGAGAAGCAGTGCGAAGAAGAGTCGAGGCCCGTGACCGCGACTTGCCTCCTCGAGCGCGCCGTCATCGTCTTCGCCCGGCAGGAATCGTGGCCGATCTGCGTCATGCCAAGAGGCGAGGATGCAGATCGGAGTGAGCACGGTCGTCATGAGAATCAGCACGAGTGCGATGCCGTCGGCACCAACGGCGTAGTGAGCGCCGAACGCCTTGATCCAGTCGTAGTCCTGCGTGAACTGGAAGTGCGAGCCGTGCACCTTGAAGTCAATCGCCATTCCGACCGAGGCGACGAAAGTGGCAAGCGAAGCAAACATCGCGAGGATGCGGGCGCTGTCCTCCCGCTCACGCGGAAGGAGGGCAACAGCAATCGCGCCGAGGAGCGGGATCGCGCCGACGACCGTCACCCATGGGAATCCAGAACTCATCGCCGCGTCACCCCACCCTCATCAGTACGAGGCTGGCTGCGATCGCGAAAGCACCGATCAGCATCGACAAGGCATAGGAGCGGACGAACCCGGTTTGGGTACGCCGCAGCCGGGCGCTCGTGCCGCCGACGACTGCAGCCAGGCCGTTGACCACCCCGTCGACACCGCGGTTGTCGAAGTAGACCAGCGCTCGCGTCAGGTAGGAGCCCGGACGCATCAGCAGTCCCTCGTTGATGGTGTCTCCGTAGAGCGAGCGGCGTGCAGCCTTGGTCGCGGACGTCACCTTGGTCGGCGGCTCGGCGGGGACGGGCTTGCGGGCGACGAGCCACCATGCCGCTGCGACGCCACCGAGCACCACCGCAAGCGTGATGATGCTCAGCACGACCGGCGAGATGGTGTGCGCGCCTTCCTCGATGCTGCTGCCGACGCTCGGTGTCAGGAAGTGCTGGAGTGAGCCGCCGAGCACGAGCAGGAAGCCGACGACCAGCGAGCCAGCGGCGAGGATCGCCATCGGGATCAGCATGATCTTCGGGGACTCGTGCGGATGGACGTCGCGCGGCCAGCGTTTGTTGCCGAAGAACGTCATCGCCATCAACCGCGTCATGTAGAACGCGGTGAGGCCGGCGCCAGCAATCGCGACGATGCCGAAGAAGTCGCCGGTGAAGCCGCCCCTGTCGAGCGCCGCCTCGATGATCTTGTCCTTCGAGAAGAAGCCCGAGAACGGGATGATGCCGATGATCGCGAGATAGCCGAACGCGAAGGTCAGGAACGTCACCGGCATGGCCTTGCGCAGTCCGCCGTACCGGCGCATGTTCACTTCATCGTTGTTGCCGTGCATCACCGAACCGGCGCCGAGGAACATGTTCGCCTTGAAGAAGCCGTGCGTGAGCAGGTGCATGATGCCGATCGCGTAGACGCCGGGGCCGAAGCCGACCGCCAGCATCATGTAGCCGATCTGGCTCATCGTCGACGCGGCGAGCACCTTCTTGATGTCGTCATAGGCGCAGCCGATGATCGCGCCCATCACCAGCGTCGTGCCACCGACGATCTCGACCGCGAGCCGCGCATGTGGCGCAACGTCGTAGATCGCTCCGGACCTGGCAACCAGGTAGACGCCGGCGGTGACCATCGTCGCGGCGTGGATCAGTGCCGAGACCGGCGTCGGACCTTCCATCGCGTCGAGCAGCCAGGACTGCAGCGGCGCCTGAGCGCTCTTGCCGCACGCGCCGAGCAACAGCATCAGGCCGATCGCGGTGAGGGTGCCCGAGTGGACGTCCGGGCCACCGACGGCGTTGAAGACGCCGGAGAAGGCAAACGTCCCGAATGTCGTGTACATCAGCATGATCGCGATCGAGAGACCGACGTCACCTACGCGGTTGACCAGGAAGGCCTTCTTGGCGGCTACCGCGGCACTCGGCTTGTGCGACCAGAACCCGATCAGCAGGTATGACGCAAGACCGACGCCCTCCCAGCCGACGTAGAGCAGCAGGTAGTTGTCGGCGAGCACCAGCAGGAGCATCGCGGCGACGAAGAGGTTCAGCTCGCCGAAGAACCGGCGGCGATCCGGGTCGTGCTCCATGTAGCCGATCGAGTAGACGTGGATCAGTGAGCCGACGCCCGTGATCAGCAGCACGAAGACGATCGACAGCGGATCGAACAGGAAGCCGACGCTGGCGTGGAATCCGCCTGCCGGGACCCACGTCCACAGGTGCTGGTCGAGCTGACGGTTCTCGCCGTGGTCCCGGCCGATCAGTGCGAAGAACTCGATCACGGCGATCACGAACGAGCCGATCGGCGCTGCAGTACCGAGCAGGTGGCCCCACGAGTTCGTGCGCTTGCCGCCAAGCAGCAGCACGGCGGCGCTCGCGGCAGGCAGCGCGACGAGTAGGAAGGTCAGGTGGAAGACACCGGTGGCCTTTGCATAGGTCACCGTGTTCAACGCGGAGTAAGACATGTCTCCCTGGCCTCAGTACTTCAGCAGGTTCGCGTCGTCGACGGATGCGGACCGCCGGGACCGGAAGATGGCCATGATGATCGCCAGGCCGACCACGACCTCAGCTGCCGCGACCACCATCACGAAGAACGCGATGATCTGACCGTCGAGGCTGCCGTTCATCCGGGAGAACGTGACAAGCGTCAGGTTGACTGCATTGAGCATCAGCTCGATGCACATGAAGACCACGATCGCGTTGCGCCGTACGAGCACGCCTACCGCGCCGATCGTGAACAGCACGGCCGACAGGTAGAGGTAGTAGGAGACGTTCATGCGCCGAGCTCCGGGTCCTCGTGGCGGGGCTGCGCGGTCGACACCTGCAGGTAGTCGGGCACGCTGAGCGCGGAGATGCTGCCGTCAGGCAGCAATGCGGGGGTGTCGATCGCGTCGTGGTCGGCGTAGATACCCGGACCCGGCAGCGGCGCGATTGCGGCGCCACCACGCGCGGCCCGCTGCTGCATTCGCTGACGCTGTGACAGTGGCGGCGTAGTCGGCTCTCGGTGGGCGAGCACCATCGCGCCAAGTCCCGCAGTGATGAGCAGTGCGCTGGTTGCCTCGAAGGCGAAGACATATCGGCTGAACAGCAGCTGCGCGATCGCGGTGACGTTGCCCTTGCCGGCTTCTGCGCTGACCACGCCCTTGGGGTGGAAGCTCCCGACTGCGCCGTCGATCGCCGAGAGCAGCAGGATCGCGAACGCCACGCCGATCGAGCCCGCAGCGACTCGTTGGCCACGCAGCGTCTCGATCAGTGAATCGGTCGAGTCGACGCCGATCAGCATCAGAACGAAGAGGAACAGCATCAGCACGGCGCCGGTGTAGACGACGACCTGTACGACGGCGAGGAACGGAGCATTCTCAGCGGTGTAGAACGCCGCGAGGCACATCATCACGACGGCGAGCATCATCGCGGCGTGCACTGCGCTTCGCGCAAGCACCAGTCCGATCGCCGCGCCGGTCGCGATCGGCGCGAGGATCCAGAACAGCCACGCCTCGTGAAGCGTTGCGGGCGCCCCGCTCGAGGCCGCCGCGACCAGCAGGTCCCTCACTGGTCGTGCTCCTTCACTGCCGCCGGCTCGGACGCCCCGACGTAGTAGGCCTTCTCGTCATCACCGAGTCGCATCGGGTGCGGCGGCTGCTCCATGCCCGACAGCAGCGGGGCAAGCAGCTGGTCCTTGGTGAAGATCAGGTCCTGCCGGTTGTCGTCGGCGAGCTCGTACTCGTTGCCCATCGTCAGTGCACGCGTCGGGCACGCCTCGATGCACAACCCGCAGAAGATGCAGCGCAAGTAGTTGATCTGGTAGACCGCGCCGTACCGCTCACCCGGGGAGAACCGCGCCTCCTCGGTGTTGTCGGCTCCCTCGACGTAGATCGCGTCCGCCGGGCAGGCCCATGCGCACAGCTCGCATCCGACGCACTTCTCGAGGCCGTCTGCGTGCCGATTGAGCACGTGGCGTCCGTGGTAACGCGGGGCGGTCGGTCGCTTGTCCTCGGGGTACTGCTCGGTGACCGTCTTTTTGAACATCGTCGACAACGTGACGCCGAAGCCGGCGACCGGCGCGATGGCGTCCTTGAGCGGGTTCGAGCGCGGCTCCGGCTGGGCCGACCTGGCCGGCGTCTGCGGGCTTGATGTGGGCTGGGGCTCGACCTCGTCAGACATCGAGCACCTCCTTCGGCTCGGCGGCCGTGCTGATCATGGGAACGGAGCCGGTGAGCACCGGGATCGGGTAGCTGTCGCGCTGGGTCAGGTCCGCCGCCTCGATCAGCTCGGCCTCTTCCTTCGCCATGCGGTTGAGCCGTGCCTCGGTCACGAAGGACCAGGCGAGCACGATCACCGCGATCGGGATTCCGACGTACATCAGGGTCGTCAGTCGGCTCTTGCCCTCGTTGGTCAGCTCACGGAATGCCGCGACGACCATGATCCAGACCAGGCTGAAGGGGATCAGGACCTTCCAGCCAAGTCGCATGAACTGGTCGTAGCGAAGCCGTGGCAGCGTCGCGCGCAGCCAGATGAAGCCGAACAGCAGCAGGAACAGCTTGCCCAGGAACCACAGCACCGGCCACCAGCCGTGGTTGAGCTGGTCGTGGTTGACGAGCGAGAGCGGCCACGGTGCGCGCCAGCCGCCGAGGAACAGCGTCGTCGCGATCGCGCAGACCGTCGTGACGTTGATGTACTCCGCAAGGAAGAACATCGCGAACTTCAGCGACGAGTACTCCGTGTGGAACCCGGCGACCAGCTCGCTCTCGGCCTCGGGAAGGTCGAAGGGTGCGCGGTTGGTCTCGCCGACCATCGACACGAGGTACATCAGGAACGACGGGATCAGCGGAAGCGCATACCAGAGCTTGTGCTGCGAGGCGACGATGTCCGACGTCGAAAGCGAGCCGGCGTAGAGGAACACCGCCGCCAGCGAAAGGCCCATCGCAACTTCGTAGGAGATGACCTGCGCGGCCGAGCGGAGCGCGCCGAGCAGCGGGTACGGTGACTGGCTCGACCAGCCGGCGAGCACGATGCCGTAGACGCCGATCGACGCCATCGCGAGGTAGAAGAGCACCGCAACCGGCAGATCCGTGATCTGCAGCGGCGTGTGGTGACCGCCGATCGAGACCACCGGTCCGACCGGGATGACGGCGAAGGTCAGGAAGGCCGGGACGCTCGCGATGATCGGCGCCAGGATGTAGAGCGGCTTGTCGACGATCGCAGGGATCAGGTCTTCCTTCAGTGCGAGCTTGATGCCGTCGGCGAGACCCTGGATCACGCCGAACGGGCCGACGCGGTTCGGGCCGGGCCGCTGCTGCATCCGACCGATGACTCGACGCTCGGCCCAGATCATCAGCAGGGTCGTGACCACCAGGAAGCCGAAGACGATCACGCATTTGACGAGCGTCAGCCACCACGGGTCGTGGCCGAAGGCACCAAGGTTGCTCGCCGTCTCAGCCGGCTTGGCGATCTCGAAGACGCTCATCAGCCCGCCTTCAGACTGACGACCGAACCGGACACCGCACCGAGCGCGGCATGTACGTGCGACCCGGTGGAGTACGTCGGAAGCCACACCACGTCGTCGACCATCTCAGTCACGACAACCGGCAAGGTCAGCGACCCGCGGTCGGTGCCGACGACGAGCTGACCACCGTCGGCGACGCCGGCCGCGCTCGCGGTCGATGCCGAGAGCCGGGCAACCGTCGGGCGGCGAGTGCCCGCGAGTGTCTCGACACCGTCCTGTAGCCGCCCGTCGTCGAGCAACTCGCGCCAGGTAGCGAGGACGGCTCGGCCGGAGCTCGTCGATGAGGCGACGCCGGCCGCCACCGTCGGCGCTGCTGGCCGCTCACCGGACCATGTGCCAAGCGCAGCGATCTCTGCCCGCACCGTCGCGGCGTCGGGAGTGCCGATGTCCACGCCCATCGCGGCGGCAAGCCGGTGTAGCACTCGTAGGTCGGGAAGTGCATCGGTCGCCTCGAGGGTCGCCTCGAAGGGCCGCATCCGGCCTTCCCAGTCCAGGAACAGACCCGGCTTCTCGACGACTGCCGAGACCGGGAACACAACGTCCGCGCGGTCGGTCACGGCGGACTCGCGGATCTCGAGGCTCACGACGAACGTCGCGCCTTCGATGGCCTTCAGCGCACCAGCGGGATCAGCCAGGTCATCCGGGTCGACCCCCGCGACAACCAGCGCGAGCGCACCCGACGAGGCAGCGGCGAGGATCGTGTCGGCGTCGCGGCCGGGACCCATCGGCACCCCGACACCCCACGCCGCAGACATCTGCTCGCGCGCGGTCGTGTCGGCCAGCGGGCGACCGAACGGCAACAGGTTCGGCAGGCATCCCGCCTCGACCGCACCGCGGTCACCGGCCCGGCGTGGCACCCATGCCAGCTTGGCGCCAGTGCGGTCGGCAAGTGCGGTCGCTGCGCTGAGCGCACCGGGACTCGTCGCGAGTCGCTCACCGACGAGGATCACCGCGCCCGGCTTGCCGAGGGCTTCTTCGACCTCGGACCCAAGTCCGCCGATTGCCGCAGCCTCCGCGCCCGGTGCGGTCGCGATGAGCTGACCGGTGAGCTTGCGCAGCCCGGCGGAAGTAAGAGGTGCGATCCCGTAGACCTGCTGGCCGGTTTCCTTGACAGCCTTACGCAGCCGTAGGAAGACGATCGGGGACTCCTCCTCGACCTCCAGACCGGCGAGCAGGACAGCCGGGGCGGACTCGAGGTCCGCGTACGTCGTCTCGAGGTAGCGGCCAGCAACCCGCGCGGCCAGGAAGTCACCCTCCTCCACGGAGTGCGGCCGAGCCCGGAAGTCGATGTCGTTCGAGCCCAAGACCGTGCGCGCGAACTTCGAGTAGGCGTAGGCATCCTCGACGGTGAGCCGGCCTCCCGTCAGCACGCCGGTCCTGCCGCGGTTGGTCGCGAGACCTTCGGCGGCGCGCGTGATCGCCTCTGTCCAGGACGCCTCGACGAGGTAGCCGTCGGCGTCGCGAACCAGCGGCGTCTTGATCCGGTCCTTGGCGGTCGCATAGGCAAAGGCCCACCGACCCTTGTCGCAGTTCCACTCTTCGTTGACGTCAGCATCGGCGCCGGCGAGGCGGCGAAGCACCTTGCCGCGGCGGTGGTCCGTGCGCTGCTGGCAACCCGACGCACAGTGCTCGCAGGTCGTCGGCGTCGAAACCAGGTCGAATGGCCGGGCGCGGAAACGGTACTGCGCACCGGTCAGCGCGCCCACCGGACAGATCTGCACTGTGTTGCCGGAGAAGTAGGACGCGAACGGCTCGTCTTCGTAGATCGCGACCTGCTCCAGCGCCCCGCGCTCGAACAACTCGATGAATGGGTCGCCGGCGACCTGCTGTGAGAAGCGGGTGCATCGTGCGCAAAGTACGCAACGCTCGCGGTCGAGCAGCACCTGCGAGGAGATCGGGATCGGCTTTTCGTAGGTTCGCTTCTCGTCCTTGAAGCGGCTCTCGCCGGCACCGTTGGACAGCGCCTGATTCTGCAGCGGGCACTCGCCGCCCTTGTCACAGACCGGGCAGTCGAGCGGGTGGTTGAGCAGCAGGAACTCGAGGTTGCCGCGCTGCGCCTTCTCGGCGACCGTCGAGGACAACTGGGTCTTGATGACCATGCCCTCGCGGACCGGGACGGTGCAGGACGCGACCGGCTTGCGCTCTCCTTCGACCTCGACGATGCACTGCCGGCAGGCGCCGATCGGGTCGAGCAGCGGGTGGTCGCAGAATCGCGGCACCTGGATGCCGACCATCTCGGCGGCGCGGATGATCAGCGAACCCTTGGGGACCGCGACCTCGACGCCGTCGATGGTGACGTTGACGGTCTCGACCACAGTCGACTCGTCGGTGGTGCTCATGAGGTTGCCGCCGCAGCGAAGAGGGTGGAAGCGGTCGGGTCGAACGGGCAGCCGCCGTTCTCCCAGTGCCGAACGTACTCGTCACGGAAGTACTTCACCGAGGAGACGATCGGGCTGACCGCACCATCGCCGAGCGCGCAGAACGAGCGGCCGAAGATGTTGTCGCACGCGTCGAGCAGCGTGTCGATGTCGCTCGCGTCGGCGTTGCCGGCCTCGAGCCGCTCGAGGATCTGCACCATCCAGTAGGTCCCCTCGCGACAAGGCGTGCACTTGCCACACGACTCGTGGGCGTAGAACTCGGTCCACCGCAGCACGGCGCGTACGACGCACGTCGTGTCGTCGAAGATCTGCAGTGCCTTGGTGCCGAGCATCGAGCCGGCCTCGGTCATGCCTTCGTAGTCCAGCGGCGAGTCGAGATGCTCCTGCGTGAGGAGCGGGGTCGACGAGCCACCGGGGGTCCAGAACTTCAGCTCGTGGCCCTCGCGCACTCCCCCGGCGATGTCGAGCAGCTCGCGCAATGTGACACCGAGCGGCGCTTCGTACTGCCCGGGCTTGGTGACGTGGCCGGACAGCGAGTAGAGCGTGAAGCCCGGCGACTTCTCCGAGCCGAATCCCTTGAACCACTCGATCCCGCGCTCGATGATCGGCGGCACGCTCGAGATGGACTCGACGTTGTTGATCACGGTCGGGCAGGCGTACAGACCCTCGACCGCCGGGAACGGCGGACGCAGCCGAGGCTGGCCGCGGTAGCCCTCGAGCGAGTCCAGCAGCGCCGTCTCCTCGCCGCAGATGTAGGCACCGGCACCGGCGTGGACGACGACCTCGAGGTCGAAGCCGGATCCGAAGATGTTGCTGCCGAGCAGACCCGCAGCCTGGGCCTCGGCGACCGCTGCCTGCAGCCGACGTACGACGTGCAGCACCTCGCCGCGCACGTAGATGAACGCCTTGTTCGCACGGATTGCGAAGCACGTGATGATCACGCCTTCGACGAGCACGTGCGGGTTGGCGAGCATGAGCGGGATGTCCTTGCACGTGCCCGGCTCGGACTCATCCGCGTTGACGACGAGATAGTGCGGCTTGCCGTCACCCTGCGGGATGAAGCTCCACTTGTTGCCGGTCGGGAAGCCCGCGCCGCCACGACCGCGCAGACCCGATTCCTTGACGAGCGCGATGACCGCGTCCGGCTCCATCGTCAGCGCCTTGCGGGCGGCCTTGTAGTCGCCGCCGTAGCCGGCAAGCGTCCACGGCCTGTCCTTGTCCCAGTTGTCCGAGAGGACCGGGGTCAGCTTGATGCTCACGCCTTGTCCCCCCGCTCGCGGGCGAGCTCGAGGCCGACCAAGGTTGCGGGACCCGCCGCAATCCCTTCGTCGGCGCGGCCGTCGTTGAAGCCCGCGAGCACCTTCTCGGCTTCCTTCCAGGTGCAGACCGACGAGGCACCACGGGTCGGCGCGACCGGCTTGCCCGCACGGAGCTCGTCGACCAGCGTCCGTGCGGACTCCGGCGTCTGGTTGTCGAAGAACTCCCAGTTGACCATCACGACAGGTGCGTAGTCGCAGGCCGCGTTGCACTCGATGTGCTCGAGCGAGACCTTGCCGTCGTCGGTCACGCCGTTCTGCGACGTGATGCCGGTGTGCTCCTTGAGTGCGGACATGATGGCGTCGCCGCCCATCACCGCGCAGAGCGTGTTGGTGCAGACGCCGACGTGGTAGTCGCCGACCGGCTTGCGCTTGTACATCGTGTAGAACGTCGCGACGGCGCCGACCTCAGCCTTGGTCAGGCCGAGCAGCTCGGCGCACATGCCGATGCCGGCGGGGCTGACGTAGCCCTCGTCGCTCTGCACGAGGTGCAGCATCGGCAGCAGCGCAGAGCGCGGCTTCGGGTATCGCGCGATGAGCTGCTGGGCCTGCTCACGCGTCTCGTCAGAGAGAGCCACTACCTGTCCACTCCACCCATGACCGGGTCGATGCTCGCGACCGCGGCGACGACGTCGGAGATCATGCCGCCCTCGGACACCGCCGGGACTGCCTGCAGGTTGACGAAGCTTGGGTCGCGCAGGTGGACCCGGAACGGGCGGGTGCCACCGTCGGAGACGACGTGGGCGCCGAGCTCGCCGCGCGGCGACTCGATCGGCACGTAGGCCTGACCAGCCGGGACGCGGAAGCCCTCGGTCACCAGCTTGAAGTGATGGATAAGGGCTTCCATCGACGTACCCATGATCGTGCGGATGTGGTCGAGGGAGTTGCCGAGGCCGTCGGAGCCCAGCGCGAGCTGCGCCGGCCACGCGATCTTCTTGTCCTCGACCATCGTCGGACCCGGGCGGAGCCGGTCCAGCGCCTGCTCGACGATCTTCAGCGACTCGCGCATCTCGTTGATGCGCACGAGGTAGCGGGCGTAGCAGTCACCCGCCGGCTCGGTGACGACGTCGAAGTCGTAGGTCTCGTAGTCGAGGTAGGGCATCTCCTTGCGGAGGTCCCAGGCCAGACCCGAGGCTCGCAGCAGCGGACCGGTGACACCGAGCTGCATGCACGAGGAGGTGTCGAGGTAGCCGACGCCGGACAGCCGAGCGAGCCAGATCGGGTTGGCCGAGAGCAGGTCTTCGTACTCGTCGATCCGTCGGTACATGTCGGGGATGAACTCGCGGATCGCATCGACCGCGCCCGCAGGCAGATCCTGCGCAACGCCACCCGGTCGGATGTAGGCGTGGTTCATCCGAAGGCCCGTGATCATCTCCAGGATCAGCAGGATCTTCTCGCGCTCACGGAAGCCGAGCAACATCATGGTGATTGCGCCGATCTCCATGCCACCGGTGGCAAGCCATACGAGGTGGGAGGAGATTCGCTGCAGCTCCATGACCAGCACGCGCAGGACCTTGACCCGCTCGGGGATCTGGTCCTCGATGTCGAGCAGCCGCTCGACGCCCAGACAGTAGGTCGTCTCGTTGAACAGCGGAGCGAGGTAGTCACACCGTGTGATGAACGTGACCGCCTGAGTCCAGTTGCGGTACTCCATGTTCTTCTCGATGCCCGTGTGCAGATAGCCGATGACCGGCCGGATCTGCTGGACGGTCTCGCCTTCGAGCTCGAGCACGAGCCGGAGCACGCCGTGCGTCGACGGGTGTTGCGGACCCATGTTGACGACGATCCGCTCGGACTCGTTTGGGTCGACTGCCTCGACGACGTCGTCCCAGTCACCGCCGCCGACTGTGAAGACCCGGCCCTCGCCCTCGGGGGCGTTCCCGCCGTACGGGTCGCTTGTGTCGTACGTGCTCTCGTAGGTCTCGCTCATGCGTATGACCTCCGCTCGTCCGGCGGTGGGATCGTCGCGCCCTTGTACTCGACCGGTACGCCGCCGAGTGGGTAGTCCTTGCGCTGTGGGTGGCCCGGCCAGTCGTCGGGCATCTCGATCCTCGTCAGCGACGGGTGACCGTCGTAGACGATGCCGAAGAAGTCCCACGTCTCGCGCTCGTGCCAGTTGGCCGTCGGGTAGATCGCGGTGACGCTCGGCAGGTGCGGGTCCTCGACTGTGACAGAGACCTCGAGGCGGATCCGACGTCGGAAGGTCATCGACAGCAGGTGGTAGACCGAGTGCAACCGACGGCCCGTCGGGTCGTTGATGTAGTCGACGCCAGAGACTCCGGCGCACATCTCGAAGCGCAGCGCCGGGTCGTCGCGAAGGGTCTGGCAGACGCCGAGCAGCGCCTCGCGCTTGATGTGCAACGTCAGCTCGCCACGATGCACGACGACGGCCTCGAGGGCGCCGGCGAAGTCGGGGTACGCCGTCTCCAGTGCGGTGGTTGCTGCGTCGAACCACTCGCCGTACGGCTTGGGGCTCGACACCAGGTGCGTCGCTTTGACGACGAGACCGCCAAAGCCCGACGTGTCACCGAAGCCGGACGCGCCGAACATGTCGCGGTGCGTGCCTGGGTCCTGTTCGCTCACGCGAGGTCTCCAGGCAGCGGAGCAGCGTTGGCATAGGGCGTGATCTCGACGTCGACAGCCAGGCTCTTGGAGTGGCGGGTGTCGCGCTCGATCGGCTTCTCGTACGGCGAGTCGTCGATCGCCGTCGGGATGAGCTTGCCTGACAGCGGGCCGGTCTTGATCTTGTCGTGCAGCTTGAGGATCGCGTCGAGCAGCATCTCCGGCCGCGGCGGGCAGCCGGGGAGGTACATGTCGACCGGCACCACGTGGTCGACGCCCTGTACGACGGCGTAGTTGTTGAACATGCCGCCGCTGCTCGCGCAGACGCCCATCGCGAGCACCCACTTGGGCTCGGCCATCTGGTCGTAGATCTGGCGAAGGACCGGCGCCATCTTCTGCGACACCCGGCCGGCGACGATCATCAGGTCGGCCTGGCGTGGCGATGCCGAGAACCGCTCCATGCCGAAACGCGCGATGTCGAAGCGTGGGCCACCGACCGCCATCATCTCGATCGCGCAGCAGGCGAGCCCGAACTGCGCGGGCCACACCGAGTTCTTGCGTGCGGTGCCCAGGATCTTCGAGACCGTGGTGAGCAGCACGCCTTCCGGCAGCAGCTTCTCTTCGATGCCCATGTCAGCTCAGCCCGTCAGTCCCACTCGAGGCCGCCGCGACGCCAGACGTAGGCGTACACGACGAACACGGAGAGGATGAACAGGATCATCTCGATCAGCCCGAACATGCCAAGTGAGTTGAACGCGACGGCCCACGGGTACAAGAAGATGATCTCGATGTCGAAGACGATGAAAAGCATCGCCGTCAGGTAGTACTTCACCGGGAAGCGGTGGCCGCGGAACGCCTGCGGGCTCGGCTCGATGCCGCACTCGTAAGACTCCAGCTTCGCCTTGTTGAACCGCTTCGGGCCGGTCATCGCGCCCATGATCACGGAGAAGATTGCGAAGCCCGCGCCGATCACGGCGAGGATGAGGATCGGGATCATTGCTCTCCTTCTCTCCTCGATCGGCGTACAACCGACGAAAGTCTAGGTGCGGGCATCACGGCCGGATCACGCGGCCGGTGCGATGCGGGTGAGGCCGTTGATGATGCGGTCCATCGCGTCGCCGTCAGACGGGTCGGTGAGGTTCGCGAGCAGCTTCAGACAGAACTTCATCAGCGTCGGATGCGGCAGCCCGTGACGGGTGCACAGCTTCATCACCGACGGATGACCGATCGCTCGCACGAAGTGCCGGCCGAGCGTGTAGTAGCCGCCGTACGTCGCGTTGAGCGCCTTCGGATAGCCGTCCAGGATGCGCTCTCGGCGAGGGCCGGCAGGCTCGGCCATCGCCATCGCGACGACCTCGGCGGCCAGGCGCCCCGACTCCATCGCGTAGGTGATGCCTTCGCCGTTCATCGGGTTGACCATGCCGCCGGCGTCGCCGACCAGCAGCGCGCCATCGGCGTAGTGCGGCTTGCGGTTGAAGCCCATCGGCAATGCCGCGCCGCGAATCGGGCCGGTCGCGTTCTCCGGGGTGAAACCCCACTCCTCGGGCAGGGCTGACACCCAGCGGTCGAGCAGGTCGCGGTAGTCGGTCTGGCCGAACGCGTCAGAGGTGTTGAGGATGCCGAGACCCACGTTGGACGTGCCGTCACCCATCCCGAAGATCCAGCCGTAGCCGGGCAGCAGCCGACCCTTGCCAGGCTGCCCGTCCCACAGCTCCAGCCAGGACTCGAGCCAGTCGTCGTCGTGACGCGGACTCTTGTAGTAGCGGCGGTAGGCCACCCCCATCGGCCGGTCCTCGCGGCGCTGGCGGTCGATCGCCAGGGAGAACCGCGTGCTGTTGCCGTCCGCCACAATCGTGATCGGCGCGCGGAACGTACGGCCGTCCTTCGTGGTGACGCCTTCGATCCGCCCGGTCCGCTCGTCGCGAATCGGATCGGTGACGTTCGTTAGCTCGTGGATCTGCGCGCCGGCCTTCTGCGCCGTACGCGCCAGCATGTCGTCGAAGTCCTGACGCTGCCGGACCAGGCCGTAGGACGGATACGCCGCGAGGTCGGGCCAGGGCATCTCCAGGCGCATCCCGCCGCCCATGATCCGAAGCCCATGGTTGGCGAGCCAGCCGGCCTCTTTGGAGGTGTCGATTCCCATCGCGACGAGCTGCTTGACCGCGCGCGGCGTCAGGCCGTCGCCGCAGACCTTCTCGCGCGGAAACTTGGTCTTCTCACACGCGATGACCGACAGGCCAGCCTGCGCCAACCAGTACGCCGTAGTAGATCCGCCGGGACCAGCGCCGACGACAACGACGTCTGCGTCGTACTCGTGGCTCGTCACGCCGATGCTCTACCTTTCAAACCCCGGATCGTGAAACCGTTCACATGCGCCTGACAGCGATCCTATCGAGGCCGGTGGGCGCAGTGCAGGGCGACCGCGCCTAGCAGCAGCTGGCGCCAGGCGACGCGCTCCCAACCGGCCGCGGCGATTCGCTCCGCGAGGGCGTCCGGGCCTGGCCAGGCATCCATGCTCTCAGCGAGATAGTCATAGGCCTCGCTGTTGCTGGCGACCAGCCGAGCGAGGCGCGGCATCACGTTGCGGACATAGAAGTGGTGCCCGGCGCGCATCGGCTGTCGCCTCGGTGCGCTGGTCTCGAGGATGGCGAGTCGGCCATCTGGCTTCGTAACTCTGGCGAGTTCCTCGAGCGCACCGTCGACGTCGACGAAGTTGCGGAGACCGAAGGAGATGGTGACCGCGCTGAATGACTCATCTTTGAACGGCAGACGCATCGCATCGCCCGCGACGAACCGCATCGTCTGGTTGCGGCTGCGGCCGACGGCGAGCATTCCTTGCGAGAAGTCACACGCGACGACCGTGGCGCCGCGGTCCTGCAGCGTCGCCGAGCTGGCTCCGGTGCCGGCCGCGAGGTCGAGGACGACGTCGGTTGGGCCGATGGCAAGGGTGTCAGCGACGATCCGGCGCCACCTGCGCTCCTGACCGCCGGTCATCACTGCGTTCATGCGGTCGTAGTTGTCGGCAACGGCGTCGAACATCCGCGCGATGTCGCCGGGCTGCCGGTCGAGCTGGGCTCGAGGCATCAGGAGGCGGTCGAATCGTCGTTCGCATGCACGGCGTCGGCGTACTCGTCCTCGGCGGCGGTGCGCTCAGCCATCTTGGTGCGGCCGCGCTCGACAGTCCGCTCGATCGCGACGCCCATGTTGATCCGCTGTCGTTTGAGGGCAAACCAGCTGATCACACCGGACACCAGGAAGGCCCCCGCGCACAGGAAGAGCAGGTTGTGTACGCCGGCGAACCAGCCGATCGCGAGGCACGCGGCAAGCAGGCCCAGGCGCATCAGGTTGTAGACGAGTACCGCCTTGGCGCCGCTGGGACCGCGAGCGTCGGCCCCGTTGGGGCCGTCAGCATCAGGCTGCTCGCTCACGATTGCGAGGGTACGGCCTGACAAGAACCGGGAGAAATGGGACAATGCAGGCATCTCGGTGCATCTCGCCTGAGATGGGGTGGGAGGGAACTCCAAGTGGAAGCGCGCGATCGACTCTTGACGCCTGGGGAGGTCGCCAGTCTGTTCCGCGTCGACCCGAAGACCGTGACCCGCTGGGCTGCCGCCGGCCGGATCAACAGCATCCGTACGCCGGGTGGTCACCGCCGATTTCGCGAGTCCGAGATCCGCGACCTGCTGCGCCAGGACGGCTCCAAGCCAATGCCCGCAGCACCACTAGCACCCTCACAACGCTCCGCAGAAGAAGCGTCGAGCCCAACGTAGGTTGCCTAAGTAGGCACGAGTTGGGCCACCTACGTAGGGCTCGACGTCAGGCGGCGTGCGCCTTGCCCATGGCAAGGCGCACTTGCCCTAGGAACTCCTGCGGCTTCTCGTAGTAGTCCTCGCGGCTTGCAACTAGAACCGTCCAGCCTTGCTCACGCATTGCATCGCGGCGACGATCATCGGCTCGGCGCTGCTCCCAATGTTGCGAGCCGTCGTACTCGACGATCACTCGCTGCTCGGGATAGGCGAAGTCGGCCCTGCCGACGAAGTTGCCGGCACGGTCTTTCACGACGTACTGGGCAACCGGGTTCTCGAAGCCGAAGTTGACGAGCAGGACCCGTACTCGCGACTCCATAGGCGACTCGGTCAACGGCTCGAGCAGCTGCGCAACCCAGTCTGCCTGGCGTACTCCTCGCAGCTTGCGGTGTGAGCGCACGTACGCCGCAAAGGACTCGCGAGTGATCAGTCCGGCGTGGGCGAGCGCATCAACCACGACGACCGCCTCAGTGAGTGAGAGCCATCGCGCGCAGTCGAAGGCCGTGCGCACCGGGCTCGTGATCCTGGCCTCGTCGACGACATCCAGATCCGAGTCCTCGACCGTGATCTCGCGGACCAGGCATCCGGCTCGAACCCGTCGCCAATCGCCGGTGTGCCGACCCATCCACACGAGAAGGCCGCGCTTGTCCTGTACCTCGACGCCGTAGACCCATGCCGCGGTCAGGCCACACAGGAAGCCGTCCTGCCCAAGCACGAGCTTCGCGGCCTCGATCCGGACCGACAGCGTGTCCGCGACAGACGTGTGCACCCAGACTTCGCGAAACACATGCCGCCACTCCGGCCCGTGCAGAGCCGACTTGCTGATCCCGTGCACCCGCGCCTCGGCGAGCGTGAAGGGACAGTGACGCAACGCATCCGGAACGCGAGGGGTGGGCACCGCGAGAGGGTGCATCAGATTCCGTGATCGCCGCAGCGACTATCCACACCTCCGTCGAGCCCTACGCAGGTTGCGCAAAACAGCGCGCGAGTTAGGCCACCTACGTTGGGCTCGGCGCTAAGGGGGTTAGGAGATGCCGGCGTAGGAGTGCAGGCCGGTGATGACGGTGTTGACCACGTAGTAGTCGACCATCAGGCAGCCGAAGGCGATCAACGACAGGGTGGCAGCGCGACGGCCGCGCCAGCCAGCGGTAGCGCGCGCATGCAGGTACGCCGCGTAGCCGAGCCACGTGATGAACGACCAGGTCTCCTTCGGGTCCCAGCCCCAGTACCGGCTCCAGGCCTGCTCGGCCCAGATCGCACCGGCGATGATCGCGAAGGTCCACACCGGGAAGGCGAACGTGATGATCCGGTACGCCAGCCGGTCGAGCGCGGCGGCCGGAGGCAGCGCGCGCATCAGGCCACCCCGGGCCGAGGTCAGCTCGATGGCAGCCGCCGTACCTGGGCCGAGACTGACCTGCTCCGGGTTCATCGGCGAGCGCAGCCGCGCCATCAACGACACGTGCAGCGGAGGCTTGCCGCGCTCGTAGCGCTCCTTGAGCAGGTAGAGCACCGTGACGACGCCGGACACCATGAACGAGCCGGTCGCGGTGATCGCGGCAACGACGTGGATCTTGATCCAGTACGAGTTCAGCGCTGGCACGAGCGGGCCCGGGGCCGCGTAGAGAACGGTGCCCGCAAGGCCTAGGTACAGCACCACCGGTGCCATGACGAACGCGCCGAGCGAGCGGACCGACTCGGTCGAGCGCCGCTTGCCCGTGACTGCAGCGCGCACTCGCGGCTGGAAGATCAGGAACAGATAGATAGACACCGCGACGAGGGTGACCATGCACGAGAACTCGTACATGTTTCCCCACGGCACGCGATGTACGGCGACACCACGAGTGATCACCGAGCTGAGGTGACAGCACCACCCGATGACGGTGAGCACGACGGCCCCGCGGCCGACCAGCTCGGCGCGTCGGGTGCCCTGCTTAACCGCCTCGGCTCCCCCGCCGCGCACCTCCGCGCGACGGCCCGCCGCGAACTCCGCGGCGTAGCCGAACATCGCGAACGCGTACATGAACACAGCCCACGTCAGCAGCACATCGGACGTGTGCGCGAGGTGGAGGTTCGGCTGCATTCCTTCAGTCCTTCTCGGTCACTGTCGTCCCCGGTGGTTCGCCGGCGATCCGACCGACCAGATCCTCGAGCTCACCGCTGAAACCATCGACATCACTGCGGGCGAGCCCGGCCGCCATGACAACCGTACGCCCGTCGGGATCGCCGTCTGTCGCCGGGATCGCGCGCAGCCAAAAGCGCCGACGGCGCACCCGCAGCGAGCAGAGCAAGCCCGCGATGACGAGGATCGCGCCGGCAAGCAGTGTGCGTTTGCCCGGCTCGTGCGCCACCTGGAACGTCGCCCATTGGTCGACGCCGTGGAACGTCACCGTCGAGCCGTTCTTCAGGTGCCAGCTCTTGCCCGGCGACAGCTGCGTGACGCCGATGTTCTTCAGCGCCGCGACGTTAAGCGAGTAGACCGACTGCGGCGCGCCGGTGTTCATACCGAGATTGCCGGACCATGCAGCGAGCGAGAGCACGGGCCGTTCGAGGCCCGGGTAGACCGACGTCACCGTGCCGTTGGCTGCGTAGCCCTGCGTCGGATAGAAGAACCCGGTGAGCCCGAGCTGCTGACCATCGCCCAGGTCGGGGATCTTCACAACCCCGTGTGAGGTGAACTCCGAGTCGTCGGGCAGGAACGGCGTGTCCCCGGCATAGACCGTATGGCCGGCAGCGTTGGTCACGCTGATCTTCAGTGAGTAGCCGTGGCCGACGAGGAAGACCTTCGCGCCGTCGATGTCGAGCGGGTGGTTCACCTCGATGTCGTACGGCTTGCTCACCGCGCTCGGAGAGGTCTTGTAGTTGATGTGCGCGTTGAAGGTCGACGGCTCGCCGTTGGCTTGGTACGCCGCAGTGAACTTGTCGAGCGAGAACGAGAACGGCGCAAGCTGGGAGTCGCTGAACAGTCGCGACGGCTCGAACACGTCGTAGAACTCACGTGCGTTGGCGAAGCTGCCGCCGTCAGTGACGAGGACGGTGCCTTTGAAGCCGTAGAGGCCGGTCGCCGCAATACCTACCAGCAGGACCACCAGCGAGACGTGGAAGACGAGATTGCCGGTCTCTCGCAGGTAGCCCTTCTCGGCCGCGACCGTCACGACACCGTCGGCCTCGTCGCGAATGTCCACGCGCCAACGCGATCGTCGGAGCGTCGCGCGCGCCTTCGCGGCGACGTCTGCGGGAGTTGCCTCGCTGTCCCATTTGGTCGATGCGGGGAGCCGCATCAGATGCCTAGGCGCGTCCGGCGCGCGACGACCGAGCGCCGCCGCGTGCAGCCTGATTCGTGGGAACAGACATCCGATCAGCGAGACGAAGAGCAGCAGGTAGATCGCCGCGAACCACGGTGCGCCGAAGACGTCGAACAGCGACAGGTGGTTCATGAACGGGCCGAGGTGCGGATGGTTCTTGAGGAACGCATCGACCTTGACCGGGTCGAGGCCGGTTTGCGGGATGAACGTTCCCGGGATCGCCGCGAGAGCAAGCAAGGTCAGCAACAGCAGCGCCGTACGCATGCTGGTCAGCTGTCGCCACAGTCGACGCGCGGTCGGCACGAAGCCCCGCGGTCGGGCGTCGGGGACGGGCTTCGGTGCGGTCGAGAGCGGCGTCAGCTCGTCGTTGGTCGCCTCGGTCGGCTCGGTGTCGGTGGTCATACGGGTGCGGTGTAGGCCGGGAACCAGTCGCGCACATGGTTCGACAGGGTGGTCCACTCGCCGGTGACGAGAAGCACGCCGACGGCGACGAGCAGCAGGCCTCCGCCTCGTACGACGAGCGCGTAGTGGCGCTTGACGATGGCGAAGGCGCCCAGTGCCTTGCGGAACGCGAGCCCCGCGATGATGAACGGCAGGCCCAGCCCCGCACAGTAGACGGCGGTGAGCAGAGCGCCTCGACCGGCCGTTGCGGTGTTGGGGTCGCCGGCAAGGCTGAGTACGACGCCAAGGGTCGGGCCGGTGCACGGCGTCCAGCCGACACCGAACGCAAGACCAAGCAACGGCGCTCCGGCGATGCCGAGCATCGGCAATCGATGAAGGCGGAACTCGCGCTGGAAGCCGGGCATCAGTCCCATGAACGCCAGGCCCATCACGATCGCGACGGCGCCTGCGATCCGGTCCACCAGCGTCGCGTGCTGGTCGAGGTGCGCACCAGCTGCGCCGAAGAACGCGCCGAACAGGATGAAGACCGACGAGAACCCGGCGACGAACAGCAGCGAGCCGAGGAGCACTCGCCCGCGCCGGCTGCCCGGCGAACGCGGCATCGCCTCGATTGCGACGGTCGCGCCCGGTCCGTCAGACACACGCTGTGTGTTCGCGGCCAGATCCGCGGCGGACAGGCCCGTGACATAGGAGAGGTACGCCGGGACGAGCGGCAGCACACACGGCGAGAGAAATGAGACCAGCCCGGCGAGAAAGGCGACCGGGATCGCGAGGATCAGGCTCCCGGAAGCGGCGTGCTCGAACGCGCTGCTCGCGCTCGCGAGGACGATCACGCGAGCTTCCCGTCGAGTGCATCCTGAACCAGCGTGCGCAGATCGGTGTACTCGATCCCTCCGGTGACCTTGGCAAGGATGTCGCCGTTCGGGCCGACCACGATCGTCGTCGGAGTCGAGGCCGGGATCGCGTGCGGGAACTGTAGAGCGAGGGTCTCGTTCTTGTCGTAGATGCTCGGGTACGTGACGTGGAACTGCCGCTCGAATGCCTGGCCGTTGGCCGGCGAGTTCTCGCGCTCATCGATGCCCAGGAAGGCGACACCCTTCTTGGTGTCGTCCTTCGCGACCTGCGCGAAGCCCTGCTCTTCCTCGTGACAGGGCACACACCAACTGCCCCAGAAGTTCACGACCACGACCTTGCCGCGGTAGCTCTTGATGTCGACGTGGCCGCCGCTCAGCGTCGTACCGCTGACGTCACCGACTTGGTAGTGGTGACTGCCCAGCACGATCACGTTGCCGCTGCCACCCTGCAACCCGAGCGAGCCTTCGACGTCGCCCTGACTGACGCTGTTGCCACTCGAGCAACCGGCGACCGCGGACACGGCGAGGCCGGCCAGAAGGATTCGGGGAAGACGAAAAGGCATGGCTGACCATTGTCGCGCGTGACCCTGAGAGCCCTCGGGCCAGGGTAACCAGGCCGTTACGCGACCAGGACTACGCCAACGATCACCGAGACGAACACTGCCGCCTTCGCCCATACGGCGGTGCCGTGTTCCCTTGAGGCTTCCCCAGTAACCCGGGCCAAGATGACGCCGATAGCGAGAACGAATAACGGCTGACTTCCCTCGATGGCGCGAACCGCCGAAACGGGCCCGCGACTGATTGCCCAGCCCTGGAGATAGTCAGCAAGACCGTTGACAGCCTCGATCACAGCTATCAGCGCCAGCAACCGCTTTCCAGCCGCA
>DATAVE010000163.1:0-5971 GCA_036267875.1 Mycobacteriales bacterium
CTCCTCGGCGCTGAGGTCCTTGTCGACCTGCTGGCTGCAGTAGTGGTCGTCGAGGAAGTCCTTGTTGCAGATGAAGAACGGCTCGGTGTAGTCGTCCGCGTCCGGGTAGTCCGGGAACCAGCCGAACAGGTAGACGCCGTAGCCGTCAGACAGCGCGGACTTCTCGTAGGTCGCCCACTCCGCGGTCTGCAGCTTGACGTTGAACAGGCCCGTCGCGTTGAGCTCGCGCATCAACTCGGTGGCGAGGTCTCCGTCGTTGTAGTGGTTGACGTTGTACCAAAGGGTGAACGAGACCGGCGATGTGATGCCCGCGGCAGCGAGCGTCGCCTTGGCCTTGGCCAGACTCGGGTCGGCGCCGTACTTCGTCTTCAGCCCGTCGGTCGCGAAGTTGAGACCCTGGGGCACGATCGAGTACGCCGGCGTCACGGTGCCGCGGTAGACCTGCGAGGCGATGGTCGAGCGATCGATGCTCTCCGCAACCGCCTGGCGAACAGCCAGGCCCTTGGCATCAGCTGTGCCCGGGCCGAGCTTCTCGTTGAAGACCATGTAGCGGATCTCGATACCCTTGCCCTGCTCGAGTGTGATGCCGTTCGAGCCCTGCAGCGCCTGCAGCTGGGTCGGTGACAGCGTGCGATAGGCGATGTCTACGCCACCCGACTGCGCGTCGGAGACCAGCGTCGATGCGTCCTGCTCGTACTTCACGATGAACTTCGAGTTTGCGAGCTGGTCCGCGCCGCCGTAGTGCGGGTTCGGCGTGAACTCCGCCAGCTGGTTGGCGGTGTAGTTCGAGAGCTCGTAGGGCCCGGAGCCGATCACCTGGGCATCGGGGAGCAGCTTGTCGGCCGGGAACACCTTCGGGTCCACGATCGAGCCGGCGGCCGTCGTGAGCACGTACGGCCACGCGGCGTCCGGAGCGGTCAGCTTGAAGGTCACCTTGTCGCCCGACGCCGTCACCGTCTTCATTGGCGCGAACAGCGAGGCGGGGCCCGTCGGGGCGTTGATCTTCAGCACCCGATTGAACGAGTAGACGACGTCCTGTGCGGTGACCGGGTCACCGTTGGAGAACGTCTGGCCGGACTTCATCGTGCAGACGTACGTCGTGGTGTCCTGGAAGGCGCAGTCCGCTGCCTCGGGGGCCACGTTGCTCGTGCCGGGCGGAACCTCGACCAGCTGCTGGAAGACGTTGTACTGCACCGTCCATGATGCGAGGTCGTAGGAACCCGCGGGATCCGCGGAGACGATCTGGTCGGTGGTGCCCATGACGACGGTGCCGGACGTGGCACTGCTGCTCGGACTGCCTCCGGACGACGGGCTGGAGCCGCCACTGCTGCCCGAGCCACAAGCGACCGCGCCGACTGCCAGCGTGGCGACGATGACTCCGAACTTGACTCGAGACGACTGCCGGCCAAGACGCATCAAAGAACTCCTGCTCATCGAATCCCCCACAGCTAGCCGCATCAAAGCGCTAGTTGCGCCACGAAATCAACGGTCGACGGCGGCGGAGACCGATTCGTTACCTAACGACGCTCCGACAAGTCAGAACAACACAGAGGCGAAGCTGCCCACTTGGGCAAAACCGACACGCTCGTAGGCGCGGCGCGCCGGCAGATTGAAGTCGTTCACGTAGAGCGAGACCGCAGGTGCGATGTCACGCAGACAGGTCGCAACCACGCTCGCCATCCCCGCGACCGACAGGCCGCGTCCCCGCAGCGATGGCTCGACCCAAACGCCCTGCAGCTGGCAGACTCCCTTGGTCGCCGCTCCGACCTCGGCCTTGAACACCACGCGATCACCCTCGAACCGCGCGAATGCGCGGCCTGCCGCGATCAGCTCACGAACTCTCGCGCGGTACATCGCCCCTCCGTCACCCACCACCGGCGAGACGCCGACCTCCTCGGTGAACATCGCGATGCTCGCGGGAAGCAGCAGCTCGAGCTCTTCAGGACGAACTCGGCGCACCGCGGTGTCGACCTCGGTCGGAGCGTAGGACTTCGTCACCATCAGCGGCTGGCACATTCGCAGCTCGCGAGCCGGACCCCAGATCGATTCGAGCCCATCCCACAAGCTCGACACCATGTCCGACGGACCGACGATCGACGAGCAGCGGCGGCCTTGACGTGCGGCGTACTGCGCGAATGCGCCGAGTGCAGTCTGATCGGCGCCGACCGGGACCAGGTTGGCCCCGGCGTAACACAGCGCGGTCAGCCGGCCGCCCTGGCCGAAGCCCCACAGCTGAGCACCTAGTCGCTGCGGCGAGAGCCCAGCGGCATCCACCCGGGAGGCGACGAAGACATTGCTGACCGGGTCGGCGCCGAGCAGGTCGAGGACAGCAGGCATATCCCTGTCGTCGAGGACCCGGATCACCGGACGCGCTCGCTAGCCGACGGAGACGGTCGGCACGCCACCTTCGGCGGCGTCCTCCATCTGCTCCGCGAGGCGCATCGCCTCCTCGATCAGGGTCTCGACGATCTGCGCTTCGGGCACGGTCTTGATGACCTCGCCCTTCACGAAGATCTGACCCTTGCCGTTGCCAGACGCGACGCCAAGGTCTGCCTCACGCGCCTCGCCCGGGCCGTTGACGACACAGCCCATCACTGCGACCCGCAGCGGCACGGTCATGCCCTCCAACCCGGCCTGGACCTTCTCGGCGAGGGTGTAGACGTCGACCTGCGCACGACCACAGGACGGACACGAGACGATCTCCAGCTTTCTCGGTCGCAGTCCGAGCGACTCGAGGATCGACAGCCCGACCTTGACCTCCTCGACCGGCGGCGCAGACAGCGAGACGCGAATCGTGTCGCCGATCCCTTCGGCCAGCAGCGCCCCAAACGCGACCGCCGACTTGATCGTGCCCTGGAAGATCGGCCCGGCTTCGGTCACCCCGAGGTGCAGCGGATAGTCGCACTGCTGAGCAAGCAACCGGTACGCCGAGACCATCACCACCGGGTCATGGTGCTTGACCGAGATCTTGATGTCGGTGAAGTCGTGCTCTTCGAACAGCGAGCACTCCCACATAGCACTCTCGACGAGTGCCTCGGGCGTCGGCCCGCCGTGCTTGTCGAGGAATCGCTTGTCCAGCGAGCCGGCATTGACGCCAATCCGAATCGGAATGCCCGCAGACTTCGCAGCAATCGCCACATCGCGAACCCGGCCGTCGAACTCCTTGATGTTGCCTGGATTGACGCGCACCGCCGCGCAGCCGGCATCGATCGCCGAGAAGATGTAGCGCGGCTGGAAGTGGATGTCCGCGATCACCGGAATCTGCGAGTGCTTCGCGATCTCCGGCAGCGCGTCCGCGTCGTCCTGACTCGGGACCGCAACCCGCACGATCTGGCAGCCGGCTGCGGTCAGCTCGGCGATCTGCTGGAGCGTCGCATCGACGTCGACCGTCTTCGTCGTCGTCATCGACTGCACGCTGACCGGGGCGTCGCCACCGACCAGCACACCGCCGACATCGATCTGGCGGCTCTGCCGCCTGGGCGCGAGCGTCTGCGCGGCCGGAGCCTGGCCGAGAGTCAGATCTGTCTTGATGGCAGGACCTTCCGGCTACTGGAGACGGATGGGGTTCGTGATGCCGGCGTACAGCAGGATCACCGACAGCCCGACGACAGCCGCGACGATGGCATAGGTAAGCGGAAGCACCTTCATGATGTCCACGCGACCCGGGTCGCGACGCCCGATCACGCGGTAGAGGCGAGTGCGGGCCTGCTCGAAGCCGAGGATCGCGATGTGTCCACCATCGAGCGGCAGAAAGGGAAGGAGGTTGAACAGACCGACGAAGAGGTTGAGCTCCGCGAGGATCAGCAACAGCGAAGCGACGATGTCGCCAACCCCGGCACCGGAAGACGAGATCTGCCCACTGACCCGGGCGACATCGACGATGCTCGCCGCCGAGGTGTCGCTGCGCTGCTTCCCGTTGAAGACCTGCGCCACCTCATGGGGGATTCCGGTGATGGCGTGCCCGGTCGAGGAGATGAAGCTGCCCATCAGCGTGAACGTCCGACCGAAGGCTCCGCCGACGCTGACGTGCGCCGCACGCTCGTCGGTCGAGACACCGATACGCCCCTCGACGATGTTCCCGACCTTTGCGCTCTTAGGAGTCAAGGTGACCGTGTGAGTCGCGCCATCGCGCTGGTAGACGATCGTGGCCGGAGCGCCCGCACTCTTGTGCAGGATGTTCGCGAAGTTCTCGCCGGAGCCGGTGACCTTCGTGCCGTTGACCGAGAGCAGAACATCACCGGCCTGCAGCACGCCGTATGCCGGAGACATCGGCTCGCCCGCACAGCTACCAGTGGCTGACGGCGTCAGACACTGGTCCACGGAAGCGACCTGAACACCGGCGGTACGAATCGGGTCCTGACCGGTGGCGGCGAGGACGGCAAACAGCAGCACGATCGTGATGATGAAGTGCACGAACGAGCCGGCCGCCAGGACTACGGTGCGTTTGCCTGCAGGCTGCTTGTAGAAGGCGCGGGCCTCATCCTCGGGCGCGATCTGCTCGAGCGAGGTCATCCCATCGATCTTCACGAAGCCACCGAACGGCAGGGCCTTGATGCCGTACTCGGTCTCGCCACGATGGAACGACCACAAGGTCGGGCCGAACCCGACGAAGAATCGCGACGCCTTCATGCCGTAGGCCTTGGCGGTCGTGAAATGCCCCGCCTCGTGAAGCATCACCGACAGCAACAGCCCGACCGAGAAGGCGATGACGCCGATCGCGTAGGTCAAGATGCGCCGCCGGTGAGGTGCTGCGCGCGCTCGCGTGCCCAGCGTTCGGCGTCTGCCACGTCTTCCAGACTAAGCGTGCCGCCTGAAGATCCACTGTGCTCGCCGACGACCGTCGCGATGGTGTCCACAATGTCCAGGTATCTGATTCGGCCTGCGATGAAGGCCGCGACGGCCTCCTCGTTAGCCGCGTTGAAGACCGCAGGTGCGGTGCCGCCCGCCAGCCCCGCCTCGCGGGCCAGATCAACGGCGCTGAACGTCTCGCTGTCGAGCGGCTCGAAGGTCCAGGTCGCGGCCTGGCTCCAGTCGATCGGCTTCGCCGCCTCAGCGACCCGATCCGGCCACGCGAGCGCGAGAGCGATCGGCAGCTTCATGTCCGGCGGGCTCGCGGCGGCCATTGTCGTGCCGTCGACGTAAGTCACCATCGAGTGAACGATCGACTGCGGATGGACGACGACATCGATCGCGTCGTATCCGATGTCGAACAGCCAATGCGCCTCGATCAGCTCGAGGCCCTTGTTGACCAGGGTCGCCGAGTTCAGCGTGATGACCGGCCCCATGTCCCAGGTGGGGTGCGCGAGAGCCTGATCCTTGGTGACCTCGGCGAGCTCGGAGCGGGTACGGCCGCGGAACGGGCCGCCACTCGCCGTCAGCACGAGCTTGCTGACGTCGCTGTGTGCTCCTGCGCGAAGGCACTGCGCCAGCGCCGAATGCTCTGAGTCAACGGGCACGATCTGGCCCGGCTTCGCGCGAGCGGCGACGACTGGTCCGCCGGCGATCAGCGACTCCTTGTTAGCCAGCGCGAGGGTCCGGCCGGCGTCGAGCGCGGCGAGGGTCGGCGCAAGACCGACCGAGCCGGTCATCCCGTTGAGGACCACGTCGCAGGGCCACGCGGCAACCTCCGTGGCGGCGTCTGTGCCGGCCACGAGCTTGGGCAGCTGGTAGTCACCGCGGCTGAATCCCCGGCGCTGCGACTCGGCGTACAGCGCCAGCTGGACGTCCTCGAGCGCCGACGCCTTAGCGACCGCGACCACCTCGACCGCGAGGTCGACGGCCTGTGCGGCGAGCAGCTCGGCGCGGTCTCCGCCTGCCGCCAGGCCGACCACCCGAAAGCTGTCACGGTTGTCGCGAATCAGATCGATCGCCTGCGTCCCGACCGATCCGGTCGAGCCAAGGATCACGACGTCGCGACTCACGCCCCCATTGTCCTACTCTCCCGACATGGCCGAGCTCGAGCAGACCCGCC
>DATAVE010000164.1:0-36851 GCA_036267875.1 Mycobacteriales bacterium
CCCACCTCGCTGAGACCGAAGCGCGGCTGAACCGCCGACCCCGCAAACGACACCAGTTCCTCACCCCAGCCGAAGTCCTCGCCGAGCTACTCTCCGACCACGAGAAATCAGCCGGTGTTGCAACCGCTGGTTGAATCCGCCCGCCGAATAACGCCAACAACGTTGGGCTCGACGGTTCGCGAGCTTGAGCGCCTAGGACCTGTGCAGGGCTCGCTTCGTCTTCGCCACGGCGCCGTTGCCACGACCGCTCCGCTTGATCATCGTCTTGGCGGCGACCATGCCGGGAATGCCGCTGATGCCGCCTGTCGGATGGGTGCCTGCGCCGGTGATCCAGAGGCCCGGCACCGGGGTCTCGTAGCCGCCGAAGCCCTGCGCCGGGCGCAGCGGTCCGAAGCGCCACATGGTGGGTTCAACGTGGTAGACGTTCCCGTCGGGAACGTTGAAACGTTCGGCGAGATCGGGAGCTGAATAGACGCGGCGGCCGATCTCGAGAGTGTCGAGTCCCTCATAGACCGTGGCGCACTCCTTGAGGACGCGGTTGCCGATCTCGTCGCGTACGTCTTCCCACGGCACGTCCGGGTTGCGCGGCACGATGCCTGACCACAGCCAGAAGGTGTCTTGTCCCTCAGGCGCCTGGGTGGGGTCGATTGCCGAGGGCACGATGCCGATGAAGCAGATCGGGTCGGGCCAGCGGCGTCCGACGACGTTGTTCCATGAGTCCACGTGGTTCTCATAGCTCTGCCAGCTGACGATCGGCCGTCGTAGATCGAGACCGTCTTTGCGCCAAGCGTTGTGACGCGGGGTTGTGATCTTGCCTGACGCGGCGACGTCGATCTTCAGCGTCGTCGTCTCCAACACATTCGTCGGGATGCGATCAGCGCGGCGTTGCAGATGCTCGGGAAGAACGTCGCGGGGCAACAGCTGCGACAGCGTCGCCTTCGGGCTGCAGGACGCCATGACCTGGGAGGAACGCAGCTCTTCGCCATCGGCAAGGCGTACGCCGGTGACCGCTCCGCCGCTGACGATCAGCTCCTCCACCCGCGCCGACGTACGCACCGTCGCACCGTGGTCGATCAGCCAGCCATTGAGTGCGTTGGTCAGAGCGCCGGTGCCGCCTTCGAAGCGGGCCGAGTTCGTGCGATGGCACATCGCGATGTAGATCAGCGCCCAGCCGGTGCCGTCCTGGGTCATCCAGCAGAACGGCGGCATCGACGCGAGGGCACCGCGAACCAGTGGGTGGTCGAACCGCTCCTCGATGACCTCGGCGTGCGAGGTGGTCAGGAAGCCCAAGAGCGGCGCGAGGTCCTTGCGTCGGCGGACTGCGACAGGGAGCGCACGAAGCACATCGCACGGATTCGGTCGAAGCGGGTGACCGAGCATGAGTGGCATGACCAGGTCCATGGCCGCATCGAGGGAGTTCGCGAACTCCAGGTAGTTGTCCGCGTCATGCGGCGAGAAGTGCCGGATCTCGTCGGCGGTTTTGCGTGGGTCGCACCAGAAGGCCAGCGATGGTCCTTCCGGGTCCAGGTGGACATGGAAGGGATCGGCAATGAGCTGCTTGAAGCCGTACCGCGAAAGGTTGAAGTCGCGCTCGATGGAGGTCGCGCGGAACAGCGATGCCTGGATGCCGCCCTCGTTGATGCGGTGGTTGGGCGCGCCCGGAATCACGGCGTTGGTGGAGATCATGCCGCCGACGGTGGGCGATGCCTCGAGGACCGTGACGTCGAATCCGGCCTTCTTGAGGTACGCCGCGGCGACCAGCCCGTTGTGGCCGGCACCGACGACGATCACGTCCGAGGTGCTCTTGGTTGAACCGATCGTCATGCCGGTCTCCTTCGCGCTGCGTCGGCCTCAACCTAGACAAGGATGAACTGATTTTCAATAATGACTAGAGTTTCAGAAAAGGGTCGGGAGGCCACGTGAAGACGAGCTCGCAGAAGGTCTACGCCTACAGCGGCGTCGCAATGATGGTGCTGTTGCTCGTCGCCCTGGTGATCGCCGGTTGGCTACCGCCTCCCGGACCCCATGACTCCGCACAGCAGGTCGCGCAGGACTACCGAACCCATACGACGGCGATCCGCATCGGAATGATGGTGGGGATCTTCGGCGCAGCACTGCTGGGGCCGTTTGTTGCCTCGATCGCCGTCCAGATGAGACGCATCGATGACGGCGTCGGCCCGTCGGCGTACTGCCAGCTGGCGCTCGGCTCGATGCTGATTATCGAGTTCGTGCTGCCGTTTATGATCTTCGAGGTTGCTGCCTTCCGGCCGGAGCGCTCCCCGGCAATCACCCTCGCGCTCAGCGACATCGGATGGATCCTGCTCGTCGGCACGGTAAGCACCGCTGTGGTCGAGCTGATTCTGGTCGGCTTCGCGATCGGCGCCGACGAGCGCGAGACACCGATATTCCCGAAGTGGGCAGCGGCGTTCAGCTACTTCGTTGCCGCGGTCTTCAGCCTTGGCGCGGGTGCGGTCTTTGCCCAGCACGGCCCGTTTGCATGGAACGGGCTGCTGTCCTTCTGGGTGCCGCTGAGTGTGTTCGGTGGCTGGCTTGTTGTGATGACCGTGCTGCTGGTTCAGGCAATCGATCGGCAGGAAGCGGAGGCTGTTGCCGCTCTCAAGTGACGGGGGCTAGCGGACCGGCCTCGAGGGCGTCGAAGGCGGCTTCGAGGTACTCGACGACCGACGCGGCCTTTCGAGCTGGCAGGGCAGCCTGCACGCTGAAGGCCGATCGGAAGGCAGCGATGATGCAACCTGCGGCGAGTTGCGCAGCCACATCGGTCTGTGGGTCGGCGCCGCTTCGGTTGCTGACGAGCTCCGTCAGCCACACCTCGTACTCCTGGCAGTACTCCAGGTAGCGGCTGGTCAGCGACGGCTCGCGATGAAGCAGTCGCACCCGTGCGGCGGCAAATGCTGGGTCGTCTGCTTCCCAGGTGTGGGCGTGCTCGACCAGCGCCGCACGAACGTCGGGCCAAGTCGCGTCAGCTGGGACCGTCATGCGAAGGCTCTCGAGGCGGTCCGGCATGTCGAAGAAGACCGCGTCCTCCTTGCGGGTGAACATCCGGAAGAAGGTGCTGGCGGAATAGTCCGCGGCGGCCGCGATCTCCTCGACGGGGGTGGCGGCGAAGCCTTGCTGCTCGAAGAGCATCACTGCGGCGAGTGCAAGGTCGCGACGCGCCCGCAGCCGGCGACGATCGCGGGCGCTCTCCACCGGCGCGACGGACATGGCGGCAGCCTATCGGGTGTCTCGCCCGAAATGCGAGTCACTACCAAAAAAACTGTGCCTGCTGTATTGACGGTGACTTCGATCACGGGCTACGTTGCGCCGCAGTCGAGCCATGGAGTACTGATGCCACCAGCACTGTCCGGTGCCGTACCCGTCGCACTCGAGGCGCTCGACGCCACGTGGTTCAACGAGGTGATGCGGGAATCCGACCCATCGTTGACGACGATCGTCGGGGTATCGCTGGAGCCACTCGAGATCACCGGTGCTACGGGCGAGCTCGCCCGGGTCAACTTGGCGTACGACGTAGCGAGTACGTCGTCACCAGCCAGCGTCGTGGCGAAGCTCCGAGGAACGTCGCCGACACAGCAAGCGATGGATGGTGCGCTGGGCCTGTTCGACCGTGAGCGGCGGTTCTACGTCGAGGCCGCTCCAGAGCTGGCAGTTGCCACGCCACGCTGTTACTACGCCGGCGATGGCCACGCCACGCCGATGCTGCTCGAAGACCTGCGCGACCTACGAATGGGTGACCAGATCGACGGGGTCAGCCTCACCGAAGCCGAGCGGATGGTCGATCTGCTCGCCGATCTTCACTCGACGTTCTGGGGCAAGCCGGTCCCGGGTGGCGTCGAGTGGATGGTCTCGCTGAGCGACCCGATGTTCGGCGGGATGCTTACCCAGCTGATCAGCAGTGGCCTGCCGGTGCTGCATGAGAAGTACGACGGCCGGGTTCCGGCGTCGATCATCGCGGCGGTCACGGCGGCCGCGCCCACGTGGTCCGAGGTGCTCGTGCGTTGTGACGAGGGTCCGCACACCCTCGTTCACAACGACTGCCGGCTGGACAACATGTTCTTCCGGTCGAGCGGCGAGCCGGTTCTGTTCGACTGGCAGCTCTGCGGCTACACGCGCGGGACCCAGGATGTGGCGTACCTGCTGTCGGGAAGCGTCGACTCCGAGCTGCTCGGTGGGCACTGGGAGTCGTTGCTGCGCCGCTATCACGCTCGGCTGCTCGAGAACGGGATCGCGGACTACACGTGGGAGCAGTGCCTGCTCCACTACCGGCAGAGCCTGCTCTACACGCTGGCGCCCGGCGTCGCGATGCTCGGCGCGATGGCGATCCCCAATGACGAGCGGGGTCTCGCCGACACGTTGGTCATGCGCACGTTGACCCACGCAGCCGACCTCGACGCCTTCGCGACGCTGTGACCAGTCCTCTGGCGGCGCCACTGTCCGATCTGAGTGCCTACGTCATCAGCGGGCGGGTCGTTGCTCGTGGTCGCGAGTCGCACTATCCCACCGACGCTCGCAGTGTCGCGCAGGGAATCCAGGATGGAGTCGACGCGGAGAACCTGGGCTTCCGGCGGGCGTTCCTGTCCGAACGATGGAACCTCAAAGAGGCGGGAGTCGTGCTTGCCGCGATCGCGGCGAGGACGACGCGTATCGACGTCGCCAGCGGGATCATCACGACGCCGGCCCGCCACCCACTTCACGCAGCGGGGCTCGGCGCCACGATGCAGGCGGCGTTCGGTCCGCGTTTCGTGTTGGGTCTGGGTCGAGGCAATCCCGGCTGGTTCAGCGGCGCGGGCCTGACGATGCCGACGTACCGAGGCCTCGTCGACTACGTCGACATCCTGCGGCGGTTGTGGATGGGGGAGGCGGTCAGCTACGACGGACCGGCCGGCACCTTCACCCATCTTCAGCTGGAGGACGTCGACCCTGAGGTCGCTGCGCCGCCGGTGTGGTTCGGCACGCTTGGCCAGGACCTTGGCGCGAAGGCTGCAGCCGCGGCCTTCGACGGCGTGCTGCTCCCACCGGTCTTCACGCCGACTGCCACTCGGACGATCGTCGACCGGCTGCACCACGAATGCCGCGAGATCGGCCGCGATCCTGCCTCGCTGCACATCTGCCAGTCGGTGATCACCGCGCCCGATCTGGATGACACCGAGACCAGAACCCTCGCCCACGCACGTGCGGTCACCTATCTCGACGCGCCTGGGTACGGCGAGATGCTGGTCGCGCTCAACGGCTGGGACCCGGCACCGCTGGAGGCCTTGCGGGGCCACGACCAGTTCCAAGGGATGGACTCGGTCAGCGACCTGAAGTTCCATCGTTCCGACCTGTTGGGCCCGGCCTCGCTCGTTCCCGATGCGTGGATGGACGAATGCTGCGCCCTGGGATCTGTCGAGCAGTGTGCCGCGACGCTTCGGCGATTTCGTGACGCCGGCGCGGATGAGATCACGACCTATGGCAGTACGCCCAGGCAGAACGCCGGGCTGACTGCGGCTTGGGCGCAACACTCCGCCGCAACGACGAACGGACGCAGATGAGCATCGACTTCACAGGCCGGGTAGTCCTCATTACTGGTGCGACGCGGGGCATCGGCAGGGCTTTGAGCCTCGCGTTCGCAGAGCGTGGCGCGACGATCGTCGGCACGGCGCGCAATCCCGAGCCCGCGACGGAGCTCGCCAAGGAGATCGCCGAGCTCGGGTCGACCTTCACCTTCGTCGAGGCGGATGCCGGGAGTTGGGCGGACTGTCAGACGGTCGCAGCTGCCGCGGTCGAGCATCATGGCCGGATTGACGTCCTGATCAACAACGCCGGCACGTCGCTGCCGCAGGTGCGGATCGATCTGATCGAGGAAGACCAGTGGCGCGCCGTCGCCGGCCCGACGCTCGACGGTCCGCTGTTCATGTCGCGAGCTGTGCTCCCGACGATGCGGGCACAGAACGACGGCGTCATCATCAACGTCGCCTCTGGCGCCGGCATCCAGGCTCTTGCCACGATGGGTGCGTACGGCATGGCCAAGGCCGCCGCAATCCAGCTCGCCAGAGTGATAGCGGTGGAGAACGCAGAGTTCGGAGTTCGGGCGAACGCCTTGATCGTCGGGGCGGTCGCCACTGAGCTGTCGCTGGCCTCACTCGTAGCGCGCGGTCAGGACACATTCGGACCGGACTGGACCCCGCCGGCTCCGGCCCCGGATGCGACTGGCTCGCCGATGGACGCGGTCATGATCCCGCCGGAAGCGCTGGCTGACTCGGTGTTGATGCTTTGCGCGCGTGAGTCACGCGAGATCAACGGAGCGGTGATCGCGATCGATCGCGGCTTCTCCGCAGGCGCCTACAACTCCGCGTTCGTCGGCCTGGCCGCAGCGGGACTACTGCCAGGCTGAGTCACCCGTGGTCGCGGATCCGCTTGGCGATCCGTAGCAGCTCGTCGAGGTCACGCTCTGGGAGGGCGAGGAGTCCGGGTGGGGGCGTGCTGAGGATCTCGTCGGCGCGGCGAGCGAGTGCCACGCCCTTGCGAGTAGCGGTGACGACCTTCGCGCGCCCGTCCGTCGGGTGCGGCTGGCGCTGGGCGAGGCCGAGCTTCTCGAGCTCGTCGACGACCGTGGTGGCGTTTGGCGGGTCAGTGTTGAGAGCGGCGGCGAGCTCGCTCATCGACATCGGGCGCCTCGCAATCCGCCTGATCGCCCGGACCTTGCCGAAACTCAAGCCGACCGCTTCCGATACCTCGCGGCGTCGCTCGTTGTCGAGCACCAGCTCGCCGAGGATCGCCCAGGCCTCGCGCGGGTCCGCCTTGCTCACGTGCCCAGAAACTCTGGGTTGAGTGCGACCGCAGTGCGGCGAGCCGACTCGATCGCGCGCGGAGTCGTGGCGTACCAGCCGAGCAGTGCGACGGCCGCGCCGCAGCCGACCATCACCCACCAACCGGTGTGACTCGCCGCAGCGAGACCGCCGTATGACGTCTCGCCGATCTTCGAGGTGACGAGCGCGCCGATGACGGCAACGCCGAGGGTCGCGCCGACCTGTCGCGAGGTCGACGCAACGGCGGACGCGACGCCGGCCTGCGCCCTCGGCATGCCGGACACCGCGGCGTTCGTGATGGGTGCATTCACCAGGCCGAATCCCAAGCCAAAGATCAGGTACGCCGCGAACAGCCACGTGAACGACGTAGTCGGGCCGATCCTTGTCAGCATCGCGCTGGCGATCATGAAGCTGGTGCCCGCTGCGAGCAGTGGCAGGCGGGGGCCGCGGCTGCCGACGAGTCGGCCGGAGATCGGCGAGGCAATCATCGTCATCACCGCCATCGGCAGCGTGTCGAGTCCTGAGTCCAAGGGGGACAGGCCGCGGACGTCTTGTAGGTAGAGCGTGTTGATCAGGAGGAAGCCGCCGAGTGAGGCGAACGCAGCGACGGCCGTGAGGGTCGCGGCGGAGAACGGGATCGAGCGGAAGAACCGCAAGTCGATGAGCGGCTCGTCACGACGATAGGCACTGACGATGAAGCCAGTTAGCGCCAACGCAGCGGCGACCAGCGCGGCAACGATCGCTGGCGAGGTCCAGCCGCGTCGCGGCGCCTCGATGATCCCGAATGTCAGCGCCGCAAGCAGTACGACCATGAGCGTCTGGCCGAGGGGATCGAAGGGACGCGGTCTCGGGGCCTTCGACTCGGGCAGGAACCGCAGTGACAGCGCGATCGCCACGACTCCTACCGGGATGTTGATCCAGAACACCGATCGCCACCCGGCCGACGTGACGAGCACGCCGCCGACGACCGGGCCAAGCGCCATCGACACGCCGACGACGGCGCCCCAGATGCCGACGGCCTGCGCGCGCTCCCGCGGCTCGGTGAACGTGTTCGTGATGATCGACATCGCGACCGGGTTGAGCATCGAGCCGCCGATCGCCTGCACCATCCGGAACGCGACCAGCCAGCCGAGTCCGGGAGCCAGGCTGCACAGCAGCGAGCCGAGGGAGAACAGCGTCAGCCCGACGATGAACGTGCGCTTGCGGCCGAGTCGGTCAGCCGTCGATCCGGAGAGCATCAGCAGACTGGCGAGCACGAGCGTGTAGGCGTCGAGCGTCCACTGCAGACCGGACAAGCTGCCGTGGAGGTCGTGCCCGATCGAGGGCAGCGCGACGTTCACGATCGTCACGTCGAGGCCGACGATGAGCAGGCTCATGCAGCAGATCAGCAGGATGCCGACCCGCCGCCGACGGCTGAGCTCGTGGATCTCGGCGGCCGGTGGTACCGGAAGAAGAACTTGTGATCGCATAACTATTATGAAGTTATCACGATCTCACATACGCGCTACTTCCAGGTGAGCATCAAGTCGCGCACGTGGCGTAGCCCGGGCGGGTACGACAGCTCTTCGTGGCCGGGAGTCAGCCAGTACTCGGGGATCCGTCGGTGCCACTCACGCAGCGTCACCCGCAGCTCTCGGCGTGCGAGGTGTGACCCGAGGCAGCGGTGCGGCCCGAGTCCGAACGTGATGTGCCGGTTGCGGGTCCGGTCGAAGCGCACCTCGTGCGGGTCGGTGAACTCGATCGGACAGACGTTCGCAGACCCATAGGCGTTGAGCACCATCGAGCCGGTGGTCACCTTGCAACCGTTCGGCAGTGTGACGTCTGCGGTGGCCGTCCGCGGTGAGGAGAACGGCACCGGAGCCTCCCAGCGCAACATCTCCTCGACGGCGTTGTCGATGCACGACGGGTCGTCGACGATCTGCTTGCGGTGGTCCGGGTTCTGCGCGAGGAACGCGTAGAAGCAGGTGAGGGTGTCGCTGACGGTGTCGAGTCCGGCGATGAGGAACAGGAACAGGATGTCGAGCATGTCGTTGTCGGTCAGCCGTACGCCGTCGACCTCGGCCTCGATGAACTGCGAGATCACGTCGCCGCTCGGGTGCTTGCGACGGTCCTCGATGAGCTCGGTGAACAGCGCGTAGATCTTCAGGCCGGTCGCGTTCATCACCCGCATCCGGACCTCGCCGTCGAACGCGGCCATCTCGTCCTGCTTCTCAGGGTGCAGGATCCCGTCGCGCAGGTGCAGAAACTCCTCGAGCCGGTCCTCCGGCAGCCCGGTCAGGCCAAGGAAGACCGAGGTGGGGAGCAGGTCGGCGAAGTCGTCGGTGAAGTTGCAGGTGCCCTTGTCGATGAACGTGTCGATCATCGCGTTGGCGCGACGGGCGATGTCCGGCTCGTGCTCCGCCATCTTCTTGGGGGAGAACAGCGGGTCGAGCAGCCGCCGATAGTTCGAGTGCTGCGGCGGGTCGACGTTCAGCGGAATGAGCGGGCGGGTGTTGCCCAGCCCCATCTCGACCTGGGATGAGAACAGCTCCGGATGGTGCAGGACGTACTCGATCGTCTCGCGATCGAAGTGCATCGCGACGCCTTCCATCGGCTCGAGAAAGCCGCCGGCTTCGGTGAGCGCGCGGAACTTGGAATGTGGCGAGGAGAAGTCGAGCAGGTTTGTCATGTCATCGGTCACCTGGAGCTCACCGAGGTTCGCTTCAGGGTTGGCGTCTGGGTTCACCACTGCTTCAGTCACGGATTACTTGTACACGTTCTCTGACGTCTGCGTCAGCAAACGTAGGGCCGCGACTTGCATCGATGCTTTGTATGCATACAATCGCTGGTGGTCACAACGGTCTCCCCGCCGACGCTGGATGACGTCGCGTTGCGTGCCGGAGTGTCCCGAATGACCGTTTCCAACGCCTACAACCACCCCGACCTGCTGGCCGTGCCGACGCTGACGAAGGTGCGGTCTGCCGCTGCCGAGCTCGGTTACGCGGGCCCAAGTCCGGTGGGCCGCGCCTTGCGACGTGGCCGGGCCGGCGTGATCGGGCTGGTGACGGCCGATCCGCTCTCCTATCTATTCAGCGATCCGGGCGCGGCGAGCTGGATGCACGGCCTGGCCGCTGAGGCCGCCGAGCACGACCTGTCCCTCCAGATCATTCATGCATCGGGGCCAGCTGTCGCCCACAAGGTTGCCGACAGCCTGGTCGACGGCTGGATCGTCTACGGCGTGGCCGTCGACGACCCGGCGATGGCAGCGGTGCTCGAGCGTCGCCAGCCGATGGTGACCTCACCAGATCCGGTCGGTGCCGACGCGCATTGCCTACGGGCGGACATAGAAGGCGGCGTACGGGCGGCGATCGATCACCTGATCTCTCTTGGGCATGAGCAGCTGGCGGTCGTCACCCCGCCCGTGCAAGGGCCGACGTGGATATCCCGGCTTGCGGCGTGCCGGCACGCCGTCGAGGGCAATGGCCGCGACTGGTCGTCGGTCACGGTCGTCGAGAGCGAAGAGAACGCGCGCCGCGCGGGGGCGGCTGTCGCGGCGGGCTTGCTTGTCGGCGTACGCCCGACCGCGGTGTTTGCGGCCACTGATGCACTTGCGCTCGGTGTGATGGATGCGGCTCACGTGATCGGCCTGCGGGTACCCGAGGACCTCAGCGTCATCGGGTTCGACGACATCGATGACGCGGCGACGGCATCGCCGCCGTTGACCACCATCAGGCAGGATCTGCCCGCGCAGGGTCGGCTGGCGGGAGCGTTGGTATCCACTGCGGCTGAAGGTGTCGCTGTGAGACATGTGCATCCCACCGAGCTGATCGTTCGTGCAAGTACGGCACTACCGCCGGCGACCTCATGAGCATCGCCGTTGTCGGCCTGCTCGCCGGCGCGCTGACGACGGGCGCCTGGCTGCCCCAGCTGCACCGAACCTGGCGCAGCCGGTCTGCGCACGACCTGTCCTGGGCGTACCTGCTGACGACCACGACCGGAATCGCGTTGTGGCTGGCCTACGGGCTGTTCACCCGCGATGTCGCGGTGATTGCTGCCAACTCCGTCACGATCATGTTGTTGTCGGGCCAGATAGCGCTCAAGGCGCTCGGTCCTGCGCCGTCGCTAGGAGGCGATGCGAGCCAGGTCGGCCAGGTCCTCCTCGGAGAGGGTTACTGCGGCTGCTGCGACGTTCTCGCGTAGATGCGCGCGGGACGACGTACCGGGGATGAGCAGGATGTTCGGCGATCGATGCAGCAGCCAGGCAAGCGCGACGGTCATCGGGGAGCAGTCGAGTCGCGTTGCGACTGCGTTGAGCGTGTCCGACTGCAGCGCCGAGAAGCCGCCGAGCGGGAAGTAAGGCACGTACGCGATGCCCTGCTCGGCAAGGGAGTCGATGAGTTCATCGTCGTCGCGGTGGGCGACGTTGTAGTAGTTCTGCACGCAAACCACGGGGGCGATCGCTTGCGCTTCGGTGATCTGCTCGGCGTTGACCGTGCTAACGCCAAGGTGCTTGATCAGCCCTTGCTGCTGAAGCTCTGCAAGCGCCGAGAACTGCTCAGCGATCGAGCCCGGCTCGGGAGCTCCGAATCCGCCCATGCGCAGGTTGACGACGTCGAGGGCATCAAGGCCAAGGTGGTCGAGGTTGTCGTGAACGGCCTGGACCAACTCAGCGGGCTGGCGTGCGTGTGGCCAGCCTCCTTCTGCATCCCGCCGCGCGCCGACCTTGGTGACGATGCGCAGGTTGGTCGGGTACGGGTGCAGCGCTTCCTTGATGATCTCGTTGGTGACATACGGACCGTAGAAGTCGCTGGTGTCGATGTGTGTGATGCCGGTGTCGACGACCTCACGAAGGACCGCGATCGCCTCGTCGCGATCCTTGGGCGGCCCGAAGACGCCCGGCCCGGCGAGCTGCATCGCGCCGTAGCCCATCCGAGTCACGTCGAGGTCGGAAGCCATCGTGAAGGTGCCGCCAAGATTGGTCACCCTGCCGAACCTACGCTGGCGAGGTCGGGTGCGATCCGGCGCTGCCGCTCCGTGGTGGCGAGGTAGAACGCCCAGGCGAACGCGAAGCTGGCAAACGATGACGACGAAGAACGGCCATGTGCGGGCGATCCCGCGCCGCAGGCCGTCGATGATGCGCCCAGCTCCCGTTACCCCACGGCGGGTTGAAGAGCGACACCATGGGCCCAGACTCGACTCAGGATCTCAGGGGTCGTCTACGCCCCTTGTTGCTGCTACCGTGGCCGAGGTTGCAGTTTGCATTTCCTCGAACGTTTTCCAAGCGCCCGCGGGATGTCGACGTGGGGCTTCTCGTCTTTTTCCGGCCAGTCGGTCGAGTAGCGAGATTCCGCAGCGACCGCGGGTCCGCACGGTGTGGACCAGTTGCACGGAAGGAAAAGTTCGATGGCACAGGGCAGCGTCAAGTGGTTCAACGCTGAAAAGGGCTTCGGTTTCATCGCACAGGACGGCGGCGGCGCCGACGTTTTCGTGCACTTCTCGGCGATCGCGGGTGACGGCTACCGCAGCCTCGAAGAGAACCAGCGCGTCGAGTTCGACGTCACGCAGGGCCAGAAGGGCCCGCAGGCCGAGAACGTACGAGCGGTCTAATCTCGATCGCTTCGCTGGGGCCGGAGACCGGACTCGATCCGGCCCGGCCCCGGCTGGCGGCGATTGTTCGCCGCCTCACCTGCAGTCTGCTCATCTCGACGATCATTCCGAGTGGGCTCTTTTATCTCTGCCTGCGAGTGGGCAACGTTCACATCGCATTGGCGGCCGCTCTCGCCTGGTGCTACGGCACCTTGTCGTGGCGACTGGCGGCGAAGCGCGCCTGTCCAGCTCTGCTCTGGGTGACTGCGATCGGGCTGACCGCCAAGACGGCGGTCACAGTTGCGACAGGCAGCACTTTCATCTACTTCCTGCAACCGGCGATCAGCGAGACGGCGATCGCGCTGCTGTTCCTCGTGTCGCTCTGCGGCGCTCGTCCAGTCGTCGGTCGCGTCGCGTCTGACTTCTATCCGATGACCGACGAGGTAGCGGGCCGGCCTCGCATCAAGCGGCTCTTCTGGCACCTCACTTTGATGTGGGCGGTGCTCTGCCTCGGCCAGGCCGCGCTCACGGTGTGGCTGCTCGAGAAGGCTTCGATGAACACGTTCGTAGCAGCACGGGCCGGCGTAACGACCACGTTTGCTGTCGTGGGGGCTGCGGTGACCGTTTCTTTCGCTGTACGGATTGCGCGTTCCGAGCGCCTCTTGCATCCGCGGACGATCGCGATCTAACAGCATCCAGCCGGCGTCAGCTCCTCGGCGTCGCTCTTCACGGTGTAGAACTCCCACGGCTCGTGACCGGGACCCGTCACCCAGACCTCGTCTTGCACTGCGTAGCAGCACGTGGTGTTGTCCCGCACATCCGTTGACAACCCCCTTGCCGCTAGCCGCGAGGCCGCAGCGGTGACCTCCTCGGTCGTCTCGACCTCTACGCCCAGATGGTCCATTCGGGTCGGCTCGCCGGCTGCACCTTCGAGCAGCACGAGCTTGAGCGGCGGTTCGGCGATCGCGAAGTTCGCATATCCGGGGCGTCGCTTGGCAGGCTCGGCGTCGAAGAGCAAGCTGTAGAAGTCGACTGCTGCGTCGAGATCGGCGACGCGGAGTGCGAGTTGGACACGTGACATGGGCTGCTCCCTGTGTTGATGCAGTGATCGTTGCTTGTTGATTCGATCTCTGTCAATATAGACAAATGTCGAATCAGCTGGTCGTCGTGAACGAAGTGGCCTGCTGTTCACCGCTCGGGATCGAGCCGATGAGCTCTGACCAGGCGGACAGCGTTGCCGTGCTGATGAGGGCGTTGTCCGACCCGATCCGGCTACGCCTGATGTCGCTGATCGCTGCAACCGACGAGATCTGCGTGTGCGACCTCACGACACCGTTCGATGTCTCGCAGCCAACGATCAGCCATCACCTCAAGGTGTTGCGTACGGCCGGTCTGGTCGGCTGTCAGCGCCGCGGGACGTGGGTCTACTACTGGGCAGAGCGCGAGGCGCTCGACGCTGTGGGCGGGCTGTTCGTCAGCGCCCTTGCAACAACGTGATGCGGCCCGTCCTTGCTCGTCGACTTTTCGCGGAGTTTCTTGGGACCGGGCTGCTCGTGGCCGTGGTCGTCGGATCAGGCATCGCCGCGCAGCGGCTCTCCGTCGACCATGGCTTGCAGCTGTTCGAGAACGCGATCGTCACGGCGCTGGCATTGCCGGTGCTGATCCTCGTGTTCGGCCCCGTCAGTGGCGGTCACCTCAACCCGATCGTCTCGCTCGCCGACTGGCTTCTCGGCCGAACCCATGGAAGGGGAATCTCGCTCGCCGAGGTGGTGGGTTACGCCGGTGCGCAGACGACCGGCGGCGTCTGCGGAGCCTTGCTCGCGAACGCGATGTTCGGACAACCAGAGGGTTGGTCCGCGCGCCACCGCTCGGGCGGTGACCTCTGGCTCGGTGAAGTCGTCGCCACCGCGGGACTGCTACTTGTCATCTTTGCGCTGGCTCGTTCTGGCAACCATCACCAGACGCCGTGGGCAGTTGGCGCCTACATCGCAGCGGCGTACTGGTTCACGTCGTCGACGTCGTTTGCCAATCCTGCTGTGACGATCGGCCGGATGTTCAGCGACACCTTCGCTGGGATCGCACCCTCCTCAGCGCCCGGCTTCATCGGTGCGCAACTCGTCGGAGGCGCCGTCGGCCTGGCAGGGCTGGCTGCCCTGTATCCGGCGACGTCGTTGAACCCGGCCGTGGTCGAGGTGATGCGTGAGGTCGGTGTCCACCCTGCTGGTCGTGAGCCGAAGCTGTTGACCTCTGATGCGGTCGACGCTGACCGATCCGGCCGGCCTACCGGTTGATCAGGTGCAACCGATCCGCGACGAGATCGATCGGCGGGTTCGTGAGCTCGTCGTCGAGCTGCTCGACAATGGGAACCGCGGTCAGCCCACGCGAAGCCGTAGGTCTCCCAGGGTCACGACGTCGCCCTTGACCAGCTGGCGACCTCGGCGATGTTCGATCTCGCCGTTCACCGTCACGTCGTCGGCAGCGAGGATCACCTTCACATCAGAGCCGGAATCGATTGCACCGGCGAGCTTCAGGAACTGGCCGAGCCGGATCATCTCGTCGCGAATCGGCACGTCGCTCGTCATTGGTCAGTCCTCGCGCTAGAGATGTCTTGGCCGGTTGACGAACCGGCCCTCCTTGGGTGAGTAGAACCAGCGGCCGCCCGCAAGCGATCCGCCGTCGACCGGGATGTTGTGGCCGGTGACGAACGACGACAGGTCCGAGGCCAGGAACAGCGCGACCCGCGCCGCGTCGGTGGGCCATCCGACCCGTCCGACGGGCGACCACGAGGGCCAGAGCTCGGCCTGCTCGTCGTACCCGGTCAGGTAGTCGACCTGGGGACTCTGGATCAGGTCAGGCCCGATGCCGTTGACACGTACGCCGTGCCGCCCGGCCGAGATCGCCAGGTCGGTGGTGAACGCCGCGGCCCCGGCCTTCATCGCGCCATATACCGGGTCGCCCGGGTAGCCACGCATCGCCTCGACCGAGTGGATGTTGACGATGGATCCGCGCCGCTGGCGCACCATCGCGGGCAGGAACGCATGAGTGACCGCGAAGATGTGCTGCAGGTTCACCGCGTACATCGTCTGCCAAGACTCGGGTGTCGAGTCGGGGAATCGGACGAGCGGCCGATAGTCGCCGACGTTGTTGACCAGCACCGACACGTCGGGGTGGTCCCGCGACAGGTCGGCGGCGAACTCGGCGACCGCTGCTGGTTGGGTCACGTCAACGTGATGGCTCCGCGCCGACCCGCCGGCACTCGTGATCTGTGCCACGGTCTCGGCTGCGGTCTCTGCGTCGATGTCGGCCAGCTCGACGTGAGCACCGTGTTGCGCGAAGAGCAGACAGATCGCCTGGCCGATCCCGGCACCTCCGCCGGTGACGACTGCGGTGCGACCGACGAGGAGGTGCGCCCAGTCGTCGATGGGCGGCACATCGGCGGGTGACGGGCCCCCGGACGTCACGACTACGCGCCTCTCGGTTGGCCCAGCCGGCGAAGGTGCAGCTCAGCGTCACCGAACAGCGCGTCGTTAGCGAGGATTCGCTTGAGCAGATGCCCGACGGCGAGCTCGTCGGTCATGCCGACCCCACCGTGGGTCTGGACCGCGGCCTCAGCGAGCGATCGGCCGAGCCGTCCGGTCTGTGCTTTCAACTGTGAGATGTCGGACGCGGTCGCGAGACCCGCCTCGCGCAGCGCGGTCACATAGAGCAGCGAGGCGTGCGCCTTGGTCAATGCGATCTTCATGTCGGCGAGCCGATGTGCGACGGTCTGGAAGCTCCCGATCGGCTTGTCGAACTGCGTCCGGGTCGCGGCGTACGACGCGGTCATCCGGAACAGCGCGTCCATCGCGCCGACCGATTCGGCGGCGAGGTAGATGGTCGCGTCACAGACGATCTCGTTGATGTGTTCTTCCGCGTCACGCAGGAGCAGGGCGTGCGCGGGCAGCCGCACGTCATCGAGAGTGACCCTGGCGGCGCCGCGACCGTCGATCGTCATGAACGGCTCGACACTGACGCCCGTGGCGCCCGCGTCGACGAGGAACAGTGCAATGGCGTCGTCGTACCGCGCGGTGACGACGAGCTGCTGGGCATCTCCACCGGCGAGGACGAGCGGCTTGCGGCCATTGAGAACGAACCCGTCGTCCTTGCCGACCGCGACGGTCTCGATGAGGTCCACCTGGCCGCCGCTCACGACCTCGTCGTGCGCGAAAGCCACGACGGCGTCGCCCGACGCGATTGACACGAGGACCGACTTGGCCTCTGCGGTGGCTGACGCTTCGAGCGCCGCGCCGGAGAGCACGACCGTGGCGAGGTAAGGCTCGGTGAGTAGTGCAGCACCGAAACGCATTGCGACCGCGACGACATCGACGATGTTCCCGCCGCCATCGGCACGCGGAAGTGCGAGCAGGCCCTGCTCGGCGAGATGCCGCCAGACCTTGGGCGCCAGCGTCACCCCGTCGGCGAGCTGTGCGCGGCGGGCGTGGAAGTCCCGCTCCTGGTCGAGGAGACGTCCGACCGAGTCGGCGAGCGCGCGCTGTTCGTCAGTGAAGGTCAGATCCATCGTCGTTTCCTCAGTGGGCGATCGTGCGGGCGATGAGGTCACGCTGGATCTCGTTGGTCCCGGCGTAGATCGTCGTCGCGCGACTGTTGAGGTAGTACGGCATCGCGACGAGCGAGAGGTCGTCATCGAGCGGTGAGGTCGTCGACCCCACCTCGAGCGCCGCATGCTGCAGCGCAAGACCTCGCAGTCCCGCCACTCGCGTCATCAGCACCGACAACGTCTGGGTCACCTCGGTGTTCATGACCTTCGCGATCGACGGGAACGCGAAGTCTTGCGCGATCGGGTGACCGCTGATCGCCAGCTTCTCGAAGTGCTCGATCGACCCGATGTCGGCCTCGACCACGCCGAGGTCGCGCTGAAAGGCGGGATCTTCGGCGAGCATGCCACCGAACGCCGAGGGCGTCTGTGCCGCCGCCACCCGTACCGCGTCGAGGCGTCGTCGGAGTGCCGGGCTTGCGACCGCGCCGCCTCGCTCGTGGACCAGCAACTGCTTGGCGACCGACCAGCCGTCGTTTTCCGCGCCGACTCGTCCAGATCGAGGAACGCGCACGTCGCGGAAGAAGACCTCGCACTGCTCGGGTACGCCGTCGAGGCCGACGATCGGGCGGATCTCCAGCCCGGGAAGGTCGATCCGGTCGAGCAGCAGGAAGGTGATGCCGGCCTGCTTCTTGCCCTCGGTGCTGGTGCGCACGAGCATGAACATCCGGTTGGCGTAGTGCGCGTACGTCGTCCAGATCTTGCTGCCGTTGATGACGTAGTCCTCGCCGTCGGCCACTGCTGAGCAGCTCAGCGCGGCGAGGTCGGACCCGGCGCCTGGCTCGGAGTAACCCTGGGTCCAGTAGTCCTCACCGGCGAGGATCCCTGGCAGGTGGCGAGCCTTCTGCTCTTCCGTGCCCAGGTGCATCAGCAGGGGTCCGACCATCTGCAGTCCGTTGGGCAGCAGTGGTGGCAGGTCGCGCCTCCAGTACTCCTCGGCGTAGACGTATCGCTGCTCGACCGACCAGCCCGTGCCGCCGTACTCGACCGGCCAGGCAGGCGCGGCCCAGCCCTTCTTTGCGAGGATCTTGTGCCACGCCATCACCTGCTCGAATGGTGCGAACACGCTGGTCGTCTTGCGTCCGGCCTCGCGGATCGCATCGGTCGGCGCGGTGTCGAGGAAGTCCGCAACTTCCTGACGGAACGCCTCGAGTGCCGGGCCCTGGTCGAGATTCACCTGTCTGCCTCTCCCTTACCTGCCGGTGAAGGCGGCGATGCGGGCGGGTGCGTCGGGTCCGACGCCCTCGCACTGGAGAACTTCCCACTGCAGTCTCCACAACGTCTCGCTGCGCGAGTCGCGCGACGGGACCTCCTCGCCGGCTCCGATGTCTGCGAGGTCGTTCCCTGCGGAGAAGCAGCGTCCCGCGCCCCGCAGGACGACGCAGCCGATCGAGGTGTCGTTCTGTAGCGCCTCAACGTGGGAACGGAGCTCGTGGAACATCGCGACGGTCAGTACATTGAGCTTCTCGGGCCGGTTCAGGGTCAGCTGGGTCCAGCCGTCTCGATCCTGCCGTTCGACCAGGGCCACTGCGTTGTCCTTTCGGCGGTTGGCAGCATTGTGACCTGCTAGAGAGCATCGAGGCCGATGTCCAGGCTGGGCGATGAGTGGGTGAGCGCGCCGACGGCCAGGTAGTCGACTCCCGTCAACGCCACGGCCCGTGCGTTGGCGAGCTGCAAGCCGCCGCTCGACTCCAGGTGTACATCGGGAGCACGAGCGTGGACCCGCTCGACGGCGATCGTCAGCTGCTCGACCGGAAAGTTGTCCAGCAGGATCTCTCGTGCGCCGCGGTCGAGCGCTTCGTCGAGCTGCTCGAGGGTGTCTACCTCTACCTGGATGGTGACCTGACTGCCGGGATACGCGGCTGCGACGCGGTCGAGTGCGGCCCCGACGCCGCCGGCCGAGGCGATGTGGTTGTCCTTGATCAGGATGGCGTCGTCGAGTCCGCGTCGATGGTTCACCCCACCGCCGCATCGCACGGCGTACTTCTCGAGATCCCGCAGGCCCGGTGTCGTCTTGCGAGTGTCCCGGATCCGCGCCGTCGTTCCGTCGACTGCTTGCACCCACATGTTCGTGATCGTCGCGATGCCCGAAAGGTGGCCGAGCAGGTTCAGCGACAAGCGCTCGACCGAGAGGACGCTGCGCGCGTCGCCGGAGACAGTCGCGATCCGCGTACCGCGCTCGAGTGGGGCACCGTCTGGCAGCTCCGGTTCGAGCTGAGCTCGGTCGCCCGCGCAGACCTCGTACACCGCCATCAGCACGGGTGCGCCGGCGAGCACGCCGTCCTGCCGGGCGACGTACGCCGCATCGATTCGTGCGTGCTCGCCGATCGTTGCCATCGAGGTGAGATCGCCGACGACCCCGAGGTCCTCCGTGACGCCGCGACGGATGACGGCGATGACGTCGTCGGCGTCGAGACCCGCCGCCGACAGGGCGTCACGCGTCGTGCTGCGTAGTGCCCCTTCACTCGATGCCGTCACGCCGTACGCCCCAGCGATGAGTGGTGCTGCTCCGTCGACTCGGTGGACGCGACTGGACGGCCGTCGGCGCCGAGCCGCACCACGACGCGGCGGCCTTGCCACAAGTTGCTGGCGGCTGGATGGTCGTCGCGCCAGTGGCAGCCGCGGCTTTCGCGTCGCTCTGCCGCAGCGGCAACGATCGCGGCGGCGGCGAGCCACTCGTTGCCGGCACCACTCGTCAGCTCACTTGCTGCCGTGGCGAGGCCTGCGCCGGTACGCCGGATGCCGGCGGCGCGGTGGAGGGTTTGCCGAATCTGGCCGAGGCTCGGCTGGTCGACCTCGACAGCCCGTGAGGAGCTGGTGGTGCGTGTGCTTGGCGCGCTTGCAGTCGGAAGGTTCAGTGCGATGCGCGTCGCCACGCGGCGCCCGAACACCAGGCCCTCGACAAGGCTGTTCGAAGCCAGCCGGTTCGCGCCATGGACGCCGGTTGCCGCGGTCTCGCCCACCGCAAAGAGCTGCGGGACATCCGTAGCGCCCCAGGTATCGGTGCGGACTCCGCCGCAGAGGAAGTGCTGGGCCGGCGCCACCGGGATCGGCTCGCGGGCCGGATCGATCCCGTGGGCCCGACACGACGTGACCACCGTCGGGAAACGGTGCGCGACATCAGCGACACCCGTGGCGTCGAGCCAGACCCGACCACCGGCTGATCGAACCGCGTCGATCCGTCGCGCGACGACATCTCGAGGAGCGAGGTCGGCGAGTGGGTGTCGCCCAGCCATGACACTCCGTCCGCGTTCGTCCCGCAGCACAGCTCCTTCGCCGCGCAACGCTTCGGTGATCAGCGGGACCTGGCCGGTGGTGCCGTCAAGGTCGAGAGCCGTCGGGTGGAACTGGATGAACTCGAGGTCTACGAGCGCTGCGCCGGCGCGCAACGCCAGGCCGAGGCCACTACCTCGAACCTCTGGCGGGTTCGTCGAAGCGGCGAACAGGCCGCCGACTCCGCCAGTTGCGAGTACGACGGTGGCGGCGCGGACGGTTGTCAGAACACCGTCGACACCCCAGAACGTGATCCCAGTGGCCGCGCCGGCAGGGGAGGTGAGCACCTCGCGAACGTCCGCGTGTTCGAACACATCGATGTCGTCGCGTCGTACCGCCGCCGTCAGCGCACGGCTCACCTCGGCTCCACTGGCGTCACCGCCGGCGTGGACGACGCGCCGAATGCTGTGGCCACCCTCGCGGGTCAGTGCGAGCCGGCCGGCAGGATCTCGATCGAGGCGAGTGCCGATTCGCAGGAGCTCGGCCAGACTGGTAGGCGCCGCCTCGGCGAGAACCTGCGTCGCGGCGAGGTCGCCGAACCCGGCTCCCGCGCTCATGGTGTCGGCCGTGTGCAGGGCTGCGGAGTCATCGGGACCAAGTGCGGCCGCGAGACCACCTTGCGCCCAAGACGTGCTCCCGCACCCCAAAGTCGTGCCAGTGACCACCGCGACCCGGCAAAGTCCCGCGAGGCCGAGTGCGGTCGCAAGTCCGGCTACCCCTGAGCCGACGACCACCACGTCGTAGTCGTTGCGCCGAAGTGAGGTCATTCGCCGCCGCCCGGCTTGCCGATCGCCACCATGCGTTCCACTGCGCGGCGTGCACGCGCTGCAACGTCAGCAGGGACGACCACTTCGTCGCGGCCCTCACGAAGGCAGCGAAGGAGCAGCTCGGGCGTGATCATCTTCATGTAGCGGCAGGAGGCCTGCGGGTTCATCGGCAGGAAGCTGACGTCTCGGTTTGCCTGCTGCAGCTGGTGAAGCATGCCGATCTCGGTGGCCACCAGCACCGTGGAGCTCGTCAGCTTTCCAGCGATCTCAGCCATGCCGCCAGTCGAGAGGATGTGGGTCCGGTCGGCAGGAAGGTCGCCGGTGTCGGCGAGATAAAGCGCAGACGTTGCGCAACCGCACTCCGGATGTATCAACAGTTCGGCGTCAGGGTGAGCGGCGACCTGTTCGCGCACGTCGGTGGGGGAGATGCCGGCGTGCACGTGGCACTCGCCCAGCCAGACGTGCAGATTGTCGCGCCCGGTTAGGCGCCTGACGTGGGCGCCGAGGAACTGGTCGGGCAGGAACAACACCGGCTGGTCGAGCGGTATCGATGCGACGACATCGACTGCGTTGGACGACGTACAGCAGATGTCCGACTCTGCCTTCACCTCGGCGCTGGTGTTGACGTAGGCCACGACGACCGCGCCGGGGTGCTCCGCCTTCCATTCGCGGAGCTGTTCCGCGGTGATGGTGTCGGCGAGGGAACAGCCTGCCGCGGCGGTCGGGATCAGCACCGTCTTGTCGGGCGAGAGCAACTTGGCGGTCTCGGCCATGAAGTGCACCCCGCAGAACACGATCGTGTCGGCGGCCGTCTCGGCCGCGATACGCGAGAGCGCGAGGGAGTCGCCGACGTGGTTGGCGATGTCTTGGATCTCCGGGAGCTGGTAGTTGTGCGCGAGCACCACGGCATTGCGCTTTGCAGCCAGCCGGCGTACCTCGTCGCGCCACTGCTCGAGCGCAGCGGACGCCGCGTCGGGCGGGTTGGTCGACAGCGTTGTCGTCATCGGTCCTCCGGGAAGAAAAGGTTCTCGACTATCAGGCGAAAACCTCGTGGGAACCGTAGCATCGCCACGTGTCCAAGGCCGCGGACGGGGTGCCCAATCGCCCCGCCTACCCCCATGAGGTGGTCGCGGTCGTGCTGTCAGTCCGCGATGGCGTGCTCTCGGTGCTCATGTGGCGCCGTGCACAGGCACCCTTCGCGCGACGATGGGCGCTCCCCGGTGGCGGGGTCGACGAGACCGAACGGCTGCGTACCGCGATCCTTCGCCACCTGGCTGAGAAGGTCGACGTCACGGAGGTGGCGCATCTCGAGCAAGTGGCGACTCATAGCAACGTGAAACGGGACCCTCGAGGACGCGTGCTCGCGACGGCGTATCTAGGACTGGTCCCGTCTTCGGTCTCGCCGACGTTGCCGCCTGACACCGCGTGGCACCCAGTGGCGGACCTGCCGACGACTGCCTTCGACCATGTCGACTTCGTCTCCGCCGCCATCGAACGGCTGCGGGCGAAACTGACCTACACGAACATCGGCTTCGCGATTGCGCCGGAGGAGTTCACGCTCTCCGAGTTGCGCGACATCGTCAGCGCCGCCCTTGGCTACCCGGTCACCCAGACCAACCTCGCACGGGTGATGACCCGACGGCGGCTCATCGAGCCCACCCGGACCCGTAGCCAGCCAGGTCCGACAGGTGGCCGTCCTGCAATGCGCTACCGCTTCCGCTCTCACGAGCTCGAGGTGACCGACCCCTTCGCGGTGTTCAAGCCACGAACCGCCGCACGCCGTTAGCCGTCTCACGGTGGGGTGACTCGGTAGGTCACCGCGGTGACCGCTTCGACGAGTGCGGTTCTCCGGTGCATTCTCGTGCGTAGTGCGGCAACACCTTGGGCATGCGTGATCCTGAACCTGACGACGGCCTCTGGTTCGTGCTTGGCGAGTGTGAGCGCGAGATCTACCGCGACGCTCCCGGCTTGGCCGAGAAGTTCGACCGTTGGGAGTGTCCGCCCGCGGTCGCTACAGCACCGGTCGAATGGCACGACACGCGGACGGTGCTGCCGCAGCCCTAGTCGACCGCTGCGACTGGCTATCGACGGCGCCGCTCGACCACGCCAGCGCCGAGCAGCTGCGCCAGATGACGAGTGCCGCGATGACGTTGATGCTCAGATGCTTCTCGAGCAGCGCCGTGTCGGACGTCAGCACCCCGACGACCGGCCACTGCGCGGGCGGCAACGCCGCGAACGCAGTCGTGCTCACTGCGCGAAGTCGTCGCTCGACAGACCGAACGCCGCGGGCAGGTGATCGACCGCCAACGTGGTCAGAGGCAGATCGACATCGAGATCGGCGCCCAGGCGCAAGCCCAGGCCGAGATCCTTGAAGCCGATCTCGACCGCGTGCTTGAAGTACGCCCGGAGCCCGTCGTCTTCGGCGAGCGGCGCGGCCGTCTCGCGCACCATGAACGAGGAGACCCCGCCGAACAGCGAGTCGGTGTGCCGGACGACGGCGGCGAGCTGCAGCAGGTCGACGCCGGAGGCGTCGGCGAGCCGGAGCACCTCGCCCGCGACCGCAAAGTTCGCGTAGGTCAGCACGTTGCGGGCGATCTTGGCTTTGGTTCCGGAACCAACCGGTCCGGCGTGGAAGATCAGCTCGCCGAGTCGCTCGAGCAACGGCTGCAGCCTGGCGAAGGCCTCGTCGCTCCCGCCGACCATCAATGCAAGCCGACCGTCACGCGCGCCTTGCGGTCCGCCGGACACCGCGGCATCCGCGACGTGGATTCCGTGTTCGAGTCCCTGGTCGGCGAGCTCCTGCGGCGTCTCGATCAGCGTTGTCGAGTGGATGGCGATGACCGAGCCAGCAGACATCGTGGTGAACAGCTCACCGACCACCTGGCGGACCTGATTGTCGGTGACGACAGCGACCGACACGATGTCGCACTGTCCGCCGACGTCGCCGATGCTGGTCGCGGCGACGGCACCCGCGGTTATCAGCGGGCTCATCGCCTCGGCGTTCAGGTCGAAGATCGTCAGGCCGCCTGGCCAGTCGGTGAGCCGCGAGGCCATGGCCCCGCCGATATCGCCCACACCGATGAAGCCGACTCTCGGATGCTGGCGGCCCTGGTCGGATCGTGGGTCCACGCAGACCACCATCGCACGCGCTGCGGCGCGGTAGCCATCCAGCAGGCAGTCGACCGCCACAACCGGACTGGTGGTGAGCCGCTCGGGGTTCGCGTCGGGTTGTCGACCGGCGAGGCGTTCCGCGAGGCCGGTGACTACCACGGAGATGTCTTTGTCGAAGCCGCCCGCATCTGCGCCATCGCCGATGGCGCTCAGATCCTGGCGACGGACGCGGTGCGCTTCATTGCACGGCGGACCGAACACTGCTTCACCGTGGTCGGCGAACGGAGCTCAAGGGTCTCCCGGAGCTCGTGACGGTGGTCGAGGTGTGCCACACCGGACGGACTCGGCACAGGAACCGCAGCGAGCGAGAAGGGCGCGCTGCCGCTCGACTTTTCTGCCATTCCCCGCGCCCATCGCGCGCCTAATGACGCTCGATCAAGGGGAGCGTAGCCACACCCCGATGACGCCCTTATTTGTTTGAGGCCTTCCCCGTGGCGTGTTTGAGGAACGAGGCCGCAGCCTTTTGACCGTTACCGAAAAGCAGCTGCTGCTGATCGGCGCTGATCCCGAAGTCGATAGCGCTGATCTTGTCGGTGTCGACGAAGACGGTCCGGGCCGTCACGTTCTCGTCGTCAAGGTGGTAGCGGTCCCACCCGGATACCAGCGTGCGCAAGCATGAAATAGCCAGCGCGAAGTTGTTGTCAGCGGGGTGATCGACCTGCACCGATGCGGGACGGGCGGAGAGCTTGATGCCCCACGTAGGCCAGCGGGACTTCTTGCCGTCGGTGCGGTCGAACACCGTGATCGGGAAGTTGCTCAGCATTCCGCCGTCCACCCACGTGGTCTTGCCGGTGGGGGTGCGCACGGTGACGGGGCGGAAGAAGAACGGGATGCTCATGCTCGCCCGCACGGCGTCCACGACCAGTGCGGCGTCCGGGTCGTGACCGTAGTAGTGGTAGTCCCAGGGCAGGCGTACGAGCGCGCCGCGACTGATGTCGCTGGTGTGCACTACCAGGCGGTAGCGCTGCTCGGGCGGCAGGCTCGTGTTGGGGTCGTCGTCCTCCGTGATCCGCAGATCCGCGAAGGTGCGTACGCCGAGGCCATCCAGGACGTTGCCCAGCCACTCCACCAGGTACTCGCCCTTGGCGATGCCCATGCGCAGCAGTAGCTCAGCGATCTCCCCTGGCGGACCGGTGTGGCGCTCGAGGAAGGTCTCGTCCTGGAACTTCCGGTAGTCGAGGGAGCTCATGATCGTCTCGAGCCCGGACAGCGGCCTGCCCGCTACCTGATGCGCAGCGATCAGGCTTGCGACGATCGCCCCGGCGCTGGTGCCCGCCACCCGGGGAAAGACGTACTTGTGTTCGGTCAGGACCATGGCGGCGCCGACCAGGCCGATGCCTTTGACCCCGCCGCCCTCCAGCACGAGGTCCGCTTTCGGCGCAGTGAGCTGTTCGAGTGCGACCATCTCGACCTCCCGGCAGGATTCGAGCCTAGGTGGCCGGCGCACTCGCTATTGCGCTGGCTGGATCACGCTGTGGAGAGCGGCTGGATGGCTTTCGGACAAGGGTCAGCGGATCGGCGACGTCTTCCAGGGCAGTGCGTTCGGCCTTGATTCCGAAGATCGCCGCAACGACTCCACCGACCGCCATGACCCCGGCTCCCAGAAAGTAGCCGAGCATCAGCTCGTGCGGCTTCTTTGACGCGACGAACCCGCCGTACACGGCAGGTCCCAGCGCACCGAAGCCCTGGGCGATCGCGAAGAAGACCGCGATCGCCTGCGCCCGCAGCTCGATCGGGAAGATCTCGCTGACGGTGAGGTACGCCGCGGACGCACCGGCCGAGGCGAAGAAGAACACCGCTGTCCAGCACAGCGTCTGCGTCCCCGCAGACAGCAGGCCATGATCGAACGCAACAGCAGAGCCGGCGAGCAGCACCGCGGCGATCAGGTACGTCGCAGAGATCATCACTCGACGCCCGACGATGTCGAAGAGCGGCCCGAGCAGCAACGCGCCCGTCAGATTGCCAGCCGCGAAGGCCAGGTAGTAGTACGCCGTGTGCCCGCTCGGCACGTGGAAGAAGGTCGTCAGGACCTGCGCGTAGGTGAAGAAGATGGCGTTGTAGAGAAAGGACTGAGTGATCATCAGGGTCGCGCCGAGCAGGGATCGCTTGGGGTACTGCGCGATGAGCACTTTGGTCACGCCCCACAGCGACGGTCTCGACCGGGATGGATCGATCTCGACCGCCTTGTCATCGTCGACATCGGGGAGGTCGTGGCCGTTGGAGCGGACCCAGTCCTCGATCTCCTTGACGTTGCGTTCAGCCTCTTCGGCGCGGCCGTGAGTGATCAGCCAGCGCGGGCTCTCCGGCAGCGTCCGGCGTACGAACCACACGACGGCGCCGAGCGCTGGGCCGATCAGCAGCGTGATCCGCCAGCCGAGGTTGTCGCTGACGTGCGAAGGATCGAGCAGGTAGACACCGGCCAGTGCAGCGATCGCCGCGCCGCTCCAGTACGTGCCGTTCACCGCGATGTCGACTCTGCCGCGATGCTTCGACGGGATCAGCTCATCGATCGCCGAGTTGATGGCGGCGTACTCGCCGCCGATCCCCATGCCGGCGATCACCCGGCAGGCGTCCAACCAGTAGATGTTCATCGAGAACGCCGCGATCCCGTTCGCGACCAGGTACAGACCGAGGGTGTAGACGAAGAGGTTCTTGCGTCCGAAGCGGTCGGAGAGCCGGCCGAACAACAGCGCGCCGATCACCTCGCCGCCGAGGTACCAGCTCGCCACGTCGGAGGCCTCGCGTGAGGACAGGGCCAACGAGGCCTTGCTCTGCAGGTTGGTCGTGAAGTTGCTGGCGAACGTGATCTCCAGGCCGTCGAGGATCCAGGCCACCCCGAGGGCGGTCACCAGTCGGGTGTGAAAGCGCGACCAGGGAAGCCGGTCCAACCGCGCAGGGATCAGGGTCGTGATCGTCTCGGTCTGCTCCACGACTCGCGCTGTACCCAAGATCACGACTCAATCCACCTAGTCGGCGCTAGCCGGCGCGATCTTCGGACTGCTCCAGCGACTTCTGCTCGATGAAGCTGATCCGGCCGTTCGCCTCGAGGATCGCCCAGCGGACATCAGCGAAGGACATGATCTGTTGCAGCCGCATCTCCTCGGAGACGTCGTCGGGCGTCAGTCGGTGCCGGCGCAGGTTCTCGCTGACCAGCTTGCCGTCATCGATCAGCACCACCGGGCGACCTTCAAGAATGAATCGCACCTTGCGAGAGCGGTAGCCGAGGTAGGCGCTGGCAACCTGCAGGACTGCGAAGGTGGAGATGACGATCATCGCGCCGGTCACCGAGTAGTCGTCCTGCGTGAGGCCCTGCTGGATCGCGTCGCCCATCACGATGAGGAGCACGAGGTCGACCGCCGTGAGCGACGACAGCTCGCGACGTCCGACGGCGCGCATCACGAAGATGATGAAGAAATAGAGGACGATCGTCCGGATCGCGATGTCCATCAGTGCTCCGTCCTCAAGGCACGATTGTCATGGTCCGGTGAAGGGTCACGATGGCGACGCCGTCGCTGACGAGGGTGATGGCCTGTGCTCGGCGACTCAGGCTCGTCGGATTGACCTGATAGGCCAGGTACTGCACGTACGGCGAGCCGGGCTGCAGCGTCCCGATGCTCAAGACCAATGAGCCATCCGGACCACTTGTCTCGCTCGGTGCGGCTGGCTCTTCAGTATTGAGCGTCAACCCGTCGATCCACCCGCGGCTGAGGATGAGCTGTGCCTTCGGGAGCACCGCGCTGACCGACAACGTGATCTTTGCCTGAAAGAGCAGACCGGGGCGCACGGTCGCGGGTGCGCGAACATCTATCCGGGCGAGTGGACCAGTTGCGTGCACGGTCGTCGCGCGCTGCCCGAACACATTGCAGAGCGCGGCAATCATTACGGCTGCGAGAACGCACATCGCGACGCGACGTGCCCAAAGGCCGGCACGACCTGACGAGCGTCCTGCCAGGATCGGCTCTACGGCGTCGGGCATGGTGGCGACACGGTTCCCTTCATGGGCACCGACCAAACGATCTTCAGGCCGCAGCCACGGGAGCTGCGTGGGTTTGGGGATCGGTACGGGCGGCATCGGGGAGCAAGCCGGTCGTCAACATCAGGCGATGTCGGACCATCAGCTCACCGACATCCAAGGCGTCAGATTCCTCGAGGTTGAAGCGCCGGGTCACCCGCTGCGCCTCGACCAGGCTGCGCAGCACCTGTTCGCTCTCGAGCGTTGGGAAGTCGCGGCGGAGATGCTCAGCCAGTGTCTGCCAGTCACTGTGTTGGAGGCAGCAGCGCGGGAGCCGTTTGATTGCGTCGGTGGTCATGTCAGTGACCTGCCGAGCTCAGCGTGTCGCGGACCTTGCTCACAGCGGCGGTGATCGGACTTGCGACGGCACTCACAACCACAGCAGGCATGCTGGGCAGTGGAGGCATCGTCGGGGGTTGCGTCCGTTGCAGTACCTTCCCCATCGCGACAAGCGCGTCGCCGTCACGGTGCGCGCGGACGAGCGGAAACTCGTAGGCCTCCTCGCGTTCCGCGTGATCGATCAGATGCTGTGCGAACCTGTCGAATGCACTGGCGAACTCGCTCGCCTGGGAGTCGAGGCTGGCGAGCTCAGCAAGCTGCTGCCGAACAGCTATTTCCTCCGCAGTGCGCGCATCGGCGACGACGACACCTCCTGGCACGGTCAGTCGCGTTACCGGTCTGAGTAGCAGGTCTTCTGCGGCTTCATGCGTGCTGAGCAACTCACGCAGCTGCATGAACGCTTCGCGACGTGCGTCTCTGGGCGCCTTGCTGACGGCCTTGACCAGCTCGCGGATTCGTCGATGCTGATCGCAGAGGACATCGACTCCGTCTGGTGCCGATCCCGACAAATAATGGGACATCGCCATTGGCTTGACTCCTGAGTCCGGGAGTTTGCCTCACCATGACCAACATGTTGTTCATGGCGGGCTTTGCTGGGACTCGCTGCTGAGTCACCCGACAAAGTGCTTTTACCCGGCCGATTGTTCTCGAAAACGGCGAGCGAGCCGAAAAATGATCAACGCATACGACGAGCGAGGACAGGTCAGTGAGTCGCCGCATTGGCAGCGGCGTAGCCGAACTGCAGTAGATCGGCGCCTGCGCGGACCGCGAAGATGCTGCTGACGTAGCGGGTCAGTCGCGGTGCGACCGCGAGGCCGGTGACCAGGCCGGTAGCAACCCATTGGTCCATGCAGAACGGACAAGTGATGAGCTCGCCGACTGCCTTGCGTACGCCGGTTCCCGCCACTTCCTCCTTGACCTCGCCTGGCGCGGCCGCTCCCTCAAAATGTGCGAAGGGAGCGCGCAACGGACTGGTCACGGTGTCTCGGCTCAAGGTGCGGCTCAGCTTGTGAGCCGCGAGAGTGATCAGTGCGAGGTCCAGCACCTGGACCCGCCGCGGAAGTCGGTCCGCCCGCTTCATTGCCAGCGCGGCTGCGCTGACCCCGGCGGCGTAGACGGCCATGACACCGGAGTAGCCGCGAAGCTCTGATGCGGGCCGACCGTAATGCTCGGCTACCGCCTGGGTGTCGGGCAGCAGCGTGTCAGCGCTCGTCATGCATTGTCCGTTTCATGCATAGCGCGTTCCTCGGGGGCGAAGCCGCCGCCGTCGGCCCCGACCTCGACAGCCCAGGCATCTTGCTCCTTGCCGGTGTCGGCCTCACGGGCTTCGGCGAACCGGCCGATGCGCTCATCGCGATCCTCGGGATACGGCGCATCGACCCCATCACCACGAAGAGCTGAAGCCTCGGGCTCCTCGCGCGCAAGTCGCCCGTCCAGCGGCTCTCCGGTTCGCATCTCCTCGGCGGTGATGCCGAAGTCGACGCTCGCGACCGGATGCTCGCCGGGAGGGGCGAGGTCCTCCTGCGCGTCGCCGGTGATCACCTTCGACGGCAGGGCGTCCGAGATGTCGGGCATGCCCTCGTCCTCCAGCGGAGAGCCGGGATCGGGCTCGTTCGTTGATGACGTCACGGCTTCTCCTTCGATGTCGAATCGCCTGCTTCAGAGGTCAGCGCAGGCGGGGGAGTACCTCGTCGGCGAGAAAGCGGATGCCGCCTTCCTGGTCGGGCCCCATCTGCGAGATGTAGACCTCGTCGAAGCCGGCGTCGACGTACTTCTTGATTGCCTCCGCAGCTTGTTCTGGATCGGGGCCACACGGCACGGACTCCGCCGTCTGCTCTGGCGAGCCCGCTTCACCGAGCTGCTCGAACTCGACCCAAGACGGCAGCTCCTGCGCGCTTTGTCCGCCGACCGCCTCGAATCCCCAGAGGCGGTACGCCGTCTTGGCGGCATCGTCGGCTGACTCCGCCCAGCAAATCTTCATGCCCCCGTGGGTGACGCCTCGGCCGCCGGCGCTGCGATAGCGGTTGAGCAGCTCCGCATCTGGCTGCACGGTCATCCAGCCGTCGCCGATCTTCGCTGCGAGCTCTGTCGCGGCTGGACCGAAACCAGAGACCAACACCGGGGGCGGGTTCTCAGGCAGCGAGAAGATCCGCGCTGCATCGACGGCGTAGTGCTCGCCGCGATGCGTCACGGTCTCGCCGGTCCACAACTCACGGATGATGCCGATCGCCTCTTCCAGCCGTTGCAGCCGGATCGGGGCAGGTGGCCAAGGGCCACCCAGGATGTGCTCGTTGAGTCGCTCGCCCGACCCCACCCCGAAGGCGAACCGGTCCGGCGCGAGTGAGGCCAGAGTCGCCGTCGCCTGCGCGATCACGGCCGGATGGATCCGATCGGTAGGACAAGTCACAGCCGTAGTCATTCGCAGCTTGGTCGTCGCGGCGATCGCTCCGAGCACCGACCACACGAAGCCGCTTTCGCCTTGCTCGCGGGTCCACGGGTGGTAGTGGTCGGAGACCCAGATCCGGTCGAAGCCCGCGCGTTCGGCGGCCTGTGCCGCGCTGAGCAACTCGGCTGGACTGAGCTCTTCAGAGGAGAGGAAGTATCCGAACTCGGTCATGGCATTCGCCTACCCGTCATCGACGTGAGCACGCCTCAGGACTTGCGGGCCGTCGCGCGGCCGCCCTTGCGGCCTGCCTCTTTCTTCTGCGCCGTGCTGCCACCTTGCGAGGAGTTCGACCGGCGGGTGCCTGAGCCGCTCGCCTTGCCACCGCGACTCGATGCGCCCTCGGAGTTGGAGATTCGTGCCGCACGTTCCTTGGACATTCCCTTGTCCTTGAGTGCTTCGTACTGCTTCTCGTTCTTCACATTTGCGCGGGTTCCCGGCATGTTGCACCTCCTGTCGCGGTTGTTCCCGGCGCTGTCCTCGGCATGCCACCGGGTTTGTGATCACCGCGCGCGGGTGATGGAAGAACCAGACGACACGGGTGAGGAGATCGGGTGAGAAGGCCCAAGCCGCAGCGCGGTGTCGCCGTCGTCACGGGCGGCACGGCCGGGGTCGGACGCGCCACTGTCCGAGAGCTGGCGGCACGGGGCTGGGATGTCGGCGTGCTGGCCCGCGGCGCCGCAGGCTTGCGAGCTACCGAGCGCGAGGTCATCGCCGCAGGCCGTCGCGCCACAGCTGTCGCGACGGACGTCGCGGACCTCGCTGCCGTCCGCGACGCGGCTGACCGCGTCGAGGGCGACCTCGGTCCGATCGGGCTATGGGTCAACGTCGCCTTCGTTGGTGCGCTCCGAATGTTTCCGGACACAGACCCCGACACCTTTCGGCGCATCACCGACGTCACCTACCTTGGCCAGGTCAACGGCACTCGGGTCGCTCTCGAGTCGATGCGACCCCGAGATCGCGGCGTCATCGTCAACGTCAGCTCGGCGCTGGCCTACCGCGGCATCCCGCTGCAGGCGGCGTACTGCGGCGCGAAGCATGCGGTCAAAGGATTCACCGAGTCCGTGATCACCGAGCTACGCCACGAACGAAGCCAGGTGCGCCTGTGCCTCGCAACTCTCCCTGGCGTCAACACTCCCCAGTTCGACTGGAACGACAACGGCTTCGACCGCCATCCGCGACCGGTGGCGCCTGTCTTCCAACCAGAGGTCGCGGCCCGGATGATCGCCTTCCTTGCCCACCATCCCCGTCGCAATGCATGGGTCGGCGTGTCCTGCGCCTACACCGTCCTGGGGAACCGGCTTGCCCCGGCCTTGCTCGACCGGTACCTCGCGCGCACCGGCGTCGAGGGCCAGCTGATCGACCACGGACCTCGGCTCGGCTCCAACGTGTTCACACCACGGGATGATGACGAAGACCGCGGCGCCCAGGGGATGTTCGGCGACGAGGCACATTCCCGAGACCCGTGGTCGGCAGCGTCGATGGCGTTCTGGGGCGGGCTCGACGCAGTGGCATCACGGATCCGCGGCAGCGCGGACCGGCCGTGAGTCGAGACGCAGCCGGCTACGCGTCGATCGAGTCGTATGCCGCCATCGGCGATGGTCGCACCGTCGCTCTGGTGAGCACGGACGGCCGGATCGACTGGTGGCCGGTCCCGGCTCTCGACGCCGCGCCGACCTTCGCCGCGCTGCTCGACGCCGATCGCGGAGGCTATATCGAGCTCGCGCCGGTGTCCTCGTACGAGAGCACTCGTCACTACCTTCCCGACACCAACGTGCTCGAGACCATTTTCACCACTGTCACGGGTTCGGTCCGCGTGGTCGACTGCCTTCCGCTCGGCCGGTCCGGGCGCCTCGCGTGGAGCGAGCTCGCCCGCCGGATCGAGCCGCTCAATGGCGCCGTCGAGATGCGCTGGACGATCGCCCCCGGGACCCAGCTTGCCGCAAACGAGCCGTGGATCGCCGTCCGACGGGACGCGACGGTGATCAGAGTCGGAGACGACCAGCTCGTGCTGCGTCATTTTGACGTCGGCGATGCCGTGACCGACGGCCATCGGATCAGCGGCACCTTCACGGCGGCGCCCGGCGCGCCGGGCCTGCTCGCCGTCGTGGGTTCGAGCGATGCACCGGTCTTCCTGGCCGATCGCGACGAGATCGAGAGCCACTTCGCGATCACGCAGCGACGGTGGCGTGACTGGGGCGAGGCCATCAGCTACGACGGCCCGTGGCGCGAGGCCGTTCGCCGGTCCGCACTCGCCCTCCGGCTGCTCCAGTACGTCCCGACCGGCGCCGTCGCGGCCGCCGCGACGACCTCGCTGCCCGAGCAGGTGGGGGGTGAGAAGAACTGGGACTACCGCTTCATGTGGGTGCGCGACTGCGCGTTCACGATCGACGCCTTTCTGTCTTTGCACCTGTACGACGAGGCGCAGGCAGCGGTCCAGTGGATGCTCGGTGCGCTGCGGCGTACTGAGCCCGATCTGCACGTGTTCTACCGGCTGGACGGGTCGGCACCCGGTGCCAAGGAACACCTGCCCGACGTGCCGGGCTATCGGGGAAGCCGTCCGGTTCGGATCGGCAACGGCGCGGCCAGGCAGGTGCAGCTGAGCACGTTCGGGGATCTCCTCGACATGATCTGGCAGTACGTCGATGCCGGCCACTGTCTCGATCCGAACACCGCGCGGCTGCTTGCCGGCATCGCGGACCGCTGCTGCGACAAGTGGCGCTACGAGGATGCGGGAATCTGGGAGCTGTCGACCAGGCGCCACTACACAGTGTCGAAGATCGGATGCTGGACGGCGCTCGACCGTGCGGTTCGACTTCACCAGGAGGGCCAGCTCGTCAGTGACCACGTGGAGCGCTGGGAGGCCGAACGAGACCTGATCCATAGTTGGGTCGAGCAGTACTGCTGGTCGGACAGGAAGTCGGCCTACACGGCGTACGCCGGAAGCGACGACCTCGATGCTGCGACGTTGTTGATGGCGCGTACCGGCTTCGACCAAGGGGAGCGGCTCGCCGGAACTGTCGAAGCGATCCGCAAGGAGCTCAGCGAAGGACCGCTCGTGCGTCGCTATAGCGGCGCGGACGATGAGGGCGGGTTCGTCGCGTGCACCTTCTGGCTGGTTCATTCGCTGGTCTTGTTGGGCGACCTCGACGCGGCGAGGCGCCTGATGGACGACGCGGTCGCACTGTCCAACGATGTCGGTCTGCTGGCCGAGCAGATCGATCCGCGCACCGGCGCGATGCTGGGGAACTTCCCGCAAGGCCTGAGCCATCTCGCGTTGGTCAACGCCGCGTGTGCCTACACGAAGGCTGCGGGGGAGTGCTGACCGGTCAGCAAGCGGCGGAGCCGACCCGCGTCCTCGAGGGCCGCCCCACCCGGATCGTTGTTCGCGAACACGAACCCGCGTTCAGCATCGCGTAGCCGATCCGCCCATCGGCGTAGGTCGCGACCGTCGTAGCTCCAGTCATGACGCCCGTGGTGCAGCCGCAGGTATCGCCATTCGCAGGTCTCCCACAGCGGTGAGGTGCTGCGTCCGTCTCGGTCTGCCCATACGAGCGCTGCGCGACGGCTCGCCAGCACATCGCGGACCTCGTCGATGAACCAAGACGCGTGGCGGGGCTCCACTGCTACGTCGATCTCCTCGGGGAAAGCCGCGAGCGTGGCGGCGAGCCGCTCGGGTGCCACCCCGAAGTCGGGCGGGAGCTGGACGAGGACCGGGCCGAGCAGCGAGCGGCGTCGGAGTGGTTCCAGCACCCCGAGCAGCCGCTCGACCGGCTCAGCAGGTTCGCGAAGTCGCTTCACGTGGGTCAGGTACCGGCTCACCTTGACCGCCATCAGGAAGCCGGCCGGCAACGCCTGCGCCCATCGCTCAACCGTCTCGACCGACGGCAATCGGTAGAACGTCGAGTTCACCTCGACGGTGTTGAACCGCTGAGCGAAGTAGTCCAGCCAAGCACGTTGCGGCAAACCCACCGGATAGAAGATCTGTCGCCAGTCGGCGTACTGCCAGCCACTGGTCCCTACCCGGATCTTGCCGAGGTCGGCGGCGGACTGATCGATCACTGCTCCGCATCCTCCGGCTCGGCACTCTCTTCGCTGCCTTACCCGCGAGATTCGTGGGTACCCCTCACCTGCCGGGTCGGCGGTACCCGCTAGAGAGAAGGGCTGCAGAGAATGGCCGGGTTCGCGAGGGAAGCACTCAGCGGTCGCAATCGCACCGTCTCCTGGATCGCGTTGCTCGCGGCACTTGCCGGGCTGCTGTTCGGCTTCGACACCGGGGTGATCTCCGGCGCACAGCTCTACATCACCAAGGACTTCCATGCGTCGACCTCTACTCAGAGCTGGTATGTCGGCGCGCTGCTGCTCGGTGCGTGCGTGGGAGCAGGCGCTGCCGGCTATCTCGCGGATCGCTACAGCCGCAAGCTGACGATCATCGGCGCCGGCCTGATCTACATCGTGGCGGCGCTGTGGTCCGGCCTCGCTCAGGGCTCCGGATCACTGATCGCGGCGCGAGCCATCCTCGGCCTTGCGGTGGGCGCCGCGTCATTCGTCGGCCCGCTGTACATCTCCGAGCACGTCCCACCACGGCTGCGCGGCGGCACCGTGTCCTTCAACCAGTTCATGATCACTACCGGAATCCTGATGGCATACATCGTCGACTATGCCTTCAAGGACGTGACCAACAACTGGCGCTGGATGCTCGGCCTCGGTGCGCTACCGGGGATCGCCCTCACGATCGGCATGCTCTTCGTCCCCCACACCCCGCGGTGGCTGCTCGAGGCCGGTCATGAGGACGAGGCGCGTGAGGTCCTCGAGCACACCCGGGGGGCCCGCGCCGTCGACAAGGAGGTAGGTGAGGTCAAGGACGTCCTGTCCTCGCAACGCCGAGCCGGACTCAGCAGCCTGTTCGCGGCCGACACCCGTCCCATGCTGCTGGTCGGACTGGGACTCGCGTTCTTCCAGCAGGCGGTCGGTGTCAACACCGTCGTCTACTACGCGCCGACGATTCTGAAGTACACGGGACTGTCGGCGAACCAGTCAGTCACAGAGGCGCTCTCGGTCGGGATCACCAACGTCGTGTTCACGGTCGTGGCGATCGCCCTGCTCGACCGAATCGGTCGACGGGTCTTGCTGATCACCGGCACCGTCGGCCTCACGGTCGCGCTCGTCGTGCTCGGAGCGTTCTTCCAGTCGAACACCATGCAGGCGGATGCGTCCTGGGTAGCCGTCGTCGCACTGGTTGTGTTCATCGCGAGCTTCGCAATCGGGTTGGGGCCGGTCTTCTGGCTGATGATCTCCGAGGTCTTCCCGCTGCGTGTCCGCAGTCAGGCGATGTCGGTCTGCACCATCGTCAACTGGGCAGCCAACTTCGTGATCTCCTACTACTTCCTCACTCTGGTCGCAGACATCGGACGGCCTGCGACCTTCTGGCTGTACGCCGGCTTCGGTGTCCTGGCGGTCGCGTTCTTCGCCTTCCGGGTACCGGAGACGAAGGGTCGGTCACTCGAGCAGATCGAGCGCGACCTCGGCGCGCAGCCCTCCTCAGGGCGGCGCCGTCATGCCCACGCCAGCTGAGGCAACGAATCCACGAAGGAGGACGATCATGGCAACCCAACGGCAGGTGTCAGCCGCCCGAAAGAACGTGAAGCGGGCTCAAGCTGGCGCGCGAAGCAAGCGGTCGATTGCGAATATGCCGCGTGCGACGCGTACCGCACTCGGGAAGCAGGGCGCAGCCGTCGCGGCGCGCAAGCGCACCGGCAGCAAGTCGCCGGCGACCAGAGCCGAGCTCTACGAGCAGGCAAAGCGCCGCAACATCCGGGGCCGCTCGAAGATGGGACGCGACGAGCTAGCGCGGGCGCTAGGGCGATAGGCCGACGCGGTC
>DATAVE010000165.1:0-2205 GCA_036267875.1 Mycobacteriales bacterium
TCGCCGGAGAACGACGCGAGGCAACCAGCCCGAGCCCGACCACCGCACCGGGGAGAAGGAACGCCGCATACGGGTTGTGCCAGTAGAACGTGCCCGACATCTCAGTCGCGGCGTTGCCGCTCCCCCACCATGCGACGAACGCTTGCTCGAACTCGTAGAGCCCAGCGAGGCATATCGCGATGGCAACGAGCAGCCGCCGATCGACGTCGCGGACGTAGCGTCGACCCGCGACGAAGCAAGCGGCGGCAATCGCATATTCCACTGCGACATCGCTGCCGTACCAATGAGTAGGCGCGAAGACACAGACCAGCTCGGCTGCGACGGCGGTAAGTCCTGCCAGGGCTATCGAACGGTGCGAGGTCCGCCACGCCTGCATTGCCGGCAAGATCAGCAGCAACGCCCCGCAGAACAACAGCTCGTTGTGGACCCCGCGCCCGCCGACTGCTCGCGTGAACGGCACCGCCCAGATGACCAGCATCGCGAGCATCGCGACATGCTCGAGGATCTCGGTCCAAGTGCGACCCGCTAATACCTCTGCCAGCTCCTGACGTGCGCTGGGTTTCGCGGGAGCAGTGATGACCACATGGTCGCATCGACGTAAAGCCGGCGCGCCTTGACCCTGCGCTAGCCGATCAGCAGATCAAAGTACTGGTCAGCGACAGCAGTCCAGGAGTAGAGGCGCTCAGCCCGCTCTGCGCTGAGCGCTCTGAGTCGGCCGAGCTCGGAAGCGGCGATGCGATCAGCCTTGCGAAGCAGCTGGATCAGCTCGTCCTCGTCGGCGAAGTACCAGGCATCCGGGCCGGCAACCTCGCGATTCTCCGGGGTATCGAGGACCAGACAAAGATTCCCGGCACCCATTGCCTCGATCAGCGCCGGATGCGTGCCTCCGACTTCCGTCGCGTGGATGTAACAGCGCGCATTGCTCTGGAGAGCGCGGTATCCCTCGCCGAAAACGGCTCCCGGTAGCACTGCGTTCGTCGATGCCGCACTGCGGACCTCGCGCGCGAGCTGTTCGTCATAGGTCGCGCCGCCGAGCATCACCAGGCCGCGGCGGATGCCCGCGGATTGATGAGCCCTAGCGACCATGAGCGGATTGTTTTCGTGCTCCCAGCGCGACACGTACAGGAAGAATCGGTCGGGTCGAGCGTCGATCTCGGTCGGGACCGGCAGTCCCCGGGGGATCTGGTCGGCGCCGTAGGGGATCATCACTGAGTCGGCGTCGTACCGCACGCGGTAGTAGGTCCGAACCTCCTCGGCGTCGGTCACGAGCACGCCGGCGAAGTGGACCGACAGCCACTCCCCCATGCGGTACCACGCTCGCCCGGCGATTCCCCATTTGCCGCGGCGCCACTCGAGGCCATCGACGTTGATCAAGGCCCGGCGACGGCTGATGCGGAGCAACGGCAGTGCAGGTGCGTTCGCGGCGTTGCATAGGACGACATCGCGGATCCTCGTGCGGGTCACGAGATGCACGACCGACAAGAGCGTGTGTACGACGGTGTCGAGGTACTTGTTGGCAATAGTCGGCAAGGTCACCAGACGTACCCCACGCCACTCGGTCCCCGCCGTCGCGTACTTGCGTCGGCAGTAGACCGTGACCGGCACGCCTCTGTCGACGAGCTGCAACGCCAGCCGTTCCGCAAATGTCTCGAAACCGCCGTAGTTGGCAGGGATCCCGCGCGTGCCGAGGATCGCGACACCACGACTCCTCGGCGTCGAGCGGGCGTGAGATCGCACCGCTGCTCGCCGGGGTGCCATGCCTGCGACTCGCAGCAATGGAATCCCGTGAAAGGTCACGAGACTCGAGACCCGCATGTCAAGGTCGCCGAGCCGAGGCGCCACCAAAGCCTCGATTCCGAAGCCCGCAAGGCGCCGCGACAGCTCACTCACATCGAGCTCGGCGTCCGGGGCCAGGATCAACCCGTCGAGATGTCTCGCAACCGCGAATGCCACGAGGCGCTCCGGGCCATCCGCTGGGTCGAGCTGATCGACGATCTCGAAGGGGGCACCCGACGCGCGGGTCAGATCCCCCAGCAATCGGCGAGACGATGCGTCCTGTCCGACAACGGCGTAGCGCTCGAGTGCGATCCCGAGCGGGACAAGCGCCCGTCGAACTTTTCGAAGCAGGCCCCGGCTCCCGGCGCCGGCGATCAGCAGTCCGAGGATCTCCAGCCCGATCCACGCACGCGACACGTCAGCCGACAG
>DATAVE010000166.1:0-2629 GCA_036267875.1 Mycobacteriales bacterium
ACCTCGAGCTGACTGGCGCGGCAGACGACCCGTGGGGCAACTTCCGCCTCGGCTTCGAAGGCAAGGCGGAGATCAACCGCACCGACTTCGGCGTGAGCTTCAATATGCCCCTCGGTGGCGGCGTCGTAGTCAGCGAGAAGGTCAAGCTGGAGTTCGATATCGCGGCGGTACGCCGCAAGTAAGCACCACTTCCTCGCTCGCCCACGTGACACCCTTGTCACGTGGGCGAGCTTGTTTTGACGCTGTCGTGTCCTGACCGACCCGGCATTGTTCATGCCGTTTCGGGTTTCCTCGCTGAGCGAGACTGCAACATCCTGGACTCGCAGCAGTACGGGAGCCCGCGTACCTCGACCTTCTTCATGCGGGTTCACATCGACTCACCTGTCCACTCGGACTCGCTTCGCGAGCAGTTCGGTGACGTCGCCGCTCGGTTTGCGATGTCGTGGCAGCTCGACGAGTCCGACCATCGGCCCAACGTCGTCGTACTCGTCTCGAAAGAGGGGCACTGCCTCGCCGATCTCCTCTACCGCTGGCGAAGTGGCTACCTGCCCGCCGAGATCGTTGCCATCGCCTCGAACCACCTCGACCTCGAACCGCTGACCTCGTCGTACGGCGTGCCCTTCCACTACCTGCCCGTCGACGCTGCGACTCGACCGGCACAAGAGGCTCAGATCCTCGACCTGGTCACACAGACCGGTGCGGAGCTGACCGTCCTGGCGCGCTACATGCAGATCCTGACCGCGGACTTCTGTGCGGCGTTGCCAGGCCGGATCATCAACATCCACCACTCGTTTCTGCCGAGCTTCCGCGGTGGCCGACCATACGAGCAGGCGTACGAGCGCGGCGTGAAGCTGATCGGCGCGACCGCGCACTACGTCACCGCCGACCTCGACGAGGGTCCGATCATCGAGCAGGAGATCTCGCGCGTCGGCCATCAGCAGGACCCGGCCTCGCTCGCCGCGACCGGCCGCGATCTCGAATGTGTGGCGCTGGCACGCGCGGTTCGCTGGCACCTCGAGCACCGCGTGCTACTCGATGGGACCCGCACGGTTGTCTTCTCGTGACGTCCGACGACGATTGGGAGGTGCTGCGACCGGGCGGCACGTTGACGCCGATGTGGGACCTGCTCGACGACGCCGACCCGCTGAGTCGCACGCTGTCGGAGCTTGCGATGCACGACGAGTGCAGCTCCCGGATGCTCGACAAGAACCCACCACCGCCGTTCGTGATGCGATGCCCGACGGCGACTTCACCCTGTCGTGGATCTGCGAGGCGTGGACCGCAGTGAAATAGGCTCACGCTTCGTGCCGATTTTCACGAGCCGCAAGGCCGTTGTCCTCATCGCTTCATCCGCAGTCGCCGCATCGCTCGCAGCCGTCCCCGCGGCAGCACAGGCGCACGGTTCGACTGCGCGGGCGAAGCTGCCGAGTACGGCGTACCGCGCCGGCGACTACGCGCACGGCCAAGCGATGAGCATCCTGCCGCCCGGCGAGAACGGCGCCGTGACCGGGACACAACTCGCGGACTTCGAGCTGACAAAGGCACGTCCGCCGTACAGCCAGGACCAGCTGGCGAAGTACGAGCACCTGCTCTATGGCTACCCGACGCTGACTGACAAGACCCTCGGCAAGTACTACGACGACGAGTCCTTCGGCGTACGACCGGCCGACATCACGCGGACCGAGGACCCGAGCAGCTCGCAGTACCCCGCCGGCGACGTGAAGATCATCCGCGACTCCCACGACGTTCCTCACATCTACGGCGCGACCGACGATGCAGCAGCCTTCGGTGCCGGCTATGCGCAGGCAGAGGACCGGCTCTTCCTGATGGACGTGCTCCGCCACTACGGCGCCGGCACGCTGAGCTCCTTCATCGGTCCGTCGTGCAGCGACGAGGAGATGGACCACGACGAGCTGCTGCTCGCGCCCTACACCCCGGCTCAGGCCACGGCACAGGTCGAGGCGCTGCCGAAGGAGTACGGCAAGGAGGGCCAGCTCGCGGAGAACATGCTCGACGCCTACGTCTCCGGGGTGAACGCGTGGATCGCGAAGACCCAGACCAACCCGACGCTGCTCGACGCCGACTACGTTGCGGCAGTCGGTCTGCCCCAAGCCTGGACCCCCGGTGACGTCGTCGATGTCGCCGGCCTGATCGGCGGGATCTTCGGCAAGGGCGGCGGCATCGAGGTCGCCAACGCAGCGCTCTACAAGTACCTCCGCAAGCACCTTGGTGCTGCCGCGGGCGCGCAAGCGTTCAACGAGTTCAAGGAGCAGAACGACCCGGGCGCGCAGACCACGGTCGTCGGCAAGAGCTTTCCGTACGAGACGGTCAAGCACCCCAACCCGAAGCTCACCGCCATCCCCGACTCGCCCAACCTGACAGGCGGCCCGACCGACACGACGCCGAACTGCAACCTCACCTCACCGAACATCGCCGCGCTCGCCGGAATCGCCTCGCTGCAGGACACCCCGAACCACATGAGCAACGCACTCGTCGTCGACGCGAAGGAGACCAAGGACCACCACCCGATCGCGGTCTTCGGCCCGCAGGTCTCCTACTTCGCGCCGCAGATCCTGACCGAGGAGGAGATCAGCGCGCCGGACTACCACGCTGAGGGCGCGTCCTTCCC
>DATAVE010000167.1:0-5514 GCA_036267875.1 Mycobacteriales bacterium
CCCGACCCGGTCCTCGACGTACCAGCTGAACGCCCGCAGTCCGACGCCGATCTGGTTGGCGGCGAGCCCCGCTCGGCCTTCACGCGCCGTCACCGTGTCGAGCAGGTCCTGGCACAGCGCAGCGATCGAGTCGTCGAAGACCGTCACCTCGTCGCACGGTGTGCGCAGGACCGGGTCGCCCCAGCGCCTGATTTCTCGCTCGACCACGTAAGACAAACTAGAGGGGTGAGCTACGAGAGCGTGCTGGAGCGGTACGAGCCGGTGCTCGGCCTGGAAACCCATGTCGAGCTGGGAACGGCTACCAAGCTGTTCTGCGGCTGCTCGACGGTGTTCGGTGCGCCGCCTAACACGCAGGTCTGTCCGGTATGCCTCGGACTGCCCGGCTCGCTTCCGGTCACCAACCGCGCGGTGATCGACTACGCGATCAAGATCGGGCTCGCGTTGCACTGCTCGATCGCGGAGTGGTGCCGGTTCGCGCGGAAGAACTACTTCTATCCGGACATGCCGAAGGACTACCAGGTCAGCCAGTACGACGAGCCGCTCTGCTTCGACGGGTACCTGGACGTCATGGTCGAGGGCAAGAGCTACCGCGTCGAGATCGAGCGGGTGCACATCGAGGAGGACACCGGCAAGTCACTGCACGTCGGCGGCTCCACCGGTCGGATCCACGGCGCCACGCACTCGCTGGTCGACTACAACCGCGCCGGAATCCCGCTGGTCGAGATCGTGACCCGTCCCGTGGCCGGCACGGGCGAGATGGCGGGTGCCGTGGCAAAGGCCTATGTGACCGAGCTGCGTGACGTGCTTCGCGATCTTGGTGTCTCCGACGTACGCATGGAGCAGGGCTCGATGCGTGCCGACGTCAACGTCTCGCTGATGCCGACCGGGTCCGACACGTTCGGCACCCGCACCGAGACCAAGAACGTCAACTCGCTTCGCTCGGTCGAGCGCGCAGTGCGCTACGAGGTGGAGCGGCAGGCCGAGCTGCTCGACAAGGGCGAGAAGATCGTCCAGGAGACCCGGCACTTCCACGAGGACACGGGTACGACGAGCTCGGGCCGGGTGAAGTCCGACGCCGAGGACTACCGCTACTTCCCCGAACCGGACTTGGTGCCACTCGCCCCGCGGCGCGAGCAGGTCGAGGAGATCCGCGCGTCACTGCCCGAGCCGCCGAGCGTTCGCCGCGCGCGGTTCGCGGCAGCCAACGGCTACACCGAGATCGACATCGACCAGATGACCAACGCCGGAGTGGTCGACCTCGTCATCGCGAGCATCGAGGCAGGTGCGTCGGCAACGAAGGCAAAGGGCTGGTGGCTCGGCTACCTCGTCGGCCGGGCCAACGAACTCTCGGTCGAGCCCGAGGACCTGGCTATGGGTCCTGCTGAGGTCGCGCAGATCAGTGCGCTCGAGGACGACGGCACGCTGACGAACAAGCTTGCTCGTCAGGTCGCCGATGCGGTCATCGCGGGTGAGGGCACCGTCGAAGCCGTCATTGACGCGCACGGGTGGCGGGTTGCCGGCGAGGACGAGCTGATAGCGGCGATCGACGAGGCGATTGTCGGCGCACCTGACATCGCCGCGAAGATCCGCGACGGCAATCAGGGTGCGATCGGCCCGCTGGTCGGCGCCGTCATGAAGGCGACTGGTGGGTCCGCCGACGCTAGGCGGGCCCGCGAGCTGATTCTCGAGCGACTCTCCTAGAGCGAATGGCACATGCGTATTGCTCTAGCAGTACCTATGTGCCATCCGCTCGGGGGACGATCGACCTGACGAGCGGGTACGGCACGACGACCGGCTCCCGGTACAGCGTCGTATCGCCGAACGACAGCCAGGTGCGGCTGTGCGCGGTCCAGCCGACCGAGTGCTTCGAGTAGTTGCAGACCCCGGTCGGGAAGACCTTCTTCAGCGCGCTGAACTGTGCGGTGGTCATCGACGCCGGGTAGTCACTGCGACGTAGCGGTCGAAGCTGGCACTTCAGCACGTCCTCGCTGAGCGGACCGCCGGCCATCTGGCGAGGCCCGGAGTGCTCGAGCACCGAGCATCCGATGGGTAGGCCGGTCGACGCCGCGCGACAGGAGTCGTGGGCCGCCGCGGGCTTGGCGTGTGCGACGAGCCAGGCGCGTGAGGCGTACGGGTAGTGCGCCTGGAGCTTCTGGATGTCGGTCAGCCATTTCTCGGCGACCAGGATCGCCGAGGACGGCAGCGGCACTCCGCTCCAGATCACCTGGCTGGCGTCGGAGTTGTAGTTGGCGTCCAGCCGGGCGCGGATCTCGTAAGGCCGAATCTCGTCGTGGATGTCCAACGCCGGGATGTCGTCGGAGACGGGGATCGTCTGATCGATCATGGGCGCCTGGTTGATCGCGCCGTATTCGCCAACCAGTGAGTCGTCGAAGATCCGGTGCGCCTCATAGGGCGCCATGACCTCGCGGTGCTTCATATAGTCCCCGTCGAGGTTGACGCCACCGACACCGCGGTTGAGTGCGAGGAAGTCCGCCGGAGTGATCTGACTGCTGTCGAGGGCAACGAGCCCGTACTGCACGCCGACGTTGTCGAGCGGCCGGTATGCCGCACCGGTCTTCGGGTTCGTGCCGAGGATGTTCTTCAGGTCGTCCTGCAAGTCGCAACGGACGCCGTGCGGGTTTGTCTTCGGGTCATAGCGCTCCGAGTCCGGGATCGCGCCGGGGCAGGAGCCAGGGCGCAGGTTTCCGGCGAAGTCGGTGTTCCAGTCATCGCACGCGCTCGGATCGGCGAGTCCGGTGACAGCGTCCTGTTTGAAGATGTTGCCCCAGCCCTTGTGACCCGCGAAGTAGTGCGTGAGCACCACGCAGTCCCCAACGGTCATCGCTGTGGAGACGACGTCCGGGAACGTCAGCAGCGGCGTACCGGCGTCGAGCACTCCTGGGTAGCCGTTGGCGATCGTGTACTGCTGGATCGCGCCACCGGACGCGCCGCCGCCGACCACTGACTGGACCAGGCCGTAGTGGTTGCTGACGTACTCGCGCACCATCATCAGCGTCTCGGCCGAGAGCACCTGGTTGCAATGGACGCCGAAGATCGTCAGCGACGACTCGCCCACCATGTAGCCGTGGCTGAGCAACGACGGTAGGTCCAGCAGCGGTCCGGCGAGGTTTTCGGAGCTGATCGTGCTGAGCGGGCTGAAGACGGTCGACTCGCCGCCGTCAGAGCCTTGATCGAAGCCGGTTCCGCAGGACTCCCCGAAGTGCCAGACCAGCTTGCGGTTCCACGTCTTGGGTCGGAACGGGTGGCCCTTGCCCCGCGCGTGCGGGTCGTCGAGCACCGCGAGCCGGGTGACCGAGCGGTTGATGACGACATTCTGAACTCGTACGACGAAGGGCACCTTCTTGCCATTGATCGTGGCCTTCGAGACGTCACTCGGGTACGGCGCGTAAGGGTTGGTCAGCCGGTGGAAGCTGCCGGTGATGTCCTCGTACCACCAGTCGATCCGCTGTTTGGCCGTGCAGTCGTTGCCGTGCGGTGCGCCGAGACCGCCGGCCTGTGTCTCACACACGAACGGCTCCTGATGTGGGCCGCTGATCACCGGTCCTTGGAGCGAGTGGACCAGCAGCTGCAGGGTCATCGTCCGGGTGCCGTACCGCTTGCCCGTGACAACCGCGTGAACCTCGTCGGTGCCGAGAGTGAGGTGCTTCAGCACTCCGAGGACCTGTCCGTTCGCCTGGCCGGGCAGGCTCGCTGCGTGGTGGAAGGTGCCGTGCGGAACCAGACGCCCGTTGACCGTCACGCTGAGGTGGTCGCCGTAGGTCAGCCCTCGGACGGCCAGCGTCGCGTCGTGGCCGGAGATCAATGTCGGCCGGCTGGACACGGTCGTCATCTCGACCTGGCCGGGTGCGAGCCCCGCGGCGTCGGCGGTGAAGGCGTTGGCCTTCGCGATCGTCGGACCGTCGCCGGCGAGTGATGCCTCAGCCTTGGTGGCGTGCGGCGCGGTGGGCTTGGCGGCGTTGCTGTGGTGCGGCGCGGTGGCAGCGGTGAGCGCAACGATCGTTGCGACGGCGGGTGCGACGACGGCGAAGGTCCGGTTGATCACCCCTCGGTGTTGGCCAGCGGCGCCCGGAATCCTCTATCCGGTCGGTCGCAACCCGGTGCGCCTCGCCAGGGCGTCGATCTCTTCGGCCAGCTCCTGCGGGAACTCGAGCGGGAGGAAGTGCGAGCCCGGCAGCACTCGTAGCTGCGAGTGCGGGATCTTGCCGGCCGCGACGACCATGTCCTCGGCCGACGTGATCAAGTCATATTGCCCAGCCACGAGCGTGACCGGTACGGAGACGAACGACAGGTCCATCGATCGGTGCTTGGCGCCGGCAAGCGCCAGGGTGAAGTACCACTCGAAGTCGTGCTCTCGGAACTCCTCGAGCGCCGGAAGCAGCCATTCGGCCTTGGCTTCGGGCCGAACGATCCCGCTGTGGTTGATCACCGTGGCGGTCACTTTGTTGAGCGGGATCCGCTGGGCTGCCCACGACATCGGGCCACCGAGTCGCCGCATGACGCTGGCGCCGGACAAGCCGAGGCCGTAGCGCAGCGGCTTGGGCACATTGAGCCGGCCGCCGATCGACTGGAACGTCCCGCCAGGGATCCCGGCGACAGCCAGGATTCCGGCCACCCGCCCGGGATATTGCAGCGCCAGCTCGAAGCCGATGTTCACGCCGAGTGACCAGCAGGCGATCACCGCCTGGTCGATGCCTTCCTGGTCGAGGACCGCGAGGGCGTCCTGCACATGGTCATTTACCGTGATCCGGTCTGGATCTGCCGGGCGCTCGCTGCCTCCGGTGCCGCGGTAGTCCAGGACGAGACCCGGAATCCGTTCTCGGGCGCGATCAGTCGAGGCCACGCAGCCGGCGGCGTACCGAGTCCGTTGCAGATCAGTACGGGCGGACCCGTGCCGTCGTTGCGCCACCCGGCAATCGACGTGCCGTCTGCGCTGGTCACGCTGAACCGGGTCACGGCCGGAAATCATTACATTGCGCCGATTAATGTGGCGGCGTGGACTTGAAACCGCGAAGCAGAGACGTCACCGACGGTTACGAGCGGGCGGGTGCCCGCGGCATGCTGCGCGCGGTAGGGCTCACCGACGACGACTGGGACAAGCCGCAGATCGGCATCGCCTCGTCGTGGAACGAGATCACCCCTTGCAACCTCTCACTCGCCCGGCTTGCGCAGCGCGCGAAGGACGGCGTACGCCAGGCCGGGGGAGTCCCGCTGGAGTTCGGCACGATCTCCGTCTCTGACGGGATCTCGATGGGCCACGAGGGCATGCACGCATCCCTCGTCTCGCGCGAGGTGATCGCGGACTCGGTCGAGACGGTGATGTTCGCTGAGCGCCTCGACGGCTCCGTCCTGCTGGCCGGTTGCGACAAGTCGCTGCCCGGCATGCTCATGGCCGCCGCGAGACTCGACCTCGCTTCGGTGTTCCTCTACGCCGGTACGTCGCTGCCCGGCCGGCTCGACGGCGAGGACCTCACGATCATCGACGCCTTCGAGGGT
>DATAVE010000168.1:0-45486 GCA_036267875.1 Mycobacteriales bacterium
TCGTGCGGATCGATCTTCGGCCGGAGCTTCATCTCCTTGATGATCGTGTGCGACTGGTTGCGTCGCGCTTCCCGCGCCTTCTGCGCGTTCTCGTACTTCCACTTGCCGTAGTCCATGAGCTTGCAGACCGGCGGACGGGCTTCGGCGGCTACCTCGACGAGATCGAGGTCTGCCTCCTGGGCCAGCCGCAGCGCGTCACCGATGGCAACGATGCCGACCTGCTCGCCGTTCGGACCGACCAACCGCACCTCGGGGACACGGATCCGGTCGTTGATACGGGGTTCGACGCTGATGGGACCTCCACGTTGTCGTCACATGCGACGGGGTCCTCATGGGAGAAGCCCCGCACGACGTGCATGCGAGGCCTCGACGACAACGGCAAACCCCACCACCGAAGGAAATCCCGGTGGTGCGGCGACCGGTGACCCGTCAGTCCGCGGACCGATCGGGTGGGAGTTGAGGCTCCACTTGCAAGTGGGCTGGAAAACACCCACAAGTCGCACCAACAAGACTACCAGCGATATCGCTACGCCGCCTGGCTGAGCGCAAGGCGAACGTGCTCAGCGACGAGGGTCGGCGCCTCGACCAGGTCAGCCGGGTTGAGCACGACGACGGTCCAGCCAAGATCGCGCAGCAGCTCTCTGCGGGTCTCGTCGTCGACTTCGCTGTCGAGATGCGTTTCTCCGTCGCATTCGATCGCAAGCTTCAGCCCGACATAGGCAAGACCAAGGTGGGCCACGAACTGCCCGGTCGCGTCGCGCACCACGTACTGCGCGGCGGGCCTCGGCATGCCAGCGGTGATCAGAATATGTCGCACCCGCGTTTGCATCGCGGAGCCACTTCGCGGCTCGAGCAGCGCGAGCACCCGGTCAACGCTCGCAACACCACGAGTCCCTTTGTGGGCGTTTCGGTAGCGCGAAATGTCGGCGGGCGTGATCAATCCCGCACCAACGAGGGAATCGGCAACAACAAGTCCCTCGACCGGGCTCAGCCAGCGAGCGCAGTCGTAAAGCGTTCGTACCGGCGTGGTGAGCAGGACCCCGTCACGCAGATCGAGGTCAGTCACGTCGACTGCGATCTCGCGCGGGTAGCACCCGGCGCGCGATCGAATCCGCCGTCCTGACGGACACCCGATCCAGACCAGGTCCGAGTGCCGATCTCGGGCATCGACTCCATAGAGCCACGCCGCAGTCAGTCCGCAGACAAAGTCGTGCCGACCGAGAAGTTGCCGCACGTTCGCGAGCCGGGCCGCTCGAGGATCCAGCGGGTCTGCAGACAGGGTCGAGGTCGCCACCGCGACAGCATCGGCGGTTCGCCGACTCGACGGCGCCCGCCGTCCACAGCCGGTGGCTGCCGGCGGACCTACTCGATGATCTTGGCGATCGGGAGCTCCAGGATGTCCCGCGCTCCCGCGGACTTCAGCGCTGGGATCAGCTCGTTGACACCCTGCTTCGGCACGACAGTGCCGAGGGCGTAGCCGCCCCCCGCGAGCGCGGTCTGGGTCGGCGAGCTCATCGAAGGCAGCTGCTCGAGCACCGCACTCAGGTCCTCACCGGAGACATTCAGCATCAGATAGACGGTCCCCCGAGCCCTGATCGAACCTTGCAGCAGGAGGGCGATGTCCTCCATTGCCGCCCGCTTCTCCGGATCGGCATAGGCCGCCGGGTTGGCGATCAGCTCGGTACGCGAGGTGAGCAGGGTCTCGATGATCCGCAGCCCGTGAGCCCGCAGCGAGGAACCGGTCTCGGTGACGTCGACGATCGCATCGACGATGTCCGGCACCTTCGCCTCGGTCGCGCCGTACGAAGGAATGATCATCGCGTTGACGCCTGCGTCGGCAAAGAAGCGCCGCGTCAGCTCGGGATACTCCGTCGACACCCGGACGCCGTCCGGAAGCTCCGCACCCGTCTGCGCGGGGTGGTCGGCCGGCACCGCAAGGATGATCCGCACCGGGTTCGAGGTCGCCTTGGAGTACTCGAGCTCGCATACCGACTCGACATTCGCCGACGTCTCTGTGATCCAGTCGCGGCCGGTGATGCCGAGATCGAACAACCCCTCCTCGACGTACCTCGGGATCTCCTGGGGGCGCAGGAACATCACCCGGTCGACGCGCGGATCGGAGATCCCCGCGCGATAGTCACGATCCGAGCCACGGCGGACCGCGAGGTCAGCCGCGTCGAAGAGCTCGAGAGTCGCCTTCTCTAGCGATCCCTTGGGAAGAACAAGCGACAGCACAGCAATGCCTTTCAGTACGGACGTGCGAGGGACAGGTCGTCAGGTGCGGCGAGGGTCAGCGACCGCTCGCCGGCGCATGGCTGGCTGCGCGGGCAGCCCGCAGCACCAACGCCGTCTCGACCGCGGCCATCGCGGACTCCCGTCCCTTGTCCTCGCTCGACCCGGGCAGTCCCGCCCGGTCGATCGCCTGCTCTGTCGTGTCACAGGTCAACAGGCCGAATCCTACCGGGACTCCGGTGTCGGTCGCGACCCGCGACAACCCATCCGTCGCAGCCGCGCACACGTACTCGAAGTGGGGCGTACCGCCGCGTACGACGACGCCGAGTGCGACCACGGCGTCGTACCCCGCTCGGGCGAGGCCGGCTACGACGACGGGCAGCTCGAAGGCGCCGGGCACACGGCAGACGTACGGCGAGGACACCGAAGCATCTGCTAGCCCCCGCAACGCGCCGGCCAGCAACGCGTCCGTGACCTCGTTGTGCCAGCGCGCCGCGACAACCGCGACGCGCAGCTCACGTCCGTCGGGCAGCTGTTCCTCAGGTGCTCCGCTACCGCTCACACGTTCTCCTCATCCGGGGCGTCGCCGACCGGGGTGGCGAACGGTGAGAGTGCATAGGCCATTCGCACGACCTGTCGATACACGTCCGGCTCGGCCCGAACCGCCTCCTCGGGGACTGCCACCGGCACTACGTCGGCACTTGCCTCCGTGACCTCCTCTTCGGCGAGAGCCGGCAGACCAGGTATGTCGTGTCCCATCCGGTCCCGCTTGGTGGTCAGGTAGCGGAGGTTCTCGGGCGTCACCCGCACCGGCAACGGCACCCTCGCCAGGATCGAGAGCTCGTAACCCTCGAGTCCGGCGCGCTTCTCGGGATTGTTGGTCAGCAGTCGCATCGAGCGAACCCCGAGGCTGGCAAGGATCTGCGCACCCGTCCCGTAGTCACGAGCGTCCGCCGGCAGACCGAGCGAGACGTTGGCGTCGACAGTGTCCTGACCTTGGTCCTGCAGCTGGTAGGCCTGCAGCTTGTGCATCAGGCCGATCCCGCGACCCTCGTGACCGCGCACGTAGAGCACAACGCCCCTGCCCTCGGCCGCGACCGCCGCGAGGGCTGCGTCGAGCTGCGGGCCGCAGTCGCAGCGGCGACTGCCGAACACATCGCCGGTGAGGCACTCGGAGTGCACGCGGACGAGGACGTCCTCGCCGTCACCGATATCTCCGCGAACCAGGGCGACGTGTTCGATGCCGTCGACCAAGCTGCGGAAGCCGACCGCCCGGAAGTCCCCGTGGTTCGTCGGGATCCGCGCGTCCGCGACCTGTTCGACCTGGCTCTCGGTGCGCCGGCGATACGCGATCAGATCCGCGATCGCGATGAGCGCTAGGTCGTGCTCGGCCGCGAAGACCTCCAGCTCATCCAGGCGCGCCATACCCTCGACGTCCTTCTCGCTGACGATCTCGCAGAGGACACCGGCCGGACGTAGCCCCGCCAGTCGGCAAAGATCGATGGTTGCCTCGGTGTGTCCGGCGCGGCGGATCACGCCACCGTCCTTCGCTCGCAACGGCACCACGTGACCGGGCCGGGTGAAGGCGGCTGACGTCGAGGTCGGGTTGGCAAGTGCGCGCATCGTCAGCGCGCGATCGTGGGCCGAGATGCCCGTGCTGGTGCCCTCGATCAGGTCGACAGTCACGGCGTATGCCGTCCCGCGCTTGTCCTGGTTGGTGTGGTACATCGGCGGCAGGTCGAGCCGGTCGCAGTCCGTCTCGGTGAGCGGAACGCAGATGTAGCCGGACGTGTAGCGCACCATGAACGCGACCAGCTCCGGCGTCGCCATCTCGGCGGCGAAGATCAGGTCGCCTTCGTTCTCGCGATCGGCGTCGTCGACGACGATGACCGGCCTTCCCGCAGCGATATCGGCGATCGCCCGCTCGACCTCGCTGAACCCGAGCATCGGCTCGTGTCCTCCGGAAGTGATGGTCACGCGGACTCCCTCCCTGTCAGCAAGCGCTCGACGTACTTCGCCAGCACATCGACTTCCACATTGACGCTGCCCCCGACGTCCCGCCGACCGAATGTCGTCCGCGCGAGCGTCTCAGGGATCAGGCTCACCCCAACGACGTTGCCCTCGACCGACGCCACAGTGAGGCTGACACCGTCGAGCGCGATCGAGCCCTTCTCCACGACGTAACGCAGCAGGTCGACGGGCAGCTCGAGATCGACCTCCCGCCAGTGCTCGGAAGGCCGGGTCGCGACGACCTGGGCGACACCGTCGACGTGGCCCTGGACGATGTGTCCGCCGAGCCGGGTAGTCGGGGTCACCGAGCGTTCGAGGTTGACCTGGTCACCGGCAGCCAACCCGCCGAGCGTCGTACGACGCAGCGTCTCGCGCATCACGTCCGCGGTGAAGCCGGAGTCGTGGATGTCGGCGACGGTGAGACAAACCCCATTGACCGCGACGGACTCGCCGCCGGATAGGTCTTTCAGCGTGTCACCGGTAATCGTGAGTCGTACTGCGTCGACTTGCTCGCCGATCACCTCGACTGCACCGAGTGCTTCGACGATCCCCGTGAACATCAACTACCTCCAACATCGGCAACGATCCGCACGTCGGTCCCTATTGCACTGGCCTCGCGAAGCAGCAACCGCGGCGCATCATCAAGCGTCGTGATCCCGAATGCGTCGAGCACCGCCGTGCCTGCCCCCAGCAGCGTCGGCGCGACGTAGCCGACCACACGGTCGATCAGCCGGTATGCCATGAATCCGGCCGCGAGGGTGGCACCACCCTCGACGAGCAGCAGGTAACGCTCGCGTTCATGCAGCACGGCCAGAAGCGCAGCAAGGTCCACTCGCCCATCAACCGGGGGTAGCTCGACTACCTCGGCGCCGGCGTCCCGCAGTGCTGCACACCGGTCGCTGGGCGCGTCCGTTGACACCCCGACCAACGTGTCGGCCGCACCGTCCAGCAACTTCGAGCCAAGCGGCGTACGCGCCTGACTGTCGACCACGACGCGCAACGCCTGCCGCCCGACATCCAGACCACGAATCGTGAGCGACGGATCATCCGCCAGCACGGTGCCCACGCCGACCATCACCGCGTCGGACCGAGCCCGCCAGGCGTGTACGTCGGCGCGCGCTTGCTCACCGGTAATCCATCGGCTCGTGCCGTCCGATGCGGCCGTGCGGCCATCGAGGGTCGCGGCGTACTTCCAGGTCACGTGCGGACGACCCCGCCGCATTGCGGATACCCAGGGCGCGAGATCAACCAACGCCTCGTCCGCGAGCAACCCCGCTTCCACCGCCACGCCGGACTGGCTGAGCGCCTCCGCGCCGCCCGCCGCGACCTCATGCGGATCGGAGACGGCATAGACCACGCGGGCGACTCCGGCGGCGAGCACCGCATCGGTACATGCCGCGGTGCGGCCACGATGCGCGCAAGGCTCGAGCGTCACCACCAGTGTCCCACCGTGGGCACGCTTGCCCGCAGCGTCCAGTGCGACGACCTCCGCGTGAGGTCCACCGGCCGGTGCGGTCGCTCCCACCGACACCTCCAGTCCGGCGCGGTCGAGCAGCACGGCGCCGACTGCCGGGTTCGGGTTCGTCGTGCCGATCACGGCACGCGCAGCCGCGATCGCGCGACGCATCGCCGTCGTCTCGGCAGCGCTGGCGGTGGTCACCTGTCTCCTCGGGTCGAACCGGCGTACCGGGACGAGGAGACGCGAACGAAGCAGCCCACCGGGCGCGTCGCTGACGACGGCACCCGTCGGGTGTCGCTCGCGCGCTGCCTCTCATCCGGACTCTCACCGTCGGCCCTGGAGTCTCACCAGGTCCACCGGCCGATGGCTTCGGCCGGGTCGCGGGCTTCAAGTGGTCCAACTGGCGAACCATCTCGTTACCGCCGGTTCGGACTTTCACCGATCCCGGAGCGCGCGGGGCTTACGCAACCATTGTGCTCCAGTGCTAGTGGGATGACCACCAAGCGCCGTCGCCGGCCTGCTTGGCCGCGTCGCGCAACCGCTGTACGGCCGCCGCAGGGTCGTCGCGGCCGTAGACGGCTGACCCCGCGACGAAGACGTCTGCGCCGGCCGTCGCGCACTGCTCGATGGTGTCGAGATCGACGCCACCGTCGACCTGGAGCCATACCGAGTGCTCGCCGTCGCGAATGAGCTCCCGCGCACGGCGAATCTTCGGCAGCATCACGTCGAGAAACGCCTGGCCACCGAATCCTGGCTCGACCGTCATCACCAGAACGGTGTCGATCTCGGGCAGCAGGTCGGCGTAGGCCTCGATCGGCGTCGCGGGTCGGAGCGCAAGACCCGCACGGGACCCGGCTGAACGCAGCATCCGCGCAAGCCGGACCGGAGCCTGCGCGGCCTCGGCGTGGAACGTCACGCTGTGCGCTCCTGCCTCGGCGTAGGCCGGGGCGTGCCGGTCGGGCTCGTCGATCATGAGGTGGCAGTCCAGAGGTAGCGCCGTGTGCTTGAGCAGCGCCTCGACAGTGCCCAGACCCAGGGTCAAGTTCGGCACGAAGTGGTTGTCCATCACGTCGACGTGGACCCAGTCGGCAACGTCGGCAATGACCGCGACCTCGTCCGCGAGCCGCGCGAAGTCTGCCGAGAGGATGCTCGGAGCGATCTGCATTGCTCGAATGCTAGGTGGCGACACGGCGCAGAAGCGCGATAAACATCGCGTCCGTACCGTGTCGGTGCGGCCAGAGCTGAACGGTTGGCCCGACCCCGAGCTCGGGTACACCAGGGAGCAAGCCGCGAGCATCAATCAGCTCGAGGTCACCGCGCGACGCGGCAACGCTGTCCACCACGTGCCAGGTCTCAGCCAGATGCGGGGAGCAGGTCGCATAGCAAATGACCCCGCCTGGCCGAGTTGACGACGCAGCACTGTCGAGCAACTGTCGCTGAAGCTGGACGAGACGCTCGACGTCCTCCGGCTTGCGCCGCCATCTGACCTCAGGACGACGTCGCAATGCGCCGAGCCCGCTGCAAGGAGCATCGACCAACACCCGATCGAACGCCTCGGTGCGCCAGGCCGGCCGTGCGGCGTCGGCGACGATCACCGACGTGGCCGTACCCCGCACACCGGCGCGCACCAACGCTGCACGATGCGGCTGCAGCTCGCCGGCCACGAGTCGCGCATCCGGCGGCAGCAGTCCGGCGAGCAGGCTCGCCTTCCCGCCGGGTCCGGCGCAGGTGTCGAGCCACCAGCGATTCGAGCCTTCGATCGGCGCCGAAGACAGCGCCATCGCGACGAGCTGGCTGCCTTCGTCCTGAACTCGCGCCCGGCCATCCCGTACGGCGGCGATCGTTCCGGGGTCGCCGCCTGCGAGATGCACCGCGTACGGCGAGAACGGCCCCGCGGAGGCTTGCGCTCCCGCCTCGACAAGCAGCTGGTCGCGATCAATCGCCCCAGGCCGCGCCAGCAGATGAGTGGTTGGTCGATCGAAGGCGAGCGCCTGGCCGAGCTCGGAGAGATCGCCGTCCAGCGCATCAAGAAGTGCAACAGCAACCCAGTCGGGATAGCCACGCTCGAAAGCCAGCCTGCCGACCGGGTCCGTCGGTGCCAGCGCGGCCACCCAGCCCGACCAGTCACGCTGGCTGATCTTGCGCATCACGGCATTGACCAAGCCCGCAGGGCGGTGACCAGCGACCACCTTCGAAAGATCGACGGTCGTCGAGACGGCCGCATGGGGCGGCACCCGGGTGTGCAGGAGCTGATAAGCACCGACCCGCAGGACGGCCCGGACTGGAAGCTCGAGGGTCCCGATGTCGCGCTTGGCCGCGTCGGCGATCACGCAGTCGAGCACGCCCTGCCAGCGCAGGGTGCCGTAGCCGAGCTCGGTCGCGAACGCCGCATCGGTCGGCGAAAGCCGCCGTTCGCGAAGCATCCGCGGGAGCAGCAGGTTTGAGTACGCGGCGTCCTTCTCGACAGCAAGTACAAGCTCGGCTGCGACACGACGGGCTGGATCGACGGTCACGTGAGCCGCTCGGCGGGCAACAGCCGTGCCCCGCGGGCCCATTCGACGGCGTCGCGATCCGGCTTGCCGGCAGGACGCACCGTGCCGAGTCGAACTGGACCGGTCGACGTCCCGACCAACACGCCGTCACGACCTCGATCGCGCAGCTCACCGGGCGCCAGTGAGACATCGTCCACCGCAACGGGGACGACCGGACCGATGCCTAGACGTTGGTCCCGGAATGTCGTCCAGGCACCCGGCTCAGGCGTACAGCCGCGCACCCGCCGATCGACGACAACGGCCGGCCGCTCCCAGACGACGCGTGCATCCTCCGGAGTCAGCTTCGGCGCGAGCGAGACGCCTTCGTCGGGCTGCGGAACCGGTGCGACGGCATCGTCCTCGATCGCATCTAGCGTCGCGGTCAACAGCACAGCACCGTCCACTGCGAGCCGATTCAGCAGGTCCCCGGCCGTTTCGCGCGGACCGACCGACACCGTCATTGCGCCGTAGACCGGACCCGTGTCGAGCCCGGCTTCCAGTTGGAAGGTCGTCGCACCCGTGATGTCGTCGCCGGCGAGCACTGCGTGCTGGACCGGGGCGGCACCGCGCCACGCGGGCAGGATCGAGAAGTGCAAGTTGACCCAGCCGTGAAGCGGGATGTCGAGCGCGGCCTGCGGGACGAGAGCGCCATAGGCGACGATCGCGACGCAGTCGACGTCGAGCTCGGCCAGCCGCTCGAGGAATGCCGCATCTGACGGTCGAGCTGGAGTCAGTACCTCGATACCGGCCTCGACGGCCTTCGATTTCACCGGACTCGCCGACATCACTCGACCTCGCCCAGCTGCTGCGTCCGGCCGGGTGAGCACGGCGACGACCTCGTGGCGCTCCGAGACGAGCAGCGCATCGAGCGACGGAAGCGCAACCTCCGGCGTACCGGCGAAGACGATTCTCAAGATCGGCGCCCGTCAGACGGGCAGGCCGCCGGTGACGTGTGGCGACTCCCGAACTGCTGGCGGCGTCAGCCCGGACCACTCGGCTTCGCGAATCGCCTTCATGGCCAGCTTGCGTTGCTCGACGTCGAGCCGGTCTATGAACAGAATCCCGTCAAGGTGGTCGGTCTCGTGCTGGATACATCGTGCGAGCAGCTCGGTGCCCTCGACGACGACCGGCTCGCCGTGCATGTCGACCCCGGTGGCAACAACCCGCTGCTTACGGACGGTGGGAAACGTCAGACCTGGCAACGACAGGCACCCCTCATCGCCGTCCTGGTCCTCGTCCCCGATGGCTCGGATCACGGGATTGATCAGGTGGCCTGCCTGCTCGTCGTCGAGGTGGTAGGCGAAAACCCGCAGACCTACCCCGATCTGCGGTGCCGCCAGACCGACTCCTGGGGCGTCCAGCATCGTCTCGGCGAGGTCCCGGACGAGGTGGCGGAGCTCCTTGTCGAAGACCGTCACCGGCTCGGCAGGCGTGGTCAGCACCGGATCGCCGAACAAGCGGATCGGCTGGACCGGCACGGGCAAACTCCTCAGGCGCGACGACAGGCGCGTCAATCTTAAGGAACCGATACAGCGGTTTGGTGCGTCCAACCCGCATGATGGCTCGCATGGTTTCTCCCCTCCGCATGACCGGCGTCGCTGCGGCGGCCGCCGCTGTCCTGCTCAGCAGCGGATTCGCCGCCCAGGCCTCCTCGAGCGGATCAGGCTCGCCGGTCTTCCGTACGGCGCCGAGCTCCGCACCGGCGACGACGACGGCGCACGGCAGCTGCACCGCACCGGGCACGTCGTACCCCGCCACCCCGACCAAGAGCGAGAAACCGGTCTGGGTCGATGGCAACCCGACAACGATGACCGCCGTGTGGCTGCCGGGTCTCAACGCGACCCACTGCGTCGCGCGGCGCACCGTCAGCAACGCCGCCCTTGCCGCGAAGGTCGCGAAGGCGATCGAGCGGGCGAAGGCGATGCCCGACGAGCCTGTGCCGTGCCCGTTCTCGGACGGAACCTCGGTCCGGCTGTACTTCGGCTACGCGAGTGGGAGCGACGAGTACGCCGATGTCGCGCTCAACGGGTGCCGTCCGATCTCGGCACCCGGTCGCGCATCGGTGTGGGGCAACACCACGGGGTTCGAGAAGACCCTGCTGCCTGCGGCACCACCCGCATGGCGGTCCTACCTGGGTGGCGGCACGGCACAGCCCCAGGTGGCTCAGGGCGCGCACCGCGGGCGTCCGATCTCTGCGCCCGCGCCGTCGATCGCTCCGCTGACGCATAAGCGCCACGGCGTCTGCACAGTCGAGCCGACCGCCCAGCCGGCCCCGGTCGGCGCGGATGGCCTGGTCTGGGTAGACCCCAAGCCCCGCCGGGTAGTGGCGATCTGGCTGCCGAGTGAGAACGCCAGCAACTGCATGGCGGTACGCACCAACGACGACACGCTGCCGGCCACGCGGATTGCCGCGGCTGTCGAGGACGCGCCCGCCATGCCTCGCGGCATCTTCTGTCCCCGTGACGACGGCTCAGCAGTTCGCCTCTATCTGACCTACGACAGCGGGGTCGACGAGTACGTCAATGTCGAGCTGAGCGGCTGCCACACCGTCTCCGCGCCGGGCCGGATGCCTCGCGAGACCACGCCCGCCCTCGTGACTGCGCTGCGCAAGATCGCGCCTCCCGGCTGGGGCAACTACCTCGACGATTGATGGTTCAGCCGATGACGACCGGGTCCATCTCGACCCGGACTGACCCGGCGGCCTTCTTCGCGCTACGGGTCGCCTGCGCGGCCTTGAGCGACGTCGCAAGCTCGAGCGCCCGCACCCGCGGCACCCGAACAAGCACGCGTTCGTCGTCCGGCTCGCCGGTGTCGACCGGCACCGGTCCGAGCAGCTCCGCGGCCGGCGGCAAGGAAGCGGATGCCAACAGGTCGGCGATCGCCGAGGCATCGCCGGTCAGCGCAGCCATCCGCCCTGCTGGGGGCAGATGCAGCGCGCGGCGGTCTTCGAGCTCGCGTTCGGCGTGCCAGCGTGGCTGCCAGCGCATCAGCGCCTGCACCGGGCGAAGCTCACCGGGAGCGACGACGACCACCCGCCCACCGGAGGCCGCACCCCTCACGAGGCTTGCGGCGTTGAGCCAACGGCGCAGCGCCTCCTCGCCCGCGCGTAGGTCCGGCCGGGACAGCACCAGCCAGCCATCAAGCAGGATCGCCGCCGAGTAACCGCCCTCGGCGACCGGCTCGGCGCCTGGCGTCGCCACCACGATCGCGGGGTCGCCCTTCACATACGCAAGTACCTTGCCACCGCCCGAGGTGCGGACCGGGAAGCCAGGGAACACCCGGCCGAGCTCCTCTGCGGTTCGACGCGCGCCGACAACGACGGCTCGAAGCTTCAGCGATGCGCAATGTGGACACCGCCAGGCCGTCGCGACGACACCACACCATCGGCAGATCGGCGGCGCGTCGTCGCCGACGCCGGCCAGCGGACCTGCGCATTGCTTGCACTGGGCAGTCCGCCGGCACTGCGCGCAACCGAGCGCCGGGAGGTATCCCTGCCGCGGCACCTGGAAGAGCACCGGCCCCGTCGCGAGCGCCTCTTTAGCGGTCCGCCAGGCAAGTGTTGGAAGCCGCGCTGCCCGGGCGGCCTCGTCTGTCGCGAGCTCCTCGTCGCCGCCTGAGGCGCGCACAGCGGGAAGGTCGCTGGTCCGAGCCGGCGCACTTGCGCCGAGCTCGCTCGCCCAGCCAGTCGCGAGCAGCTGGGCGCCCTCAGCCGTCACTGCATGTCCGGCGAGCAGAAGGGAGACCCCCGCGCGATGCGCGCGAAGCAATGCAACCTCGCGGGCGTGACAGTACGGCGAGCGCGGCTCGGCGAGCAGGTCGTCGCCGTCATCCCAGACCACCATCAGCCCGAGGTCGTGCACCGGGGCCCACACCGCAGCCCGGGTGCCGACCACCGCGTGTACCGCGCCGCGCGAGACAGCAATGAACCTCTCGTACCGCTCCGACGGACCCAGATCGGCAGTCAGGGCGACGTGATGCCCGTCACCGAGGCGGGCGCGCAGCGCCTTGTCGACGCGCTCGACGTCGCGCGCGTCAGGTACGACGACGACCGCGCCTCGGCCGACCGCCATCACAGCCGCGACGGCGGCTGCGACCTCGCCCGGCCAGTCCCCCGGAAGCGCCGTCCAGACCCGCCGTGCCGTGCCGTTTGCGAGCTCACGAAGCAACTCAGAGCCACCGGCGTATCGGCCGAGAGCGGTCGACTCGGGTGGCAGCACCTCAGTCTCGACGGGACGACTCTTCGGTCGCTCGACCGACGCGTGCCTGGGGGGCACGGCTAGGCGAGTCACGTCGGCGAGAACCCCGGCCGATCGATCTGCGACCTCGCGCGCGATCTCTACGATCTCCGGCAGCAATACAGGCTCGGCGCCGAGCACTCGCTCGAGGAACGACAACCGGCCCTCGTGCTCGCTCTCGGCAACCCGCTCCAGCACGAAGCCCCCGACGAGCGCACCGGCGAACCGAACCCGGACCCGCACCCCGGGCTGGGCCGCTGCGTCCTGTTCTTCGCTGACGAGATAGTCGAACGGCCGATCCAGATGTGCCAGCGAGACATCTACCGACACGCGAGCGATCGGCAGCACATCGGCGCGCCGCTGGATCGCGGACTTAGCGGGCGCCTTCTTCGCCGGCTTGACCGTCACAAGACCGAGTCTCTACTAGGCAGGTGACAAGGAGCCCAAGCCCGCGTCGCGGCTATTTTCCGGCGGCAGCCTTGAGTGCGTCGACTCGCGAAGTCGACTCCCAGGTGAAGTCGAGCTCCGGCCGACCGAAGTGGCCGTACGCCGCGGTCTGCGAGTAGATCGGGCGCAGCAGATCGAGATCGCGAATGATCGCGGCCGGGCGAAGGTCGAAGACACCGAGGATCGCTTCCTGGATCTTGTCGTCGTCGACGACGCCGGTGCCGAAGGTGTCGACGAACATGCCGACCGGACGGGCCTTGCCGATCGCGTAGGCGACCTGGACCTCACAGCGGTCCGCGAGGCCTGCTGCAACGACGTTCTTCGCAACCCATCGCATGGCGTACGCCGCGGACCGGTCGACCTTCGACGGGTCCTTGCCGGAGAAGGCACCGCCACCGTGGCGTGCCATTCCGCCGTAGGTGTCGACGATGATCTTGCGGCCGGTCAGCCCGGCGTCGCCCATCGGCCCGCCGATCTCGAAGCGACCGGTCGGGTTGACCAGCAGCCGGTATCCCTCGGTGCTGATCCCGATCTCGGCGAGCTCAGGGTCAACCACATGTTCGCGCACGTCCGGGGCGAGCAGCGTGTCGATGTCGATGTCGGCCGCGTGCTGGCTGGACACCACGACGGTGTCGAGGCGGACCGGCTTGTTGTCGACGTACTCGATGGTGACCTGGGTCTTGCCGTCGGGGCGGAGGTAGGGAACCGTGCCGCTCTTGCGGACCGCCGACAACCGGCGCGCGAGGCGGTGGGCGAGAGCGATCGGAAGCGGCATCAGCTCAGGCGTGTCATTGCAGGCGTAGCCGAACATCAGGCCCTGGTCGCCCGCGCCCTGACGGTCCAGCGGATCGTCGTCGCCGTCGGTGCGGTGCTCGTATGCGTCGTCGACACCCTGGGCGATGTCCGCGGACTGGGAGCCGAGCGAGACGCTGACCCCACAGGAGTCGCCGTCGAAGCCCTTGCGGGACGAGTCGTAACCGATGTCGAGGACCTTCTCGCGCACGATGCTCGCGATGTCGACGTAGGTCTCGGTACGAACCTCGCCGGCGACGTGGACCTGGCCGGTCGTGATCAACGTCTCGACCGCAACCCGGCTGGTCGGGTCTTCCTTGATCATCGCGTCGAGGATCGCGTCACTGATCTGGTCGGCGATCTTATCCGGGTGACCCTCGGTCACGGACTCGGAGGTGAACAGACGGCGAGACACGGACGGCTCCTATCGGTCCCACAGGGAAGGCGGGCGCAGGGGCGCCGGCTCGCCGGGAGTCTACCGACTAGCGGGCCTGCCGACTCACCCTCCCGCGAGCGCGGTCACCGAACCGGGCCACTCATGAGCGAGGACCGAATACACCGCAAGATCGACGAACCGATCCGGTAGCTGCTCCGCCTCGCGCCGAACGCCCTCAAAGGTCATCCCGAGGCGCTCCGCGACGGCGCGGCTCCGCAGGTTGGCGGTGCCCGCCTGCAGCTGGACGCGATGCAGTCGCAGCGTGTCGAAAGAGACATCGATCAAGGCCGCGACAGTCCGGGTCATCACCCCTCGACCTTCTGCGGCAGCTGCCAGCCAATAGCCGACTTCACCGCCCGCTCCGAGCCGATCGCGTCGTACGTCCGCGAACCCGACCAGGCTGTTGTCCAGCCGGATCGCGACGTAGATCCCGCGTCCGTCGTAGGCCGCTTGCTCCAAGCCGGTCAGAAACCTGGCTTGGGTCTCGACATCAGTGGTGTCGTCGATCCAGGGCAGCCACTCCCGAAGTCGGGCGCGCTCAGCCGAGACGATCTCGAATGCTTCCGCCGCATCCGCCGCGCACGCTGCGTGGAGGACAACCCCGTCCCCGAGATCGCGAGGGAGCAGCTCAGCCAAGGCGTGTGGCGACGAGGTCCAAGATCGCGTGGCCGAGTGCTTCCTTGCTGCCGTGCTCGAACACGGTCTCGCTGCCGTCCGCGCCGAGGATCGTGGCCGCGTTGTGTTCGGACTCGAAGGTGCGGTGCTCGCCGACCTCGTTGACGACGATCAGGTCGCAGCCCTTCGCGACGAGCTTCGCGCGACCGTTGGCGATGACGTCGTTGGTCTCGGCGGCGAAGCCGACGATGACCTGAGCTGTACGCCGCCGATTCCGGGAGATGTCGGCGAGGATGTCCGCGTTACGGACCAGCTCGATCGCGTCTGGTTCGGCCGAGCCTTTCTTGATCTTCGCGCTCGCCCTCACCGCGGGGCGGAAGTCGGCGACGGCAGCGGCCATCACGATCGCGTCGGCACCAACGGCCGCGTCGTCGACGGCAATCCGCATCTCCTCTGCCGTCCCGACGCGAACGACCTTCGCACCGGCGGGGTCGACGAGTGCCGCGTTCGCCGAGATCAGCGTGACCTCGGCGCCACGGGCCAAGGCGGCGCGAGCGATCGCGTAGCCCTGCCGTCCGCTGGAGCGATTGCCGAGGAACCGGACGGGATCGAGCGGCTCACGAGTGCCACCGGCCGTCACCACGAGGTGGCGACCACCGAGGTCATGGGTAAGCGCGGACAGACCGCGCTCGAGAACCGTCCTCGCGACGGAGAAGATCTCCTCAGGATCGGGCAGTCGTCCGATCCCAGTGTCCGCACCCGTCAGCCTGCCGACAGCCGGATCGAGCACGATCACGCCACGTTCGCGCAGCATCGCGACGTTCGCCTCCGTGGCCGGGTGCTGCCACATCTCGGTGTGCATCGCCGGCGCGATCACTACCGGGCAGCGCGCAGTCAACAGCGTCGCCGTCAGCAAGTCGTCGGAGCGGCCGACGACCAGCCTCGCCAGGAAGTCAGCGGTCGCCGGCGCAACCACAACGAGGTCGGCCTGCCGGCCGAGCGTGACGTGGGGCACCCGGTGCGCGTCGGTCCAGACCTCGGTCGCGACGCGGTTGCCGGACAAGGCGGCCCAGGTGGTCTCGCCGACGAACTTCAACGCAGAGGCGGTCGGCACGACGTGGACGTCGTGACCGGACTCGGTGAAGCGACGCAGCAGCTCGCACGCCTTGTAGGCAGCGATGCCTCCGCAGACGCCGAGGACGACGCGCCGGCGCTCGACTGAACCCGACTCGCCAGTCATGCCAGTGAGCGTCCTACGCGGGGACTTCGACCTGCTCGAAGGTCAGCAGGTCCTGGTTCGCCTCGCGCAGCGCCACCGAAAGCGGCTTCTCCTGCACGTGCGCCGGGACCAGCGGACCGACGTACTCGAGCAGACCCTCACCGAGTTGCGAGTAGTAGGCATTGATCTGACGCGCGCGCTTGGCCGCGTAGATGACGAGGGCGTACTTGCTCTCGACCTTGTCGAGCAGCTCGTCGATAGGAGGGTTCGTGATGCCCTCGGGGCGAGCAGCGGTGCCGGCCAAAGCAGTGCCTCATCTCAGTCGCGGAAGTGCCCATCAAGGCTACAGCAGCGACCGGCCGAGCCGCGTTAGTGAATCAGGGCCGCAAGAGCTGCGGCCGCCTCCGGGATCGAGGTGTTGACAATGACCTCGTCGAACTCGCCCTCCGCGGCGAGCTCCACCTTGGCCTGGGCCAGGCGCCGAGCGATGACCTCGGCGTCCTCGGTCCCCCGACCTCGCAGGCGCCGTTCGAGCTCTTCCCAAGACGGCGGTGCGAGGAAGACCAGTAGCGCGTCGGGGTCGATCGTGCGGACCTGGCGGGCGCCTTGCAGCTCGATCTCGAGTAGAACCGGTACCCCTGCTGCCAGCTTTTCCTGCACCGGGCCGCGCGGCGTGCCATACCGGTTGCCGGCGTAGACCGCCTGCTCGAGCAGATCGCCGCGCTTCGACATCTCCTCGAACTCGTCAGGGGTGAGAAAGAAGTACGCCTCGCCATCGACCTCACCCGGCCGCTGCGGTCGCGTCGTCGCGCTGACCGAGTGCCAGATGTGTGGCGCACTGGCCCGCAGGGCAGCACCGACCGAGCTCTTGCCGACCCCGGCGGGCCCGGACAGAACGGTCAGGCGGCTACTCGGAGAACTCACGCTCGAGCGCCGATCGCTGGTGAGCACCCAGCCCACGCACTCGGCGGCTCGCGGAGATCGACAGTCGTTCCATGATTCGTTGAGCGCGGATCTTGCCGACACCGGGCATCGACTCGAGGACCGCGCTGACGCGCATCTTCCCGATTGCCTCGTCGCGCTCGCCCTCGAGGAAGACCTCGGTGAGCGACACGGTCGACTGCTTCAACCGCTCCCGCAGTTCGGCGCGTACCCGTCGTGCCGCGGCCGCCTTCTCGAGCGCGGCAGCCCGCTGCTCCGGAGTCAACGGCGGGAGTGCCAAAGAACGCCACCTCGAGGTCACTACATCGGTGAGAGCAGGAGCGGCGCGGTGCCGCAGGTCTCAAATCGCCAGCGGCGGCGAACCTAGCGAGGCCAGCGCGGGTCGCGCAACTAGCGGAGAAGCTCAACGACCGGACAGTGTCGCTGCGATCGCCGCAGCCGCCTCACCCGGCTCAGTGGCACCGGTGATGGGTCGGCCGATCACCACCAGATCGGCACCATCAGCGATCGCTTGCTCAGGTGCTGCCACCCGCGCCTGGTCGTGGGTAGCGGCGCCGGCCGGGCGGACACCCGGAGTGATCAAGCGGACACCGTCGCCAACGGCGGCGCGCACCAGCGCGACCTCCTGCGGCGAGCAGACCAGGGCGCGTGCACCCGCGTCGACCGCGAGTCGCGCCAGCCGAACCACAGCATCCGCGGGCGGACCCGCGATGCCGAGCAGGTCCAGATCGGCCGCCGACAGCGACGTCAGGATGGTGATCGCCGTGATCCGGGTGGCGGGAAGCGCTTCAGCCGCTGCCGCAATGACGGCCGGCCCACCGCAGGCATGCACGGTCAGGTAGTCCGGAGCGAGCGGAGCCACCGAGCGCGCGGCACCGCCGACCGTGGCGGGAATGTCGTGCAGCTTGAGATCGAGAAACAGATCGACCTCCGCCGTCGCCCGGATCTTCTCGACAGCGCTAGGGCCCTCCGCGCAGAACAGCTCGAGACCAACCTTGACCGTGCTGACGTGGGGTGCGACTGCCTGCGCCCAACGCGTCGCCGTTGCTAGGTCACCCGTGTCGAGCGCAACCGCGATCGGCGATCGCTCGTGGCTAGGCATCTTGGTCCTCCCACCAGTCCTCGGCCAATGCGTCACCGTCGGTTTCCGCGACGACCACGGCCGGTGCTTCGGCTGCATCGGCATCCGCCTCCGGGACATCACCCGGCGGGTCGGGCAGCTCGGGAACGACCAGCTCCGGCGCCCGGTGAGCGAGCCCGATCGCCTGCTCGAGACGATCCATGCCACGTGCAGCCAGCGCCTCACGTAGCTCGCGAGACACCCGGGCAGGCGCACCTGGGTCGTGGAAGATCACCGTGCCGACCTGCACTGCACTGGCGCCCGCGAGGATGAACTCCAAGGCGTCGTTGCCGGTCCGGATCCCACCGATGCCGAACAACGGGATCTCCGGAAGAGCCTGGTGAACCTGCCAGACGCACCGCAACGCCAGTGGCCTGATCGCCGGCCCCGAGAGCCCGCCGGTGACACCGGCCAGCAACGGCCGCATCGTCACCGTGTCGATGACCATGCCGAGCGTCGTGTTGATCAGGCTCAGCCCGTTGGCACCGGCATCGACGCACGCCTTGGCGATCTCGACGATGTCCGTGACGTCCGGGGAGAGCTTGGCGAAGATCGGCTGGCTGGGCGGCGCCGCCCGCCGAACAGCCTGGATCACCGACGCAGCCGCGCTTTTGTCACACGCGAAGACCTGACCGCGGTCCTCGACGTTCGGACAGCTGATGTTGACCTCGATCATCCCGACCGGCTTGCCGCGCAGCTTGCCCGCGAGCTTGCCGTACTCCTCGACGGTGTGCCCCGCGATGGACACGACTGCAGTAACACCGTGCTCCTCGAGCCAGGCCAGGTCGCGGTTGATGAAGACGTCGATGCCGGGGCCTTGCAGGCCGATCGAGTTGAGCATCCCGCTCGGCGTCTCCGCCATCCGTGGGGTTGCCCGGCCGGCGCGCGCGTTGAGCTGGATCGACTTCGTGACCACCCCGCCGATCGCGGTGAGGTCGTTGTACTGCCCGACCTCCTGCCCCGCCGCCGCGCAGCCTGATGCGGTGAAAACCGGGTCGCTGACCGTCAACGAGCCGAGCTTCGTGGTCATGTCGACGTTCACATGACGGACCGGCTCGACCTGCCGCTTGAGCGTGACACTCACTGGGTGGCTCCCACAGCATCGTCGGGGACAGTTCCTAAGGCGTCCCAACGGATCCGGTCTCCGGAGAACACCGGCCCGTCAGCGCACGAACGCGACATCCGGGTTTGACCGTCGTTGCCGATGATCGGCAGCACGCACGTCATGCAGACGCCGATGCCACAGGCCATCGACTCCTCCACCGAGAGCTGCGTCGGAATGCCGGCGCCGTCGTAGGCCGCACTTGCGACCGCCTGCACCGCCTGGAGCATCGCCATCGGGCCACACGCGTAGACCACATCCGCCTTCACCCTGTCGATGACCTCGGGCAGTACGTCGGACACCCGGCCCTTCTCGCCGTAGGTGCCGTCGTCGGTCGTGAACGCGACGCTCGCCGCCATCCGCTTGGCATCGAGGGCACCGAACAGCCGGTCACCAGTCGAGGCACCGAGAACCGCGTCGATCCGGCATCCCCTCGTACGCAGTGCGTCGGCGAGCATGAACAGCGGAGCTGCGCCGTAGCCACCGCCGACCAGAAGGCAGTTCGCAGGCTCCCGCGGCAAGGCAAACGGCTTGCCCAGCGGGCCGACCACGTCGATCGGGTCGTAGGGACGCTGCGCCGCAAGCCAGGCGGTGCCCCGCCCAGCGACCGAGAAGATGAACTCGACGGTCCCGCCGTAGACGCCGGTCTCTCGCACCGAGTAGATCGAGAATGCCCGGCGCAGCAGCATCCCGCCGCCCTCGCCGCCGACCGCCACCGCGACGAACTGACCAGGGCGAGTGAGCTCAGCGACGCCCGGGGCGACCACCGTCATCGAGTAGTACTCGCCGATCGGCTTGACGTTGAGGACCTCGCCCTTGACCTGGATGCCCATCAGGCGACGCCTCCCTCGGTCTGAGTCTTCGATTCACGGTAGCGAGCGGCATCGGCGCCCTCTCGAGCGGAGATGATCAACGCGTGGTGGCGCTGCAACGACGCCACACCCATCTCCCCGCTCCGCAGCGCTTCGATCCCCTGCACCGCGGCGGCAAGCGCCTGAACCGTGGTCAGGCACGGCACGCCGCGCATCACGGCGGCAGTGCGGATCTCATACCCGTCGAGACGCGGACCTGAGTTGCCGAAGGGCGTGTTCACGATCAGATCGACCTCGCCCGCTGCGATCCGGTCGACGATCGTCGGCTCGCCGTCCGGTCCACGGCCGTCCGAGTTCTTCCGTACGACGGTCGAGGGCACGCCATTGCGCTGCAGCACCTCAGCCGTGCCCTCGGTCGCGAGCACCTCGAACCCGAGATCGGCCAGCCGCTTCACCGGGAAGATCAGGTGCCGCTTGTCACGGTTGGCGACCGAGACGAAGACCCGACCCTTCGTCGGCAGCGCACCGTAGGCCGCCTCTTGTGACTTAGCGAAGGCCGTGCCGAACGTGTGGTCGACCCCCATCACCTCGCCGGTCGACTTCATCTCCGGTCCGAGAACCGTGTCGACACCAGCGAACCGCGACCACGGCAGCACTGCTTCCTTGACGCAGATCGCGGCGTCGAACGGCAGGTCGGCACCGTCACCGGCGGGAAGCATCCCCTCCTCGCGCAACGTCGCGATCGAGGCGCCGAGCATCACTCGGGCGGCGGCCTTGGCCAGCGGCACGGCGGTCGCCTTCGCCACGAACGGCACCGTTCGGCTGGCACGGGGATTGGCCTCGAGCACGTAGAGCACATCTCCGGCGAGCGCGAACTGCACGTTCATCAGGCCGCGCACGCCGACGCCCTTGGCGATCGCCTCGGTGGCCTCGCGGATGCGGCCGATGTCAGCGCGGCCGAGGGTTATCGGCGGTAGGGCGCATGCCGAGTCACCGGAGTGGATGCCAGCTTCCTCGATGTGCTCCATGACGCCGCCGAGGAACAGCTCGTCGCCGTCGTACAGCGCGTCGACGTCGACCTCGATCGCATCGTCGAGGAACCGGTCGACGAGCACCGGGTGCTCAGGGCTGACCTCCGTGGCACGGTCGATGTAGCCGTGCAGCGTCTCGTCGTCGTAGACGATCTCCATGCCGCGACCACCGAGGACGTACGACGGGCGGACCAGGACCGGGTAGCCGATCTCGTGGGCGATCGCGACGGCCTCGTCGTAGGAGCGGGCGAGACCGTGCTTGGGCGCCGCCAGTCCCGCTTCGGCAAGAACCTTCCCGAACGCACCACGCTCTTCGGCGAGGTGGATCGCCTCGGGCGGGGTTCCCACGATCGGCACGCCTGCGTCCTTCAGCCGCTGCGCAAGGCCGAGCGGCGTCTGGCCACCGAGCTGCACGACGACGCCGACGACCTCGCCGCTGCGCCGCTCAGCATCGACGACCTCAAGGACGTCCTCGAAGGTGAGGGGCTCGAAGTAGAGCCGGTCGGAGGTGTCGTAGTCGGTCGAGACCGTCTCCGGATTGCAGTTGACCATCACGGTCTCAAAGCCCGCATCGTGCAGCGCATAGCAGGCATGCACGCACGAGTAGTCGAACTCGACGCCCTGGCCGATCCGGTTCGGACCACTGCCGAGGATGAGCACCTTCGGGCGCTCGCCAGGACCGATCTCATCCTCTTCGTCGTAGGACGAGTAGTGGTACGGCGTCTTCGCCGCGAACTCCGCCGCGCAGGTGTCGACGGTCTTGTAAACCGGGCGTACTCCCAACTCATGGCGAAGCGCTCGGATCTCGTCCTCAGCCTTGCCGCGGATGGCCGCGATCTGGACGTCGGAGAACCCGTGACGCTTCGCGGCGCGCAGCGCATCGGCATCGAGCTCGGATGCCGCCGCAAGGTCGTCCGCAACCTCGCCCAACAGCGCGAGCTGGTCAAGGAACCACGGGTCGATGCCGGTCTCGTCGTGGAGCCGCTCGACGCTGGCCCCGGCGCGCATCGCCTGAACGACCGCCTGCAGCCGGCGGTCGTGGGGCCGGATGGCCTTGGGCATCCATTCCTCGACGTCGCCGGGAGCGGAGGCGAAGTCGAGCTCGGCGCCCTTCGCCTCCAGCGACCGGGTCGCCTTCTGCAGCGCCTCGGTGAAGTTGCGGCCGAGCGCCATCACCTCGCCGACGCTTTTCATGTGTGTCGTCAGCGTCGTGTCGGCGCCGGGGAACTTCTCGAAGGCGAAGCGCGGGATCTTCACGACGACGTAGTCGAGGCTCGGCTCGAAGCTCGCCGGTGTCTCCATGGTGATGTCGTTCGGGATCTCATCGAGGGTGTAGCCGAGGGCAAGCTTCGCCGCGATCTTGGCGATCGGGAAGCCAGTGGCCTTCGAGGCCAGCGCACTCGATCGAGAGACCCGCGGGTTCATCTCGATGACCACCTGACGACCGGTGGCAGGGTCGACGGCGAACTGAATGTTGGAGCCGCCGGTCTCGACCCCGACCTGGCGAATGACCGCGAAGGCCATATCGCGCATCGTCTGGTACTCGCGGTCGGTGAGCGTCATCGCCGGCGCGACGGTGATGCTGTCGCCGGTGTGCACGCCCATCGGGTCGAGGTTCTCGATCGAGCAGACGACGACGCAGTTGTCCAAGCGATCGCGCATGACCTCGAGCTCGTACTCCTTCCAGCCGAGCACGCTCTCCTCGACCAGCACCTCGTGCACCGGGCTGGCGTCGAGGCCCGCGACGATCATCGTCCGCAGCTCGCCCTCGTCGTGCGCGAAACCGGAGCCGCCGCCACCAAGAGTGAAGGACGGCCGGAGCACGAGCGGATAGCCGAGCTCGTCCGCGACGGCCATCGCCTCATCGACGGTGCGGACGAGGGTGCTTCGCGCGTAGTCGGCGCCGATGGCGTCGCAGACGCCCTTGAACTTCTGGCGGTCCTCGCCGGCATGGATCGCCTCGACCGAGGCGCCGAGCAGCTCGACGCCGTACTTCTCGAGCACTCCGCGGTCGTGGAGCGCGATCGCGGTGTTCAGCGCGGTCTGGCCACCCAGCGTCGCTAGCAGACCGTCGGGCCGTTCGATGGCGATGACCTTCTCGACGTACTCGGGTGTGATCGGCTCGATGTACGTCGCGTCGGCGAACTCCGGGTCGGTCATGATCGTCGCCGGGTTCGAGTTGACCAGGCTGACCCGCAGACCCTCCTCACGCAAGACGCGCAGCGCCTGGGTGCCGGAGTAGTCGAACTCGCACGCCTGGCCGATCACGATCGGACCCGAACCGATGACCAGGACGCTGTTGATGTCAGTCCGCTTCGGCATTACTTGGCGCCCGTCATCAGGTCGGCGAAAGTCGCGAACAGGTTCGTCGCATCGTGCGGTCCTGGCGCGGCTTCCGGGTGGTACTGAACTGAGAACGCGGGTACGTCGAGACACCGCAAACCCTCGACCACGCTGTCGTTGAGGTCGACGTGGCTGACCTCGACCTTGCCGAACTCGGTTGTCCCGGGCTCTTCGATGGGGGCATCGACCGCGAAGCCGTGGTTGTGGCTGGTGATGGCGATCTGCTTGGTGCGACGGTCCTGCACCGGTTGGTTGACGCCTCGGTGGCCGAACTTCAGCTTGTACGTCCCGAAGCCCAGTGCCCGGCCGAGGATCTGGTTGCCGAAGCAGATCCCGAAGACCGGCTTCACCCCGAGCACGCCGCGCATTGCCGCTACCGGGCCATCAGCAGTCGCCGGGTCACCGGGACCGTTGGAGAAGAACACGCCGTCGGGTGAGATGGCGAGGATGTCGGCGGCCGTCGCGTTGGCCGGAAGGACGTGCACCTCGCAACCGAGCTCTGACATGTAACGCGGGGTCGAGGCCTTGATGCCGAGGTCGACCGCTGCAACGGTGAACCGCTTCTCCCCCACCGCCGGGACGACGTATGCCGCCCGCGTCGTCACCTCACCGGCCAGATCCGCGCCCTCCATCCCGGGGCTGGCAAGCACCCGCTCGAGCAACGCGGCCGAATCGGTCTCGACGCTGCTCACGCCGACCCGCATCGCGCCACGTTCGCGGAGGTGGCGGGTGAGCGCACGGGTGTCGATGCCACTGATGCCGACGATGCCTTGTGCTGCGAGCTCGTCATCGAGCGAGCGTCGCGACCGCCAGCTGCTCGGCACCCGCGCCGGGTCGCGCACGACGTAGCCCGACACCCACACCCGACTCGACTCGGGATCGTCGTCGTTGATCCCGGTGTTGCCGATGTGTGGCGCGGTCTGTACGACCACCTGGCGATGGAACGACGGGTCGGTAAGGGTCTCCTGGTAGCCGGACATGCCGGTGGTGAAGACCGCCTCGCCGAACGTCTCGCCGGTTGCGCCGTACGAGCGACCGCGAAATGTCCGACCGTCCTCCAGCACGAGGATCGCCGGCTCACTCATCGTCTTCGCCCTTTCCGTGACGGACCCGCTGGACGACGATCCAGGCAGAGAAAAGCAGAAAGATCACTCCGGCTGCGATAGCGACCCCGAGGCTGCCCCAAGCAGGGTGCGGGTCGATCAGAACCTTCTTGGCAGCGAGCGTCACGCGGTCTTGCCATCCATCGCGGTCGGCCTGCCCCGCAGGAACGTCGCGAAGACTCGGGCTGACAGCTCACGCCCTGCGAACGGCGTGTTGCGGCTGCGACTTGCTGTCGCGGCAGGGTCGACCATCCATCGCGCGGCTGGGTCGACCAGCACCAAGTTCGCGGGTGCGCCCGGCTGAAGCGGCTGTCCCTGCCTCGGCAGCCCGCCGATAGCGGCCGGTCGCACGCTCATCCGGTCCGCCACGCCTGCCCAGTCAAGCAGCCCGGTTTCGACCATCGACGTCGCGACGACCGCAAGGGCGGTCTCGAGACCGGTCATCCCGAATGCCGCTGCGGCGAACTCGGTTTCCTTGTCTTCCAGCGCGTGCGGCGCGTGATCGGTCGCGACGGCATCGATCGTCCCGTCGGCGAGCGCCGCCCGCAATGCACTGACGTCGTCATGGGTGCGCAGCGGCGGATTCACCTTGAATACGGGGTCGTAGGACGCAACCAGGTCATCGGTCAGCAGCAGGTGGTGCGGCGTCACCTCGGCGGTGACGTTCCAGCCCTTCGACTTGGCCCAACGCACGAGCTCGACGGAGCCCGCCGTCGAGACGTGACAGAAGTGCACTCGCGATCCGACGTGTGCTGCCAGCAGGCAGTCACGGGCGATGATCGCCTCCTCCGCGACCGCGGGCCAGCCCGCCAAACCGAGAGTCGCCGACCACTCGCCTTCGTTCATCTGCGCGGCCTCGGTCAGCCGGGGGTCCTGAGCGTGCTGGGCAATCACCCCGTCGAAGGCCTTGACGTACTCCAACGCCCTGCGCATCAGCAGCGGGTCGTGGACGCACTTGCCGTCATCGGAGAAGACCCGGACTCGGGCCGCGGAGTCGGCCATCGCGCCGAGCTCTGCCAGCCGCTCGCCCGCCAGCCCGACGGTGACCGCTCCGACCGGGTGGACGTCGCAGTGCCCAGCTTCCTGACCTAGTCGCCAGACCTGCTCGACCACGCCGGCGACGTCAGCGACCGGATCGGTATTGGCCATCGCGTGGACAGCGGTGAAGCCACCGAGCGCGGCAGCACGGGTGCCAGTCTCGACGGTCTCCGCGTCCTCACGTCCGGGCTCACGCAGATGCGTGTGCAGGTCGACGAAGCCCGGTAAGGCGACCAACCCGTCGGCGTCGATGACATCGGCGCCGGCCGGAGCAGCGTCGACGAGCTCTGTGCCGTCGACGTAGAGGTCCCGCACATCACCGCCGAGTGGACGTGCGCCCCGGATCACATAGCCGCTCATGCCGCCGCAACCTCCGAGTCGGAAACGTCGATCAATCCACCGAGCAGCAGGTAGAGCACTGCCATCCGGACCGAGACGCCGTTGGCGACCTGCTCGACGATCGTGGAACGGACGCTGTCGGCGACCTCGGCCGCAATCTCGACGCCGCGGTTCATCGGCCCCGGATGCATCACGATCCCGTCCTCGGGCAGTGCGGCCATCCGGCGCGCATCCAATCCATAGCGCCGTGAGTACTCACGCGTGGTCGGGAAGAACCCGCCCTGCATCCGCTCGTGCTGCACGCGCAGCATCATCACGACGTCGCTCTTGGGCAGGACGGCGTCGAGGTCGTAGGAGACCGTGCACGGCCACCCCGACATGCCGACCGGCAAAAGTGTGGGCGGGGCGACGAGAGTGACCTCCGCCCCGAGGGTCGACAGCAGCAGTACGTTGCTGCGCGCCACCCGGGAATGCAGTACGTCGCCGACGATCGTGACGTGAAGGCCCTCGAGGCGTCCGGTCCGGCTGCGCATCGTGTAGGCGTCGAGGAGCGCCTGGGTCGGATGTTCGTGGGTACCGTCGCCGGCGTTGACGACACTTCCGCGGATCCAGTTGGCCAGCCGATGCGGCGCGCCACTTGCGGAGTGACGGACGACGACGGCGTCCGAGCCCATCGCCTCGAGTGTGAGGGCGGTGTCCTTCAGCGACTCGCCCTTGCTGACGCTCGACCCTTTAGCCGAAAAGTTGATCACGTCGGCCGATAGCCGCTTCGCGGCGACTTCGAAGGACGTACGGGTACGAGTCGAGTCCTCAAAGAACAGATTCACGACGGTCCGGCCGCGCAACGTGGGCAGCTTCTTGATGCTGCGGCCAGCGAGGGCCGCATCCATGTCGGCGGCGGTGTCGAGCACGAGCAGTGCGTCCTCGCGGCTCAGGTCGGCCGCCGATAGCAGGTGGCGGTTCACTCGGTGCTCGAATCGCGCTTCAGGTCGGCGGGTCCGAGCAGCACCGCATCACGCCCGTCGTGTTCGTCGAGGAGCACATGGACCGTCTCAGTGAGCGAGGTCGGGATGTTCTTTCCGACGTAGTCGGCACGGATCGGCAGCTCACGGTGACCGCGGTCGACCAGCACTGCGAGCTGGACCGCTTTGGGGCGGCCGATGTCTGACAGTGCATCGAGCGCCGAGCGGATCGTCCGGCCCGAGAACAGCACGTCGTCGATCAGCACCACGATGAGGTCGTCGACGCCACTCACCGGAATGTCTGTCGCCTCGAGTGCGCGCACGCCGCGCAACCGCAGGTCGTCCCGATACATCGTGATGTCGAGCGCGCCGACCGGCACGTCTACGTTTTCGATGGCGGCGATCCGCTCCGCGATGCGCCGGGCGAGGATGACACCTCTGGTCGGGATGCCGAGCAGCACGATCCGGTCCGCACCCTGGTTCCGCTCGACGATCTCGTGGGCGATCCGGGTGAGCGCGCGCTGAACGTCGTTGGCATCTAGAACGGGCCGGGCGACAGCCGGATCACCGGTCGTCGGGCGCGGCACAGCCTTCATAAAGACACCCCCTTGTCCGCCTCGCAGGACGGGATTAAAGGACGCTGTCGTACAGCAGGGACGCTACCACCCCCTACATCGCCATCATCCGGTTACCGTAGCCGCGTGCCTGCGAGATTAAGACGAAGGCTCGGAGTCGCGCGCACGGTGGCAATCAGGCCGTTTGTCTCCGGAAGCTCACGCCATTGCGGCGTCTGCGGCCATAGCGCCAGTCGGTTCCTTGCTACCGGCAGCCCACGGCGCGCCGCCCGCTGCTATTGATGCGGCTCGGTAGAGCGCCAGCGGTTGCTGTGGTGCTATCTCGAGACACAGCAGTTCGAGTCGGTGCTTCACGTCGCCCCTGAGAGATGCCTGGCTGACCGGCTGCGCCGAGGGGTTGCGCGCTACCAATCGATCGATCTGGACTCGCCGCGTGCGGCCGTCCACGCAGACATCACTAAGCCACTCCCGCTCGCCGAACGGTTTGACCTCGTCCTCTGCTCTCATGTGCTTGAGCCATCCCTGACGACAAGGCCGCGATCCGCGAGCTGAGCAACGTACTGTCCCCCGGAGGTCAGCTCGTGATACTCGTGCCCACCCAGGGCTCGACGACCGTCGAGGAGCCGATCGCGGACCTGGACGAGCGCGTCCGGAGGTACGGCCAGGCCGACCATGTACGCATGTACGGCGCCGATGTCCGCGAGCGGATCGCATCCACTGGGCTCGCAGTGCGGATCGTCAGCTGGCGAGACGTACCCAGCGACATCGCTGTCCTCCAAGGGATCGATGAGGCGGCTGGAGACATCTACGTCGGCACATCGCCGCCTTCACCCGACTAACCCGCTGTGCGCTTCCGCGCTACGCATGGCCGCGTCGTTGGGCGAATGACAAACAGCAGTACCACGACGAACCAGAGCACTGCAGCTTCGGCGTGTGCCGTGACCGCGAGAATGCCGGAGGTGTATCCGTAGAAGGCCTGCTCGACCTGGAACGGGAAAAGCCATTGCGTCGTAGCAGCTAGCGCCGCTGTTGCCAGCAGGAGACGGGCGCGCCAGCGCGGGCCAGCATTCGTCGCCGTCTGCAGGACGACGCCGACCGTGGCCGCGGTCCAGATGACGTACTGCGCAGACATGATCTTCGAGCCGAGCAGGACGACCGCCACAACAAGCAACGTCGCCGTGGCGATATCGAGGCGCCTACCGCGGCCCAACCAGAGGTAGAGGGTCACCGCGATCAAGGCGAGTGGAAGCAATGCGGATGCAGCAAGACCTGGGATACCCGAAAGTGGAACCTCGGTCGTGGCATGTGACGGAACGATCGCGACATGTCGATTGAATGAGTGGGCAACGACCACTGGCCAAGCCCAGACGCTCTCGAACTCGAGGCCGTGTCCGCCTTGATACCGCAGCATCCACCACAAGCCGGATGCTCCGCCCCACGCAAGAACCGGAATCGTGAACAAGCCCAACACCGCTGCGGCACTGGCAGCCATTCGCCGTCGACCAATCGGATCAAGCAACGGCCACAACACCAGGAGCAAGACCAACGGCCAGAGCTTCAGCAGTGTCGCCGCCGCCAGAAACACCCCTGCAGCACGCCAGCGCGCGCGGGCCATCGAGCTAAGCGCACCAACCAAGGCCGCAGCCACGAAGATGTCGAACCTGACCCAGATGATCGGGCCGAGCACCAAGGGCAACAGGATCCAGAGCCACGCGCCGGCGCCGCCTGGCCGGATCCGCCACAACGTTGTCGTGAGGTACGCGTCAGCAACGAGTGCCAACAGCACGAACTGCAGCTCGTAGAGGGTGCCGCCGCCAGGCAGCAACATGAAGGGCAGCACCCCGGTCGGATACTCAACGTGGAACGAGGCCCACGGAAGATGGCCCGCTTGAAGTCGGTGCGCCCACAAGACATACCGCTGGACGACATCAGTGTCGACGGCCGGGTAGAAGAAGGCGCCCGAGAGCAGCACGAGCCCGCCGGCCCGGAGGACGGCCCAAGAGCAGGCCGCGACGCGCGGGCTCTCTATCGCGGAACGGCGGACCACCGCGACAGCATGATCCGATCGACTCAACCGGCCACCGGCTACGCCAGATCGGTTGGGCTTTGCAAAGCCCGCGCCGATGAGTGCTCGACACCAGATCCAGCCTGCGCCGCGATCCTCGCCAGGAGCCCGTTGACGAAGGCCGGCGAGTCGTCGGTGGACAGGGACTTCGCCAGTTCAACAGCCTCGTCGATCGCAACCGCCGTCGGCACGTCGTCGCACCACAGCAGCTCATAGACGGCGAGCCTGAGCACAGTCCGGTCCACTGACGGCATCCGGTCCAGCGTCCAGTCAGTCGACGTTGCCGAGAGCAGCTCGTCGATTGACTCCCGATGATCGATCACACCGGTGACCAGGTGCTGGGAGTAGTCGGGCACCGGCGGATCGGCCCGCGAGACCCACTGGTCGAGCGTCGTACGGACATCGGTTGACCGCTGGTCAGCCTCGAACAGGATGTCGAGCGCGCGCTTGCGGGCCTTGCTGCGGGCAGGCACGGGGTGGCCGACTCCTAGCCGCTGACGCGGCTGATGTAGCGACCGTCTCGGGTGTCGACCTTGATCTTCTCGCCCTGCGTCACGAACAGCGGGACCTGAACCGTCGCGCCGGTCTCGAGCGTGGCGGGCTTGGTGCCACCGGTCGAGCGATCTCCCTGCATGCCCGGCTCGGTGTAGGTGATCGTCAGCTCCACCGAGGCCGGCAGCTCGACGTAGAGCACCGTGTCGCCATGGACGGCCACCGTGGCATTGCTGTTCTCGAGCAGGTAGTCCTTGGCATCGCCGACCGCAGCCGGAGACACGTGGATCTGCTCGTAGGACTCGACGTCCATGAAGACGTAGTCGGCACCGTCGGCGTAGAGGTAGGTCATCTCGCGCTTGTCGACGTTGGCCGTGTCGACCTTCACCCCTGCGTTGAACGTCCGCTCGACAACCTGTCCGGTCAGCACGTTCTTCAGCTTGCTGCGCACGAACGCGCCGCCCTTACCGGGCTTGACGTGCTGGAACTCGACGACGTTCCACAGGACGCCGTCGAGGTCGAGAGTCATGCCGTTCTTGAAGTCGTTGGTCGTCGCCACGGCGAACAGACTACGGACTGCGCTCAGACCTCTACGAGGTCGCGGGGCGACGTGGTCAGCACGTCGGGACGATCAGCCGTCACGACGACCGTGTCTTCGATCCGTACACCACCTCGGCCGGGGAGATAGACCCCTGGCTCGATCGTGAGGGCGACGTCCGCGATCAGCGCCGGTGCCGACGATGCCTGGGTCAGAAACGGGTCCTCGTGGATCGCCAGCCCGACGCCGTGCCCGAGCCCGTGCGCGACGGTTCGACCGTGCGCCTCGAGATACGTCCGCATGGCAGCGTCCAGCTCACCAGGAACGACGCCGATCCTGACGTCGGCGCGCAAAATCAATTGCAGCTCCGCGACCTCGTCATGGATCTCGCGCTGCCAGTCGGCTGGCGAGCCGCAGACCGCCGTACGGGTCATATCCGCGTGGTAGCCGGCCACCTTCGCGCCGAAGTCGAGCTTGACCAGATCGCCTTGTCGCAGTGGCCGGTCCGTCGGCGAGTGGTGGGGAATCGCGGAGTTCTCGCCGAACGCCGCGATGATCTCGAAGGCCGGCCCGTCGGCCCCGTGTCGACGCATCGACTCCGTCAGCGCCCACGCAATCTCCCGCTCGGTGACCCCAGGGCGAAGAGCACAGAGCGTTTCGCCATACGCAACGTCCGTGATCTCGCAGGCTGTTCGCAGCGTCGCGAGCTCCCCCGCATCCTTAACGACCCGCTGTCGCTCGACCAGCCTGCCTGCCGGACGCAGCACGACCACACCGCCTGCAACCTCCTCGAGCACCGCGAGCTGCTCGACGGTCACAGCGTGCGGCTCGAAGCCGAGCTCACGACACCCGCGCTCGCCCGCACGCTGGGCGAGCACCTCGAGGACCGACCTGGCCTCGAGACACTCGAGGTCGCCAGACTGGTCGGCAGCCTGCGTCAGATACCGGCCGTCGGTCGCTAGAAGACACCCGCCGTCGCGGTCGACCAGCAACGCGCCGTTCGACCCGGTGAAACCGGACAGATAGCGGATGTTGTCCCGAGATGTGACGAGCAGCGCATCGTAGGATGACTCACTCAAGACGGCAGCAAGCACCGATCGCCTGATCGCGGAAGCAGATTCGTTCGTCGCAGCCAATCTGCACTACTCCATTCGGGTGATGGACGTTCAGCGTACGAGGGGGTCCGCCGATGCCACATGCAACGCCTGTGACAGGCGGGCCGCCAACGAGCACAACCGGGAGTCACATCGTGGCATCAGTTCCGCGCCGGATCGCCCTGGTCGTCGTCGCGCTGGGGGCCATCGTCGCGAGCCTGCTGACTCCCGCGACCTCTGCCTTCGCCGGCCTCGACGTCAGCACGCCGACCCTGCTCAGCCCCGCCAATGACGCGAGCAAGCAGCTGAAGGACATCGTCCTGAAGTGGCAGCCGGTCGCGGGCGCGTCCCAATACGAGGTCCAGGTGAGCCCGAACGGCGAATGGACCAACAACGCGGTCTCGCTGCCCAACAATGGGATCGTCGTCGATCCCACCTTCGAGATGCCGGTCTCGCTGGCCAACGCGACGTACTTCTGGCATGTCCGGGCTCAGGTCGGTGGCGTCTGGGGGCGGTATTCCGTCCAGTGGACCTTCGTGAAGGACTGGAAGTCCCCGATCACCATTCTGAAGCAGCCGACATCGGCCGACCCGACGATCACCTGGGCGCCGGTCAAGGAGGCCTCGCTCTACCTCGTCCGGTACTGCCCGGGCGCCTGCGGCAACGGCACGATCGGCCTGCAGACCGGCGAGGTCGACTGCTACACGGCTGAAACGTCGGTGACGCCGTACACCGACGGGCTTGTCGTGGCCCTCGAGCCGAAAGCAGGACCCGGTGACACGCTTGGCTGTGAGAGCCAGACGACCTTCAAGCTGATCGAAGGCGGGTTCTACGGCTGGGAGCTGATCGCCTACGACGACAGCACGGCGACGCAGATCGTGGCCGAAGACGAACCGGGAGTCGAGCTCGACTGCGAGCAAGGCGAGCAGCCGCTGTGCGACATCGACCGATACTTCGGCCAAGGCTTCCAGTTCGAGGCCACAGTCGCCGGCAGTCCGGCGCGCGATGCGACGGTCACCGGACTCAAGACCAGCTGGCACACCAGTGCGCTGCCCGGTGACACCTGCAACGTCACGCAGACCTGCCCGATGACGCCGACCTTCTCGTGGGACCCGACTCCTGGCGCGAACTACTACATCGTCGACATCTATCGGGATCCGGGCCTTACCAACGAGTACCAGCAGTACGCGACGTCCTGGCCTGAGCTGACCCCGGCGGTCACGATGTTCGATGCCCAGGCGGGGCAGCCCTACTACTGGACGGTCACCCCAGGCACCTGTGAGCTCTCCACCGCCGATCCGACGTGTGCGAGCTCGGTGTCGCTCGGCAGCGACGCGAGCTGTAAAGCAGGCAACGGACCGAGCAAGCCCACGCTCCTGACGGATCCCGGCGACATCAAGGTCGATCCGTCCATCGTGAACGACCAGACGATGGAAGGCGGAAGCGTCGGCACCGTGTCGTTGCTCTCCGAAGGAGTTCTGCCAGGTGCGTGCGTCGTCCCAACCGACGGATTTGTCGACGAGTCCACTGTCGAGGTGGGCTTTGGTGGGCTGATCACCTTCACTTACGACGCGCCGTTGAGCGCTGAGACGGTCAGCTTCAAGGTGATCAATCCCGACGGGTCCGAGAGCAACGCCAGCCCGAACCTGACCATCCTCTCAGGCGCCAGCATCTTGCTGTACACCACAAGCGCGCCAACGACCTTCGCCAAGCGCAGCGGGCCGATCACACTCACCTCACCCGCGAACCACGCCGTGGTCTCGGGGACGAGCCCGACCTTCGCGTGGAGCGACTTCTACGCGAGTGGCGGACTCGACTCCTACGACGTGCGCAACTACGAGCTGCAGGTCAGCACGGACCACAGCTTCGACAGCACCGTCCTCGATGACAAGAACATCGACCTGACGCAATACACCAACGCCACGGGCCTGCTCGCGAACGGCTCGTACTACTGGCGTGTGGCTGGCATCGACGAGGGCGGCAAGGTGCTGACCTGGAGCACTATCCGACAGCTCACCGTCAACGCCGTCGCTCCTACCGTCTCGTTTCTGTCTGCCAAGGGCACGCCGGTCGATCAGCCGCTGGAGATCCAGGTGACGACGCCGCTGCGCGACCTCAACGGTCAGACGCTCAAGGTTGTGCCACTCGGCGCTCCGACGCACAACGCGATCCGTGGGCGGCTGATCGAAGGTGCGTCCAACACGATCTACAGCTTCTTCCCGCATGTGCCGCTCGCAACTGGTGGTACCTATCAACTGCGGCTCACCCAGCCGGTACTCGACACGAGCGGCAACCCAGCCGTAGTCGGTGGCACTCCGATTCGGGTAGACCAGACCGCCTTCAACACCAGCGCCGGCTGGCAGTACAGCCGAGGCTGGACGCGCCACGCCGCATCGAGCGCGCTGAGCGGCAACTACGTCCAGGCCAAGCGCGGCAGCATTGCGACGATCCAGGTCGCGGGCTCCGAGCTCGTCGTCTACGGCTGCAAGGCGCCCAACATGGGCCTGCTGTCGATCAACATTGCCGGGCAGAACTTCACCGCGAGCGAGAACCAGAGCTTCACCCGCTGCGGCGAGCAGCTGTGGCAAGGCGCGATCCCTGGCGGGGTGCGTACGCTGACGATTCGTGTGGTCAACGGGACGGCCAACTTCGACTCGATCGCGCTAGACCCCGCGCCGCCGAGCACCACGACCGGCGGCGGTACGACGACCGGCACACCCGTCACATCTGCTGGCTGATCGCCTTCAGCGCAAGACGGTAGGAGTCCACGCCGAAGCCGGCGATCACTCCCAGCGCGAGCGCGGCCGTGTACGACGTGTGCCGGAACTCCTCGCGCGACAACGGGTTCGACAGGTGCACCTCGACGAACGGCACCGCGAGCTGAGCGGCCGCGTCCCTGATCGCCACGCTCGTATGGGTCCACGCCGCAGGATTGAGGATCGCGCCGTCGGCTCCCCCGCTGGCGACGTCGTGCAGCCACCCGATGAAGGTCGCCTCGTCATCCGTCTGTCGAACCTCGACGGCCAAGCCCAGCTCAGCTCCAGCTGCCTCGCAGGCCGCCACCAGCTCGGCGTAGGACGTACTGCCGTAGATCGCCGGCTCACGAGTTCCGAGCTGCCCTAGGTTCGGGCCATTGAGCACCAGCACCCGCTTCGCCACTACGCAGCAACCTCTCGGTAGGCCGCCTCGAGCAGCGACGGCTCTGGGGCCTCCAGCATCATCGGCTTGCCGATCTCGTCCAACACGACAAAGCGCAGCTTTGCCCCCCGCGCCTTCTTGTCGATCCGCATGAGCTCGAGGAGCTCGGGCAGGGCATCGCGGCGGTACGTCGTCGGAAGACCGAGGGAGGCCAGGACGACCTTGTGGCGCATCAGCGTCTCACCGTCGATCGCCCCTGCCGCCTTCGCCAACCCGGCCGCGAAGACCATCCCGACCGACACGGCGTGACCGTGTGGCATCTGGTAGTCCTCCAACCGCTCGATCGCGTGGCCGAGCGTGTGACCGTAGTTGAGGATCTCGCGCGGGCCGCTCTCTCGGAGATCACGGGAGACCACGTCTACCTTGACCGCGACCGATCGCTCGATGAGCTCCGTCGCAACGTCGCTCGTCGGACGCGCAGCGGCCGGGACGTCTGCCTCGACGAGCGCGAGGATGTCCGGGTCGGCGATGAAGCCGGCCTTGACGACCTCCGCCATGCCATTGACCCACTGCTCCACCGGAAGCGATGGGAGTACGTCGAGGTCCACCAGAACGCCTTCGGGTGGATGAAAGGCACCGACCAGGTTCTTTCCGGCTGCCGTGTTGATGCCGGTCTTGCCGCCGATCGCCGCGTCGACCATCGCCAGCAACGTCGTCGGAACCGAGACCAGTCGCACGCCACGCAACCAGGTCGCGGCCGCGAACCCGGCAACATCGGTAGTCGCGCCTCCCCCGACCGCAACGATCGCGTCGGACCGCGTAAGGCGCATTCGCCCGAGGTCGTCCCACAACCCCGCGACGGTGATCAACGACTTCCCCGCTTCCCCCGCCGGGATGGTCATCGTCTCAACCGCTATGCCGGCGTCGCGCAACGCATCCCCGACGACATCTGCAAACGCAGCGACCGCCGGATCAGCAACCAACGCAACGGTGGCCGCGCCGCCCACAAGCGGCGGAACCTGGCTCGCGAGGTTGTGGCCGATGACGACGTCGTACGACGCCTCTCCCCCGACCCGCATCACCGTCGTCATAGCGCCGCCAGCACGGCGTCGGCGACAGCCTCGGGCTCCCGGCCGTCGGTCTCGACCGTGGCCGAGGCGACCTCGAGGTAGAGCGGCCGACGATCGGCGAGCATCGTCCGAAGCTGAGCACGAGGGTTGCCGAGCAGCAGCGGCCGGTCGCGGTTCAACCCAACCCTCGCGGCGGCATCAGCAAGGCCGACGTCAAGGAACACCACTCGGTGGCCGCGGAGCGATGACCGGGTTTGCGGATCCAGCACCGCGCCGCCGCCGAGCGCGAGCACGCCCTCGTGATCGGTCAATGCGATTCGCACGGCCTCCCGTTCGAGCTCGCGGAACGCATCCTCTCCACGATCGACGAAGATCTCGCTGATCGTCTCCCCGCTGGTGGCCTCGACATCGGCGTCGGTATCCCGAAACGCGACCCCGCGCTGGTCAGCCACCAACCGCCCGACAGTGGACTTGCCGGCCCCCGGCGGCCCGACGAGGACGACCAGTGGAGTCATCGGACCACCAACGACGCCAAATACGAGTCCCGATTGCGGCGGGTCTCCGCGACAGAGTCCCCACCGAACTTCTCCAGCGCGGCATCCGCGAGCACCAGAGCCACCATGGCTTCGGCGACGACGCCAGCGGCCGGCACCGCACAGACATCCGAGCGCTGGTTGATCGCCTTGGCCGGCTCGCCTGTGGCGACGTCGACGGTTGCAAGTGCCCGCGGCACGGTCGAGATCGGCTTCATCGCCGCGCGCACGCGCAGCAGCTCACCGGTGGTCATCCCGCCTTCAGTTCCACCCGCCCGTCCCGTTTGGCGACGCAGGCCATCCGGAGTCGCCTCGATCTCGTCGTGCGCCTCGCTCCCCCGCCGTCGTGCAGTCGTGAAGCCGTCGCCGACCTCGACACCCTTGATCGCCTGGATGCCCATCAGGGCCGCGGCCAGCCGACCATCGATACGTCGATCCCAGTGGGTGTGGCTGCCAAGGCCGGGCGGCAGCCCGTAGACGACCACCTCGACCACCCCGCCGAGCGTGTCACCGTCGACCTTGGCGGCGTCGATCTCCGCGACCATGGCCGCGCTGGCGCTCTGATCGACGCAGCGGACCGGATCGGTGTCGACCTTGTCGAGATCACCGGCTCCCGGTATGACGCCGTCCGGCGCCTGCACGGTGCCTATCGCGACCACGTGGCTGATCACGGTGACGTCGAGCGCCTGGGCGAGAAAAGCCTTCGCGACGGCGCCGAGGGCGACGCGCGCCGCCGTCTCTCGGGCGCTCGCCCGCTCGAGGATGGGACGAGCGTCGGTAAACCCGTATTTCTGCATCCCGACCAGGTCGGCATGGCCCGGGCGGGGCCGGGTGAGCGGCGCACCACGACCTGTGCCGTCGAGCGCATCGGCGTCGACCGGATCGGGCGCCATGACGACGTCCCACTTCGGCCACTCGGAGTTGCCCACCCGGATCGCGACCGGCGAACCGAGGGTCACCCCGTGGCGTACGCCGCCGAGCAACTCGACTTCGTCCTGCTCGAACGACATGCGCGCGCCGCGGCCATGACCTGCGCGTCGTCGGAGCAGCTCGTTCGCGATCTCATCGGTCGTGATTGCGGCGCCCGCAGGCAGTCCCTCGAGCACTCCGACCAGCGCAGGACCGTGTGACTCTCCAGCGGTCAACCAGCGCAGCATTTGTCCATTCTGCCTGGGTGAGCCCAGCGAGCGGACAAGCCGAGGTCGATCAAACGGGGTGCGAGACCCCAGGGCGCAGATCGAACGGAGTCGCGTCGCCCACCTGGACGGTCACGCCGCCGTCCTGAATGCCCAGCAGCGCGAACTCCTCGTCGAATACCGTGCCCTGGACCGACGCCGCGGCCGGAGCAGTCACGTCGAACTCGAACTTCTTTCCATGCGCGTACCCAACGGCGAACACCGCGTCCGACGCGCCGTTGACCTTCACGAGCTCGATCCAGATCGGCGGTCCGTCACTTGCCGGTACCTGGGCCGGAGTTCCGCCACCGCTCGCGCCACCGCTCGGGAAGCTGAAGCCGCCGGGGGCCGAGCTTCCGCCTACGGTCGCGGTGCCGATGTTGGTGCCGGTGGTCGGCGCGACGATCAGCGCCTTGAACGGGTCACGGGCGATGACGACGTGGGTCTTCTTCGGCAGCTTGGTGCCGGGCACCGTCTTCCCGCCAGAGGCGGCGCCCGGAGAGGTACCGGGCGCCGGAGTGGCCGCCGGGGTGGACGAGGGGATCACTGCGGCCGGCGGCCGGAACGTTTCCGATCCGCTGCTCCCGCCGCCATGGAGCAGCAGGAAGCCCACGATCAAGATCAGGACGAGGGCGAGGATGCCACCGATGACGAACAGCCGGCGACGGTCGTCGCCGGGCTCGTCGAAGTCGGGATAAGGGACCTCGTTGCCGGCGGGCGGCTGCTGGGAGCCCGGGAGGATCGACGTGTCGGACATCCGGTGCTCCTAGCTCGTCGCGCCGGCAGCGGCGCCGGTGGTGCTCGGACCCGTGACATCGGGTGCGCCGGTCGCGGGGGTGGTAGCCGCTGTCGTCGGCGTCGTCGCCGGTGCGGTGAGCGTCTGGTCGGTCGTTGTCGGCGCTGTCAGTGCGGCGGGAGGGGTATAGAAGACCGCCGCCGTCACGGAGACACCGACGGATCCTGGCGGCGCCACCTTGTTCGAGGGCTCCGCCGGGCCCTGGCACGCGTTTCCGACGCCGGAGCTCGTCTCCGGGCAGATCGTGAAGCCAGTGATGATCGTGGCGCGGGCGAGATGCTCGATCGCGTTGAAGAACGACTCGACGTTGGCGTAGGACCCGATGATGCCGAGCGAGACGGGCAGCTGGTAGAGCGTGCCGGCTGCCGTCGGTGCTGCGCCGAGAGTCGTGGCCGAGGCTGCGCCGGTCAGCGGCACCGGCGTACCTGGCGAGATCGTGACCAGCTCCACATCCGAGCGCTGCGCCGCAGTTGTGAGCTGCCGCACCAGAGTCGGCTCGGCCGTGCTGTCCGGAACCTCGGTCGAGAACTTCTGCAGAGCGAGCTGCTGCTGCGGCAGCTCCTTCTGTTCGGCCTGAAGTGCCGAGATCTGGGTCAGCAGTAGAGCGTTCGACGAGTTCTGCTCGGTGGTCTGTTCGTTGATGGTGGAGACCTTCGACTTCTCCGGCTTGACCACGAGCAGCCAACCAACGACGAGCACGAGGACCGCCACGACGGCCCCGATCACTACCCAGCGACGAGTGGGGCTCATGGGGTGTTCGCCGTGAGGGCGTAGCGGTTCGACAGGAGCGTCGACATGAGCTCCACCGAAGAGCCGAACGAGACGAAGCCACGCGTGCCGGCTGCCTGCTCCGCCGACGAGGAGAAGGTCGGTGAATAGAAGCCGTGCTCCTTGGCAAGCGCATCGAGCCAGGCAGCGACGTCGTCGTGACGCAGGCCGACCGAGTTGAACGTGATCGTGCCGATCTGGATCGGCACGGAGCCGACTGCCGGCGGCGGCGTACCCGGCGTAGCGGTCTCGGCCACGGTCATCGCGGTCAGGAAGACGCTGCTCGGCATCCGAAGCGAGAGGTCATTGAGCACGTAGGACCAGCGGACCTCTTCGCCCATCCCTTCCGCGAGCAGGGCCTGCTTCGCCTGCACATCGGCGAAAGTCTGCTGAACGGATGCCAGGCTGCTCAGCTTCGTTTGCAACGACGTGTGCTGAGCCTGCGCCTGGTCAAGTGAATCCTGAGCAGAGGAGACGCTGCTTCGGGCATGGACGTACAGCAGCACGATGATGGCGAGGGCGAGCACCACACCCAGCCCGGCGATGAGCTGGACCTGACGGAGCCGGGCGCCTTGGGCAATCTCCGGCGGCATCAGGTTCACGCGCGGCATCGAGCCGCTCGCGACGGGGCGGGAGGTCTCAGTGGCGGTGGCCGTCATGACGCCATTCCGAGCGCCAGTCCGACCGGAACCACGATCTGCGGCTCGACGTAGCTGAGCTGGTCCGGCGACAGACCGGTCTTGCCGATCCGCAATCCCGCCATCGCTGCCCCCGGCTGCACCGGAAGCCGGCTTGCCGCGGCGAGACGCTGAGCCAGACCGGTGAGCCTTGCCCCGCCACCCGAGAGAACGACGCGCTGCAGCGGAAGCGACCCGGGCTGGGCGAGGTAGTAGTCCAACGAGCCGCGCACCTCCTCGACGAAGGAGCTAGCGGTCGCCTCGATCACCCGAGCCGCCGGATGGTCAGTGGCGACCTCCCCGCGCACCGGCGACATGCCGAGCTGCTGCTTGACCCCAACGGCTTGCTCGAAGGGCACACCGAGCCGCTCACTGACGGCGTCGGTGATGTTGTCGCCGCCCATGAGCAGGATGCGGACGAATCGCGGCACACCGTTCTGGTGGACGACGATGTTCGTCACCTTCGCACCGACATCGACCAGTGCTTCTGTACCGCGGTTCCCACCCATCGTGCCGGTCTCGTCGACGAGGCCCAGCGAGCGAAGCACCGCGAACGGGGTGAGATCGATCTGCGCGGTCTGCAAGCCGGCCTGCTGCACCGCGCCGAGCGTCGAGTTGATCATGTCGCGCGCTGCGGCGACCAGCAGCACCCGAAGCGACCGGGCGCCGCCGTCCCCCGTCACGGTCTCGAGCGGGTGATAGTCGAGAATCGCCTGCTCGACCGGGATCGGGATGAAGTCCTGAACCTGCAACGACAGCGACTTGCGAAGCTCAGCCTCGGGCATCCACGGCAGGTCGACCTGACGGACGATGACCTTCTGATTTGCGACGCCGAGGACGACCTTCTTGGTCGAGAACTTGGCCGTCGCCCACAGGTGCTTGATCGCCTCGGCGACGGTGTTGGCGTCGATGACCTCGCCGTCACGGACCGCTCCTACTGGCAGCGCAACCTGACCAAAGCGCTGCAAGGTCGCCGGACCGCGGCCAAAGGACAGCTCGGCCGCACGAACACCGGACGTGCCGATGTCGAGACCGATTGCCGCGCCTGCCACTGGTCCTGCCTCCCCGTACCCGGGCGCCTCTGGAACGAGCCCGTTCGGCGTTTCTGGTGTGACGTCTGGTGCTGAACTTCAAAGACGGGATCGGTATGTATTGGCCTTGCCTTAAGCGCGCGGACCCGACGGATTGCGCCGGTCGGCCTAAGCCGCCGGGTCGCTTGCGACCTCGTCAGTGGTTGAGCGAATGCGTATACGCGTGGGCGAGCGGATGGCCGGCGTAGATGCCGATCAACACTCCGATCAACATGAAGGGCCCGAACGGGACCTGGGTCTTGCGGTCGCCGCCACGGATCATCACGACGCTGACGCTCACCACCGCACCCACCAGAAAGGCCGTGAAAGCGCCTACGACCAGCTGTCCCCAGCCCAGCCATCCCAGATAGAGGCCGAGGACGCCGGAAAGCTTCACATCCCCCAAGCCCATACCCGCCGGGTAGATAAACCAGACAATTCCATAGAAACCACCCAAAGCGACCATGCCGAGCAGCGCCCGCACATAGTCATGGCCTCCCCCGCCGCTGCCCAGGCCCGCTGCCAGCGCCAACAAGCCCGCCCCAACGAGGTAGGAGGGCAGGGTCAGCACATCGGGCAGCCGCTTGTGATCGAGATCGATCGCCGCGAGCGCGACGCCTACCGCAGCGAGATACTCGAACGCGGCGAGGTCGACGTGCAGCCCGAATCTCGCACCGAATCCGACGAACAGCACCCCCGTCAGCAGCTCTACCGCCGGATAGCGCGCCGAGATCGACGTCTTGCAGTGTCGGCAGTGGCCGCGAAGGATCAGCCACGAGACCAGCGGGATGTTGTCGACAGGGCTGATCGGCCGATCGCAGCCCGGGCAGTGCGAGGGCGGGGACACGATCGATTCGCCGCGGGGAACGCGCCAGATGACGACGTTGAGGAACGATCCGATGATCAACCCGAATACGCCGAGCACAACCAGCCCCAGCACAGCCACCGGCCGAGACTAACGGCGAGGAACGACTACTGGGTGGCGCCTTCCCCAAAGGTCACGGGATTCCAGGCCGAGCTCGTGAGCGACGCAAGATGGGGCGGCGTAAGGGCGAGCAACCTGCCGTCGTAGTTGTAGTCCTTGGCGTAGCCCGTCACGGCCGTCTGCCCGGTCGCGGACGTCGCTACCGGGCCTCGGTACTTCTGGATGATGCCGCCGTCGACAGTCAGGGTGCCGAGAACCGGCCCCGAGTCGTAGTCCTGAACCATGAACGAGTCGTTTGACGCGACAATCGCCGCGTCGATCTGAAGATTGGTCAGCGGGGTCCCGTTGTTAGCGGCGCTCGTACACACGCCGGACGTCGAGGACCGCGACGAGCACCCAGTGAGCGAGTGAAGGACCTCGACAAAGTTGTTGGCGGACAGACCAAGAACGTCAGTCGACGAGGTGTCCTTCGTCGACGGCGATTGGGTCGACGAGGTCGGGACGTTGTCCGAGATCGTCTGGTCCGTGTTCGTTCCCTGATAGCGGACGTTGCCCGTCACGTAGATGTTGTTGGCTGCACCGATCGTCAGCCGCCCCTTCAGCCAGCCTTTGACGAACACGTCGCCGTGCGAGCAGGACGGCTTGAGGGCCGTCGGTCCGGTAGCGGTGTTGGTGTCACTGCTCAGCGGATACGGAAACCCGGTCGGCGTGGTGCAGCTGAAGCTGCCCGTCGGACTTTCGACGTAGACAACCTGGTTGGTCGGGACAGCGACCGTCACACCACCGCTCGTCGCCCAGTTCGCGCTGCCACACGCACCGGTGTTGAACGAAGACGGGGTCTCTGGCGAGAGGACGGTCATCGTGCCGCCCCAGTTCAGCGTGATGTTCGTGGGGCCCTGGAACAAGCAGCCTTTGCCGCCTTGTGAGGGATCGGCGAACTGCTCGAGAGTGAGGTTCGTCTTGGGGAAACCAGGGTTGCTGAGCGCCGGCGGCGAAGCGAAGCTCGGGTTGCAGGTCGAACCCGACAGACAGGTCCAGAACTTGCCGGCCGGGTCGTTCCATTGCGTCGTGAAGGTGCTCTGGAACGTCGGGTTGCCGTTGAAGACCACCTCGTCGTCGCTGTGGACCGGCCCCTTGAGCACGTCGAAGCTGCCGAAGGAGATCGTCGAGCAGCTGGAGCTGCGGCCGGCATAGGCAAAGACGGCGCAGTTCGTCCCGCTCGGGAGCTGAACGGCGGTCTGGTAGGCCTGCGGATCGAGGGTCTCGTACTCCGTGTAATACATGTAGTCCAGGAAGTCGGACTTGCCGAGCTCGGCCGTCACCGTCCGGTCGACGCCCTCGGCTCGACCGGTCGCGGTCAGCGTGAGGATGCCGGTCGTATATGCCTGGCTGGTGTTGACGCGGTAGGTGAACTGCCCAACCGCCGAGCCACCCGGCATGTCGGCGTAGCCCGACAAGGCGGGATTGCTCGGATCGCCGTCGCCGAGCACGAAGTAGTTCGGATCGGCCTGCAGCCGCGCGACGTAGTCATCGACGCCGGCGAGCGCGGCCTGGTCGGCCGCCTGGTAGTTCTGCTCTCGCTTTGACGACCCTTCGCGGCCGGTCACAACTGCTGCGGCGATCGTCGCGAACACCGACATGACGAGTACGGCGAACAGCACGGTCATCATCGCCCAGCCGCGATCGGGCACGCCGAGATGACGGCGAGAGGGCCTCAGCATGCCGACCCCGGCACGCTGCTGACCAGGTGGTTGGGCAGGGCGACAGTGATCGTCGCCCCGGTCGGCGCGACCGCGGGGTTCGAGGACTGATCGACGTTCAACACGATCCTCACCAGCTCGACAGCGCTCAGACCCTGGTTGGACGCAGGCGTCTGGACCACCGTCGGAGGCAGCGTCGGTGGACTACCGACGAGGGGCATGGGCGTCGGGGTGGGAGCCGCGACGGTCGGCTGCCCGAAGTAGGTGAAAACCGGCGTCGTCATCGAGACGCCAGTCGCCAGCACTCGCGACGAGGCAGCGCCGTACGAATACGGCGGCTTGCATGCGCCCGGACCGGTATTCGTAGACGGCGTGATCGTTTCGGTCAGCACGCCACCGCGCACGGCGAACTCGATCTTCTCCGGCGGTGCCCCCGGGTGGCCATAGCCGTAGAACCCCAAGTCGTCTGAGCTGGCCGAGATGACTGCCGCCACTGGCGCGACACCGACAACCGCGGGCGGCTGAGCGGCCGTCTGGATCAGGTTCGACATTGCGTCGAGCGCAAGCTGAGCCGCGCTGAGATCGGATGATCGCGTCTGGGTGGCGCGACTGGTGCGCGCCGTAACGGTGATCGCGGTCGTCACGATCCCGCCGACGATGGCGAACAGCACGATCGATGTCAGCAGCTCCGCGAGGCTCGTGCCCCTGTCGTCGCGGCCACCTTGGCTCAGCCGGACGATCACGTGAGGTTCACCGTGCTTGTGGTGCTGCTGCTGGTCAGCACAGACACGGTCGAGCTGGTTCGGGTCCGACCCGACACGACCGCGGTGAACACGTAGTGGCCGGCGGGCAGCGAGAACTTGATCTGACCCTTCGTCGACGTGACCGTCGACGTCGTTCCTGGCAGCGTGTAGGTCGTCGTACAGCCATCCGGTGAGTTCGCCGCCTGCACCGTGATGCCGCCCTGCGCGGCACCCGAGACGTCGATCGTGAATACCCGCGAGACGACCGGAAGTGCCAGAGCGGCAGAACCCCCTGCACTCGGTGTTCCGAGCGCGGTACTGACTGTGGTCGCGTTGGCCGCGCAGCTGCCGGCGAAAGCGGAATAGCCGCTGCCGGGGGCCATCGCGAACGGGAAGACGGTCCGGCTGAGCAACGCGCCAGGAGCGGCATAGGCCTGCGTACTCCCGTTGGGCCAACCGGTCTGCTGAATCGTGTCGGTCATGCCCGACGTCGGCAGCGGATAGGTCGCCGATGTGAAGCCACTCGAGAACGCCGGCGACAGGTTCAGCATCGCGGGGTGGTCGTAGAAGATCGTGACGAGCCCGGTCATGCCGGGCACGGACTGCCCGGCCGTCTCGGTGTGGTTCGTCACTGCATTGCTGGTCGTGTCGACGTACCCGGCCACGTTTACGCCGACCGTGTAGGTCTGCGGAGCGAGCTGGGCGAAGACCACACAGCCGTTCGAGTCGGTCACAGCGGTCTGAGCTGTGCCACTCGGTGGGGTGAGCGTGATCGTCTGGTTAGGAATCGGGGCTCGGCTAGCCGAGACGAGCTGCACCGGAATCGTGATGGTGTTGGGGTTCAGGGGCGTCGCGATCGTCGTCGTCGACACCGGTGGGGTGCCCGACATCTGGGGCCACGTCACAGTCGCCGCGATCCGGCGATAGGCGACCTCACCAGGAACTGCTCCGGTACACGACGAGTCGGCTGTGCCGACGTTCGTCCACGAGGCGTGCATCGCCACGGTGAAGTTCGTGGATCCGACGACCACCTGCTGAGTCGAGTCGTTCGGGATCGTGAAGCTGTTCTTGACCGCGTCGCGAGCGGTCTCGATCGCCTGAGCTGCGACCTGTGCAGCCTGAACACGCTGGGTGTTCTTGCGTGACACGTTGAGTGCGCTGCCCAGCAGCTCTGCGACCGCAAGCGAAGCAATCGCAAAGACGAGCAAAGACGCGACGACCTCGACGAGTGTGAACCCATCGGATCGAGCGTGCGCAACGCGCAGCCGTGCCGCCCACCGCGCCATATGGCGTCTATCGGTTAGCCCAAATAGCCGCTTTAGATAGGCCTAGCGGATTAACCCGAATGGACTAACTGCT
>DATAVE010000169.1:0-9273 GCA_036267875.1 Mycobacteriales bacterium
ACATGGAGATAGGTATGACGCTGCCCTCGATGGTGTCGGGGCTGGACCGCGACACCATCCTCGAATGGTGTCGACGCATCGATGACGGACCGTTCTCCACGCTGGCGGTCGGCGAGCGGATGGCGTACCCGAACGTCGAGATGTTCACCACCCTCGCCGCGGCCGCCGCCGTGACGGAACGGGTCGCGTTGATGACGACGATCGTCGTGCTTCCTGCGCACCCCGCAGTCGAGGTCGCGAAGATGGCGGCGACGATCGACGTCATCTCAGCCGGGCGGCTCCGGCTCGGCGTCGGCATCGGCGGCCGGGACGAGGACTTCCGCGCTCTCGAGCGGTCGGATGCAAAGCGGCACCAGGTCCTCGACGATCAGATCGCGACCATGAAACGAGTCTGGGCGGGCGAGACGCCAATGGAAGGCATCAACCCGGTCGGGCCTGCTCCAGTCCAGGTTGGTGGGCCCCCGCTCTATTCAGGTGCACTCGGTCCGAAGGCAACCGCCCGCGCCGCGCAGTGGGCGGAAGGTGTGGCCGGTTTCCTGCTGGACCCGATCAGCCAGGACCACGAGTCGACGTTCCGGACCGTCGAGGCTGCCTGGGAGACGGCAGGTCGCCGCGAGCGTCCGCGCCACGTCACCAGCTTCTGGTACGCCCTGTCCGATGAAAGCCCGGCGCAGCTCAACGCCTATGCCCGCCGCTATCTGGGGATCTTCGGCGAGGAGTTCGGCGGGGCGATGGCCGATGCATGTACGGCGTGCTCCGCCGCCGTGGTGACCGACGCGATCACGCGGCTCGAGGAGGCCGGCTGCGACGAGCTGATCCTCGTCCCGACGTCGGCCGACCTGACCGAGCTGGACCGGCTGATCGATCTGATCACCTAGGCCCTGCGATTCAGGACCCTGTCGATTCAGGACCCTGTCGATTCAGGACCCTGTTGATTCAGGACCATGCCGATTCAGGACTATGCCGTTCACATCGGCGTCACTTGGACTTATCGCGGGCCTGGTGGGGTAGGTCCCGATCACAGTGAAGATCAGCCCGGCCAAGCAGGCCCCGCCGCGCCCGGTGGTGGAGGACGTCCGCCCCCGGGTCGATGACGGCCGCTATGACGCCAAAGCGACGGTCGGTGCGCCGGTTGATGTCTACGCCGATGCGTTCGTCGATGGGCACGACCAACTGCGGGTCGACGTGCTCTACCGCCGGGAAGGTGAGCGCGCCTGGCGGCAACTGACGATGACACCCCTGGTCGATGACCGCTGGCATGGCTCGTTCCAGCTCGATCAGGTCGGGCGTTACCTCTTCCAGGTCCGCGCCAGGGTCGACGCATTCGGCACCTGGCTGCGTGATCTGCGTGCCCGCGCCGCGGCCGGTCAGAACCTCAGCGGCGAGCTGGAAGCAGGGGCAAAGCTCGCAGAACAGGCCGCCGACCGGGCGAGCGCCGGCCACGCCAAGCAGCTGCTTGCCCTCGCGAGCCGCGTGCGCACCGGCGCAATCCCAGGTGCGGTCGACGCCGAGTTCGACGAGCTCGGCGCTCTCGTTGCCCGCTACAGCGCCGACGCCGCCGCGCTCTCACCCGCGTACGGGCTGTGGGTCGATCGCGACCGCGCCCGGTTCAGCACCTGGTACGAGTTGTTCCCCCGCTCCGCGGCCGCCGAGCCCGGGCGACACGGCACATTCCTGGACGTCATCGACCGGCTCGACTACGTCCGAGAGCTCGGCGCCGACGTCCTCTATCTGCCGCCGATCCACCCGATCGGGGCCACCAAGCGCAAGGGTCGCGACGGCGCGGTCACCGCCGAGTCCGACGACGTCGGAAGTCCCTGGGCTATCGGTGGACAGAGCGCAATCGGCGCAGCCGAAGGCGGCCACACTGCGCTGCACCCGGACCTCGGCACGATGGATGAGTTCTCGAAGCTCCTCGGTGCTGCCCAGGACGCGGGCATCGAGATCGCCCTCGACCTCGCCTTCCAATGCTCGCCAGACCACCCGTGGGTGACCGAGCACCCGGAGTGGTTCAAGCACCGTCCCGATGGCACGATCCGCTACGCCGAGAACCCACCTAAGAAGTACGAGGACATCTACCCGCTCGACTTCGACTCCGCGGCGTGGCGTGAACTGTGGCAGGCGCTGCACGGCGTCGTCGAGTTCTGGATCAGCCAGGGAATCTCGATCTTTCGGGTCGACAATCCGCACACCAAGGCGTTCCCATTCTGGGAGTGGCTGATCCCGACGGTGCACGAGACGCATCCCGAGGTGCTGTTCCTCGCGGAGGCGTTCGCCCGACCGAAGGTGATGAAGCGCCTCGCGAAGCTCGGGTTCTCTCAGTCCTACACGTACTTCACCTGGCGCACCGCGAAGTGGGAGCTCGAGCAATACCTCACCGAGCTAACGCGCAGCGAGACGGCCGACTACTTCCGGCCCAACTTTTGGCCGAACACCCCGGACATCCTCACCGAGCAGCTGCAACGCGGCGATCGCCGTACCTTCGCGATGCGCGCGGTGCTGGCAGGGACGCTCGCGGCCAACTACGGGATCTACGGGCCGTCCTACGAGCTGGCTGAGCGCGCGCCTCGACACGAAGGCTCCGAGGAGTACCTCCACGGCGAGAAGTACGAGCTGCGCCACTACGACCTCGACGCCCCGACCAGCCTCGCACCGTTTCTATCGACGCTGAACCGGATCCGCCACGAGCAGCTCGCCCTGCAGCACGACCGGACACTGCAGTTCCACGCGACGGACAGCGACCTGTTGATCGCCTATTCGAAGACCACGCCGGCCGGCCTGGAAGCGGCAGGCACGCTCGCCGGTGCGCCGGTCCTGGTGATCGTCAACCTCGACGACCGATACCGTCAGTCGGCCTGGGTCGACCTCGATCTCGCGGCGCTCGGGATTGCCGACGGGGCGGCGTACGACGTCCACGACCTGCTCACCGGGTCGCGCTATCGATGGAACGGCCATCGCAGCTTTGTGATCCTCGATCCGAACGTCACGCCGGCACACATCTTCCGCATCGAGCCCGCCCTCGAGCCGGCTGTCGAGGCGGTGACCCCATGACCACAGCGCCGCTGATCGCGGCTGATCCCGAGACCGCAACTTGGTACAAGGATGCCGTCATCTACCAGGCGCACGTGCGCGCCTTCGCGGACAGCGACGGCGACGGAATCGGTGACTTCAAGGGCCTGCTCGGCAAGCTCGACTACCTGCAGGAGCTCGGCGTCACCGCACTCTGGCTGCTCCCCTTCTACCCATCACCGCTGCGCGACGACGGGTACGACATCTCCGACTACCGCAAGGTGCACGAGTCCTACGGGACCCTCCGCGACTTCAAGGCCGTGCTCCGCGGCGCCCACTCCCGCGGCATGCGGGTCATCACCGAGCTCGTCCTCGCGCACACCTCGGACGAGCACCCGTGGTTCAAGCGGGCCCGGATGGCGCCGGCCGGGAGCATGTATCGCGACTTCTACACGTGGAGCGACACCCCGGACAAATACGCCGACGCCCGCATCATCTTCCAGGACTTCGAGACGTCGAACTGGGCGTTCGACTCGGTCGCGAAGGCCTACTACTGGCACCGCTTCTACTCCCACCAGCCGGCGCTCAACTACGACAGCCCGCATGTCCGGCAGGCGATGTTCGATGTCGTCGACTATTGGCTCGAAATGGGCGTCGACGGGCTTCGGCTCGATGCTGTGCCCTACCTCTACAGCCGCGAGGGCACGACCTGCGAGAACCTGCCCGAGACCTACGCCTTCCTGACCGACCTCCGCCGCCACATCGACTCGCGATTCGGTGACCGGATGCTGCTCGCCGAGGCAAACCAGTGGCCCGAGGACGCGGTGAAGTACCTCGGCGGCGGTGAGGCCTGCCAGATGGCGTTCCACTTCCCGCTGATGCCGCGAATGTTCATGGCCGCCCGTCAGGAAGATCGCTTTCCGATCGTCGACATCCTCAACGAGACCCCGGCGATCCCGGAGAACTGCCAGTGGGGATTGTTCCTGCGCAACCACGACGAGCTGACCCTCGAGATGGTCACCGACGACGAGCGCGACTACATGTACAAGGTCTACGCCGAGGATCCGCAGGCCCGGGTGAACGTCGGCATCCGCCGCCGCCTGGCGCCACTGCTCGGCAACGACCGTCGGCTGATCGAGATGATGAACGGGCTGCTGTTCTCGCTGCCGGGAGCCCCCATCGTCTACTACGGCGACGAGATCGGGATGGGCGACAACATCTATCTCGGGGACCGCAACGCCGTGCGTACGCCGATGCAGTGGGACGCCGACCGCAACGCCGGATTCTCCGCCGCCAACCCGCAGCGGCTCTACCTGCCGGTCATCATCGATCCCGAGTACCACGCACAGGCGGTCAACGTCTCCGCCCAGGAACAGAACGCCAACTCGCTGCTGTGGTGGATGCGGCGGCTGATCGCGCTGCGCAACCGCTATCAGGCCTTCGCCCGCGGCGAGCTCGTCATGCTCTATCCCGAGAACCGCAAGGTGCTCGCGTTCCTGCGCACGTTCGGCGACGAAACCGTGCTCGTGGTCGTGAACCTCTCGCGGTTCACGCAGGCGGCCGAGCTCGACCTCGCGGACTACCGCGGGGCGATCCCGACAGAGCTCTTCGGGAGCACCGAGTTCCCTGAGGTCGGCGACCTGCCGTACTTCATCACCCTCGGCGGGCACGGCTTCTACTGGTTCTCGCTGCAGCGGCGCACCGCGGCAGAGCCACGCCGCGACCCGATCACCGTCACCGGTCCCTGGACCGACGCGGTGCGCGGCAACGGTCGCGCACCGCTCAACCGAGTGCTTCCGGCCTACCTCGCCTCTCGGCGTTGGTTCCGGGACAAGTCACGCCGGATCCGGTCGACGTCGATCGCCGACGTCATCGAGATCCCGCCCGCGAGCGGCATGGGCGGTGTGTCCCCCGGCCGCCTCGTCATCGTCGACGTCCAGCTCGACCAGGGGCTGCCCGAGCGCTACGTCCTGACGATCGGTCACGCCCTCGACGAGGAAGCCTCGGAGATCTGCAAGTGGCGGCCGGACAGCGTGATGTGCGACATCCACTCCGCCGACGGCGAGGGCGTGCTGTACGACGCCCTCACGGCCGCGCCGTTCACGAAGGCGCTCGTCGAGCTGATGGGTCGTCGCCGCCAGCTTTCCGGTACCAACGGCCGGCTGGAGCCGATGCCGACGCGCGCGTTCCGTCGGATGCGTGACGGGATCACCCTCGACACCCCGGCCGTCCCGATCTCGACCGAGCAGAGCAACACCTCGGTCGTCGTTGGCAACCAGCTCGTGGTGAAGGTGATCCGGCGCGTCGAGGAAGGCATCAACCCCGATGTCGAGGTCAGTGGATTCCTCACCGACGTCGCACACTTCGATCACGCGCCCAGGCTCGGCGGTTCGATCAACTACGCCACCGACGACGACTCCGCTGCTGCGATCGTCGTGGCGCAGGAGTACGTCGCGAACGAAGGTGACGGCTGGAGCTACGTCCTCGACGCGTTGAGCCGAGTCCTCGGCGAGGTCATCACCCACCCGTCACAGGACGAACTGCGGATCGCGGCCTCCGCCGATCCGCTAGCCGCGGCCGAGTCGACGCCGGCCCGCGACCACCCGCTGGTGGGGCCGCACCTGCACTGGGCCGAGGTGCTCGGCCGGCGTACCGGCGAGCTTCATCTCGCTCTCGCGGGCGACGCGGGCGACGAGGCGTTCGCGCCGGAGCCGTTCACCGCGGTCGATCGTCGGTCGCTGCACCACGGCACGAAGAGCCTGCTCCGCCGCTCGCTGCGCGCCGTGCGCTCGATGGGCGAGCCCAGCGAATGCGTGCGCGAGTTGCTCGGCCGCGAGTCGGAGATCCTTTCTCGACTCGAAGCCGCGATGCGGCTGCCGATCAGCGCCCGCAAGATCCGCTGTCACGGCGACTACCACCTGGGTCAGGTGCTGTGGACCGGCAAGGACTTCATGCTTATCGACTTCGAGGGCGAGCCGGCGCGACCACTGTCAGCCCGTCGAATGAAGCGCCCGCCGCTGGGCGACGTTGCCGGAATGGTCCGGTCCTTCCACTACGTCTCCCGGGTCGCTGGTGACCGGCTCTCGCGCGACCTGACGCTTGCCGACGAACGGGCGCTGCTCGACCCGCTCACCACGCTTTGGTACCGCTCGATCACCGGCGCCTTTCTTCGCTCCTATCTCGCCACGGCCGGGACAGGTGGCTTCCTGCCGACCTCGCGAGATGAGCTCGGTGCCCTGCTCGACTTCCTGCTGCTCGAGAAGGCGATCTACGAGCTCGGGTACGAAGCCGACAACCGGCCGACTTGGGTGGACATCCCTGCCCGCGGCGTCCTGGACCTGCTTGGCCCGGCATGACCGCAGTCGCCTCAAACGCGGCCACGACTCGCCGCGAGCTGCGTCAGCTCGCGAGCCTGTGCGGCGTCCAGCTCCGTTACACCGGCACCGACGGGACGACCGTGAGCGCGTCGGTCGAGAGCCTGACCGGGGTGCTGGCTGCCCTCGGGCATCCCGTCGAGGACGCACGCTCGATCTCTGCTGCCCTGACGTCGGTCCGCCGATCGCGACGACGTCAGACGCTCGAGCCCGTGGTAGTTCAGCGCTCGGACGGCTCGTTGTCGAGTCCGCTGCCCGAGACGGGTCTGGTCGAGGTCGACGGCGCTGCGGTCGATCTGGCGTCCGCCAGGCTCACCCCGGGTTATCACCGCCTGACCGTGACGAGACCTGGTGGACGAGATGAAGCGCTGCTCCTGGTCCCGCCGCCGCGGCGGCCCGTCGGGACGAAGCAGCTCGTCGTCGGCGCTCCGGTCTACGCGCTGCGAGGGCGCGACGACTGGGGTGTCGGCAGCTACGCCGACCTCGGCGACCTCGCGGAGCTGACGGCCTCCTGGGGCGCCGACCTCGCGGGAACGCTGCCGCTGTTCGCGACGTTCACACGTAGCCCGATCGACCCGAGCCCGTACCTGCCGGTCAGCCGAATGTTCTGGAACGAGCTGTACGTCGACGTCGCCGCCGCCGCCCGGCTTGCCGGCGTGGACGGCACATCCGAAGTCGCTGCGGCCAGGCCAGGCGCCGAGACCGTCCGGCTGGACAAGGCCGACTACGAGACAGTCGCGCGGGCGAAGCGGAACGCACTACAGATTTGCGCCCGAGCAATGCACACCGCCAGCGGCAAGCGACGCGACGACTTCGAGCAGTTCGTGGCGGGTCACCCGGAGCTCGCCGACTATGCCGACTTCAGGGCAGCGGACGAGCGGATCAGCTCCGGATGGCACCGCTGGCCGAGCAAGCCCGGATCGGTGCCCGAAGGGTCGGTCGACCCGGACACCGCGGCGTACTACCGGTTCGTGCAGTACGCCGCGGCGAAGCAGCTCACCGACATCACGCAGCGCGGCGCCGCCGGGCTCTACCTCGACCTGCCGGTCGGGGTGCACCCGGACGGCTTCGACACCTGGTCGCATTCCGACCTTTTCGCCGACGCCGAGGTTGGCGCACCGCCAGACGCATTGGCAAAGGACGGCCAAGCCTGGGGCTTCCCGCCGCTTCATCCGGAGCGGCTGAGGCAATCGGGCTACTCCTATTTCATCGCTGGACTACGCGAGGTGCTGCGCTTCGCGCGGGCCGTCCGGATCGACCACATCCTCGCGCTGCAGCGGCTCTACTGGATCCCATCCGGCGCGGACGCCCGATCGGGCGTCTACGTCCGCTACCAGGACGAGGAGCTTCGCGCGATCATCGCGATCGAGGCCGACCGCGCGGGTGTGACGGTCGTCGGTGAGGACCTCGGGACGGTCTCTCCTGGCATCCGCCGCGCGATGGACCACGACGGGATCCTGCACAGCTTCGAGCTCCGATTCGAGGCGACGCCGAGCAATCCGTTCCCGCAGCCGAGGCGGCCGTCGGCGGCCTCGGTCGGCAGCCATGACCTGCCGCGGTTCGCGACCTTCTGGCGTGAACCTGCGCAACACGCTCTGGTCGAGGCCGTCGGAATCGACGATCCGGCCATCGCGCTGCACGCATGCCTCGACTCGCTTGCGGGCGGCCCGGCGACCATCGTCGTCGTCGACGTCGCCGACCTCGAGGGCGAGACCGAGCCGGACAACCGACCGGGAACCGGACCCGAGGCAGGCAACTGGCGACAGCGACTGCCCCGGGCTATCGACCAGCTCGCCGCCGACGACGCGCTACGTGGCCTGATGACGGGACTCGCCGCGCGAAGAGGCGGCGCCGACAAGGAGGTATCAGTCAAATGAGCGTCGACACGACGCCGCGGTCGTACAGCCGGCTCACCGATGAGGACCTGTTCCTGTTCAACGAGGGAACGCATCGTCGACTGGCGGAACACTTGGGAGCGCACTCGAAAGGCAAGAAGGGTGGCTTCTCCTTCGGGGTGTGGGCTCCGAACGCGACGGCGGTCAGTGTCATCGGCGACTTCAACGACTGGGACCCATCGGCCTCGCCGCTGCAGCCGCGTGGTGACTCGGGGATCTGGGAAGGCGTCGTCGCGACGGCGAAGAAGGGCCAGATCTACAAGTACGCGATCACGACGCGCAACGGCCTCGTCCTGGAGAAGGCGGATCCGTTCGCCTTCCGCACCGAGCAGCCACCGCAGACCGGGTCGGTGCTCTGGGAGTTCGAACACAAGTGGTCCGACGACGCCTGGATGGCCTCGCGCGGCAAGCGCAACGCGTTGGACGCGCCAATCTCGATCTACGAGATGCACCTCGGGTCCTGGCGCCGTGATCCATCGCGACCCTCGGAGCTACTGACCTACCGCGAGCTCGTCGACCCGCTGATCGAGTACCTCACGTCGACGGGCTTCACCCACGTCGAGTTCCTGCCCGTGATGGAGCACCCGTTCTACGGCTCGTGGGGCTACCAGGTCACGTCGTACTTCGCGCCCAGTGCACGGCAAGGCACACCGCAGGACCTGATGTACCTGATCGACCGGTTGCACCAGGTGAACATCGGCGTGATCATCGACTGGGTTCCGTCGCACTTCCCGGGCGACGCCTTCGCGCTCGCCGGCTTCGATGGGACGCACCTCTACGAGCACGAGGACCCGCGGTTGGGCTTCCATCCCGACTGGGGCAGCCTGATCTTCAACTATGACCGCCACGAGGTGCGCTCGTTCCTCGCGTCGTCGGCCGACCACTGGCTGAGGACCTACCACGCCGACGGACTGCGCGTGGACGCCGTGGCGTCGATGCTCTATCGCGACTACTCGCGGCAACCCGGCGAGTGGCTGCCGAACAAGTTCGGCGGC
>DATAVE010000170.1:0-8265 GCA_036267875.1 Mycobacteriales bacterium
AGGCACGCCCAAGAAGGTCACCCTCGAGCTACTGACTCTTGCTCGCGCTCTGGGTGAGCCGTCGGCGGTCTACATCGGTGCCGGCTACGACAACGCGAAGGCCACGCTCGCCGAGTACGGCGCGCAGAAGGTCTACATCGCCGGTGACGCCGAGCTCGACGACTACATCATCGCGCCGAAGGCGGAGGTGCTCGCCCAGATCGTCGGCAGCGCATCGCCTGCCGCCGTACTGATCCCATCCTCGCCTGAGGGCAAGGAGATCGCCGCGCGGCTCGCCGTCAAGCTCGACTCGGGTGTCATCACCGACGCGGTCGGTCTGTCGAGCGACCTCGTCGCCGACCAGTCGATCTTCGGTGGCGGCTACACCGTGAAGTCGAAGGTTGCCAAGGGCACACCGATCATCACGGTCCGCCCGAACTCGACCCCGCCGGAGCCTGCGCCTGCCTCGCCCAGCGAGGAGCAGGTGTCGGTCACGCTGTCCGACAACGCGAAGAAGGCCAAGGTCCTCGAGCGGGTCAGCGAGAAGAAGGGCGGCCGCCCGGAGCTGACCGAGGCGGCGATCGTCGTCTCGGGTGGCCGTGGCCTCGGTGCCGCCGAGCACTTCGCGCTCATCGAGAAGTTCGCCGACTCCCTCGGCGCGGCCGTCGGTGCTTCGCGCGCTGCGACCGACGCCGGCTGGTACCCGCACCAGAACCAGGTCGGCCAGACCGGCAAGACGGTGTCGCCGCAGCTCTACATCGCAGTCGGCATCTCCGGTGCGATCCAGCACCGCGCCGGCATGCAGACGTCGAAGACCATCGTCGCGATCAACAAGGACCCCGAGGCGCCGATCTTCGAGCTCGTCGACTTCGGTGTCGTGGGCGATTTGTTCGATGTTGTCCCGCAGGTGACCGAGCAGATCGAGGCGCGCAAGGGCTAAGCGGCCAGTTACCGGATTTTCAACCGGTAGTTTCAGGTCGTGGCTACTCCCTGGGACCAGCACACGCCGAGTTCGCTTGCGGCGTTGCAGGACCAGCTCGTCGCAGTGCAGATTCGTGACTCGATCGCGCCGTTCTCGCCGCTGTGGCGACGCCGCTTCGCCGAGCTCAACCGGCGTCCAGCGCTGATTCGTACAGTGTCGGCGCTCGAGTCGATTCCGGCGATGGGCGAGCGCGACGTCAGTCCCAACGGTGACCCCGCCGCCATGGCAGCACTCGTGCTGCAGGCCGGCGAGGCCGGCTTCGCCTTGCACGCGGCGGGCCCCGAGCTGCGTCAGGCGATCCGGATGCGCGCGATGCGCAAGCACACCTACCAGCGCGTGGTCGATGCGGACACCCGCGCGACCTCGTACGTCTTTTCCGGTACCGGCATGCGTTACCCGATTGCCTCGACCAGAGCCGACCTCGATGCGATCACCCGCGCCGGAGCGCGGGTGTGGGCGGTCCTTGGACTGACCCGCAACGACGTCCTGGTCTCCGCCGTCGAGCCTTCTGCCACGACCGAGCACCTGGCCCTGCAGTACGCCGCACTCGGCGCGGGCGCGCCGGCACTATTCCCCGGCGGCCATCCCGACGACCTCGCCGCAACCGTGCGGCTCGCGCCGCCGACTGTCCTTGCACTTCCGACGCACGACGCGGTCGCTCTGCTCGACGGCCTGCAGGGGCTCGAGTCGCTGCGCACCCTGCTGCTGGTCGGCGCGCCCTCTGACGCGGAGCGCATGGCGGCGATGCACGCGGCGGCGCGGGTCGGCGTACCGAACGATGCCGCAGTCCTTTCGGTTCACGCGCCGGCAGGAGCGCGCGTCCTATGGGGGGAGTGCCGCCAGTCGGGCGGCAAGACTGGCTTCCACACCTATCCCGATCTCGACGTCGTACAGGTCGTCGACCCTGATACCGGCGAGCATGTGACCGGGTCCGGTGAGCTCGTGCTCACGCAGATCGGGCTGCGTGGCAGTGCGCTGCTTCGCTGGCGGACCGGCGATGTCGTCGCTGGCATCTCGAGTAGCCCGTGCCCGTCCTGTGGACGAGTCGTGCCGCGAGTCGAAGGCCTGCAGCGCGACGCACTGGTCACCGGCATCGGCGCGGACGGCGAAGCGATCGACCTTCGGGCGGTTGCCTCCGCGCTGTCGGGTCGCCAGGACGTGCGTGACTGGCGAATCGTCGTCGGGCGGCGCGGTCGTGACGGTGCGCCGCGGGTCGTCGTACGACTGGTGCCGGTCGGCGGAGATGCTGCGGGCGTCGTGATCGGGGCGGCCGCTGATATCAGGGCACTTGCCGGATTGCTCCCGACGCAGATCGTCGTGACGGACTCCTACGAGCTCGCCAGCCTGCGGGGCCACAAGCGCTCCGAGCGCATCCTCGTGGAATAACCAGCCCGTCCTTCTAGGCTGAAACACAAGATGGCCTACCTCGACCACGCGGCGACGACGCCGATGCTGCCCGACGCGGTCGACCGAATGGCCGAGCTGCTCGGGCAGGTCGGCAACGCCTCGTCGCTTCACGCGACCGGTCGTAGGGCGCGACGGATCGTCGAAGAGTCACGCGAGAGCGTCGCGGCCGCACTCAACGCCCGCCCGAGCGAGGTCGTCTTCACCAGTGGTGGGACCGAGAGCGACAACCTCGCGGTCAAGGGCTTGTACTGGTCGAGGCGTGAGGCCGACCCGCGACGCAGGCGGCTCCTCGTCAGCGCAGTCGAGCACCATGCCGTGCTGGATCCCGCGCTCTGGTTGGCCGAGCATGACGACGCACAGCTCGATCTGGTGCCCGTCGACGAGCTAGGACGTACCACGGCGGAGGCACTGCGTCGCGCGATCGGCAAGGACCCGGAAGGCATTGCGATGGTCAGCGTGATGTGGGCCAACAACGAGGTCGGCACGGTGTCCTTCGTCGCCGGGCTGGCTGAGGTCGCCAGATCATTCGAGATCCCGCTGCACACCGATGCCGTCCAGGCGGTCGGTGCGCTGCCGGTCGACTTTGCGGCCTCGGGTGCCTCCGCCCTGACGCTCAGTGGTCACAAGCTCGGCGGCCCGGTCGGGATCGGTGCGCTGGTCCTCGGTCGTGACGTCGACTGCTCGCCGTTGCTCCATGGCGGGGGTCAGGAGCGCGACGTGCGTTCCGGCACCCTGGACGTACCGGCGATCGCCGCGTTCGCGCTTGCCGTCGAGATCGCCGTTGGCGAGCAGGCCAAGCGAAGTGAGCTACTCGCCGGGATGCGAGACGACCTGATTCATCGAGTGCTTGCGGTCGTGCCGGATGCGCAGCTCAACGGAGACCCGCGCAGCGCGTCCGATGCCCGGCTCCCGGGCAATGCGCACTTCTCGTTCCCTGGCTGTGAAGGCGACGCGTTGCTGATGCTGCTCGATGCGCAGGGCGTCGAGTGCTCGACCGGCTCGGCATGCTCTGCGGGCGTTGCCCGGCCGAGTCATGTGCTGATCGCGATGGGTCACGACGACGAGCGCGCCAAGTCCTCGTTGCGCTTCACCCTTGGCCACACCTCGACGCCGGCCGACGTCGACGCGCTGGTCGACACGATCGGACCGGCCGTCGTGCGCGCCCGCTCCGCTGCCGGCAAGTGACAGGCACCCGGTCGTGAAGGTGCTAGCCGCGATGTCGGGCGGCGTCGACTCGGCCGTTGCCGCGGCACGAGCGCGTGATGCCGGCCATGACGTCACCGGAGTGCATCTCGCGCTGTCGCCGTCTCCGGCGTCCTATCGGGAGGGTGCCCGCGGCTGCTGCTCGCTCGAGGACTCGCGGGATGCCCGACGGGCGGCCGACGTTATCGGCATCCCGTTCTACGTGTGGGATGTCGCCGAACGGTTCACTCGCGACGTCGTCGATGACTTCGTCGCGGAATACGCCGCGGGGCGTACGCCGAACCCTTGCGTGAGGTGCAACGAGCGGATCAAGTTCTCTGTGGTCCTCGATCGTGCCCTGGGACTGGGATTCGATGCAGTCGCCACGGGCCATTACGCCCGGCTTACTGACGGCGGCCTGCACCGCGCCGTCGATGCTGAGAAGGACCAGTCCTATGTCCTGGCGGTGTTGCGTCCCGAGCAGCTCGCCGCCGCGATGTTTCCGCTCGGCGACTCACGCAAGGCCGAGGTCCGTGACGAGGCGGCGCGGCGGGGTCTCGCCGTCGCCGACAAGCCCGACAGTCACGACATCTGCTTCATCCCGTCCGGCGACACCTCCGGCTGGCTGCGCGATCGCCTCGGCGACCAGCCGGGCGACGTACTCGACGAGAGCGGCGAGGTTCTCGGAACTCACGACGGCGCCTATCAGTTCACCGTTGGTCAGCGGCGCGGCCTGGCCTTGCAGCGACCGGCTGCCGACGGGAAGCCGCGCTACGTGCTGTCGATCTCGCCGGTCGACCGGACAGTGACCGTCGGTCCGGTCGACCGGCTCGAGGTCACGCGGATCGAATGTGGCACGCCGACGTGGTGCGGCGAGCCGCCGAGTAAGTCGACGATCGAAGCGCTGGCGCAGGTGAGGGCTCACGGCGAGCCAGTTCCCTGTCGCGCGAGGGTGGTCGATGGCGGGTTGGTGGTCGAGCTGCTGGAAGGGATCTCCGGGGTCGCGGCCGGCCAGACGATGGTGCTGTACGACGGCGACCGGGTCATCGGCTCGGCGACGATCGACTCGGCCGCCTGATCCGATGGCAGGCACCAGATACGTCGCGTGGCTGCATGCAGTGAATGTCGGCGGCCGCAACAAGGTGCCGATGGCGTGGCTGAGGGACGCCTCGACCGCGGCCGGCTTTCGCGACGTCGCGACGTACGTCCAGAGCGGCAACCTCGTCGTCACCGCCGATACCAACAAGGCCAAAGACGTGCGCGAGCAGGTTGCCGGGCTGATTCGCGACGGACTGGGTTTGGACGTCGAGGTCAGCGTCCGCAGTAGTGCAGACCTCGAGAAGGTCATCGCGCGCAACCCGATGGCGGAGCATGTCGACGAGCCGGCCAAGCTGCACGTCAGCTTCCTGACCGGCAAGCCTGACCTCGCCGGCGCAACGGCGATTGACGCCGAGAAATACGAGCCCGACCGGTTCGTAATCGACGGTGAGCACCTCTATCTGTGGTTCCCGGGCGGCGCCGGCCGGTCGAAGCTTGCAGCCCTTCCCTGGCGCAAGCGGATCGGCGTCGCGGGCACTGCCCGCAACTGGCGCACTGTGCTGGCCGTGCTCGAGCTGATGGCTGCCGGATAAACTTTCCGCCATGGCCGACTCCGTTCAGCTGACCGACCTCGACGTGATCGCGAAGTACAGCATCGCGGTGCGATCGGCCACGGCTGACCGCGATGAGCTGATCGCCGCGCTGCGGGCGGATCTCTCATGGCTCGAGCACGGGCGTAGCCGAAGCACCACGTCGTTCCGAGCTCCGGCAGCAGCACCCGAGGAGGGCGACGCCGAGGGTGCCCGGCCGGCGCCGCGCAAGCGCGCTGCCCGCCGCGACCCCAGCTAGGTCGGGTTCTTACAGGTCGAGAACAGGTCGCTGCCGAACGGACGTAGGCCCGCAGCGGCGGCGTACCCGAGGTGACCGTGGCCGTCGGTTCCGCCTGTCGTGATCCCGAAGATGTTCTCCAGGCTGCGAAGCAGCGAGTAGTGGTTGTAGGGCACCGCGTCGCGCTTGCCCTTAGCCACGCAGCGCCCGATCACGAGCGTGCCGATCTTGCCGCCGCCGCTGCCCGTCAGGCCGGGTAGCGGATCGGTCGGGCCGGGCTTCTCGCCGCAGCAGCTCGTCGAGTCGTTGGTCTCGGACTCATCCGAGGTGATGATGATGATCCCGTTCTCGCGGTACGCCGGCGAGCGCTCGATTCGCGGGATCCAGAGCGACAGGAAGTCGTCGACGGAGGCCAGTCCGCCGGTGCGCTTGCCGCGAGCGTCGGGCCCCGCGCACCCGGTGTCGTGACCGTCGTCGCAGAGGTCGGGGGTAATGAAGTCGAAGTCCGGCGTCGTGCTCGCTTTTTCGAGTGCCTTCGGCAGCTCGGTGAGCGGCACGACGTTCTTGCGGCACAACCCCGAGTCGATAAGTGAGTGGAAGTAGACGAACGGGTTGTGCCGCGCGGCGTACTGGTCGCCTTCAGTTGCAGTCTGGGTGCCGTCCTGGCCGATCAGATTGGTGTGCGGGACACCGCAGCGGGTCTGTTCGCGGGAGGGGTTGTTGCCCATCTCGTCCATGTAGCCGTGCCAGCTGATGTGGTGCGCCGAGAGCTGGTTGGCCAGGGTCATCACGTTCGACGGGTACACGCACCCGAGGCCGACCGCCTGGCCGTTGGAGTTGAGCGTCGCCGGGGCGGTCGTGGCATTGAAGTTGAGGTAGACCTGGCAGTCGCTCGAGGTCATCAGGTTGGGCGCCTGACCGGAGATCATCGCGATGTAGTTGTCGAGCGAGACGTGCCCGGTCGCGTAGTAGTTCGTCAGCAGCGTGCCCTGCCGCTGGAGCACCTTGCCGAGGTAGGGATGCGGATTGTGCAGGTACGTCGACTCCGACGACTCGTTCTCCAGCACGATCACGAAGACGTGGTGGATGCCGAGGCCCGGTCCGGCCGACTTATCCGCATGGGTGGCGGGCGAGGGCGCGCCGGAGCTAACTCCGACTGCGGCTGCGGTGAGAGCGATGGTCGAGGCAAGCAAGGCGAGGAGGCGGCGCACGGCGGCGATTGTGTCAGGCGAAGGTGGCCACGAGGTGTCGGCGCCACCGCCTAGTCTCGGCGACGTGGCTGCAGCGTTGGCGGGTGTGGCGACCGGCATCGGGTCGTTACCCGGCACCTCGATCGACGAGGCGTGCGCCATGGCCTTCGACGAGCTGCCGGAGCTGCCGCACCTCCCCGAGCTACCGGCCCGTGGGCCGGGCGCCGACATGATCGGACGTACGGCGGCGCAGCTCAGCGGACTCGGGATCGATCGCACGCCGTCGGGCTGGCGGCTGGTCGATCGGCCCGGCCTCGATCAACGCGATGCGCGAGAGCGGCTCACCGCGGATCTTGACGCGTTGCTGCCGGTTGCCGGGCCGGGCTACGACGGGGCACTCAAGGTGCAGCTCGCTGGCCCGTGGACTCTCGCTGCGTCGCTCGAGCTGCCGCGTGGCGGGCGAGCGCTTCGCGACCGCGGCGCGGTTCGGGACCTCATCGCATCGCTTGCCGAGACAGCGATCGAGCATCTTGGCGAGGTGCAGCGCAGGGTGCCCGGCGCGCAGCTGGTGCTCCAACTCGATGAGCCGAGTCTGCCGGCTGTGATGGCCGGTCGGATCCGTACCGAGAGCGGCTTCGGCGCGCTGCGTGCCATCGAGCCGACCGAGGTCTTGCCCGCGCTGCGCAGCGTGATCGACGCTGCCGGTGTGCCGGTCGTCCTGCACTGCTGCGCTGCGGATCCGCCGATCGGTCTGCTCCGTGAGGCGGGTGCAGCAGCGGTCAGCTTCGACGCGACGCTCGGACCGACCGACCACGACGCAATCGGCGAGCTGGTCGACGGCGGAGGCATCGTGTGGCTGGGCGTGCTGCCGTCACTCGGCCCAGGCGTGCCTCCCTCGCCGCGTGACGTCGCCGACCCGGTACGCCGGCTCTGGCGCGAGCTCGGGTTCGACCCTGACCTGCTGCCGTCGGCGGTCTCGCTGACTCCGACCTGTGGTCTCGCGGGTGCCTCGCCGGGCTGGGCGCACTCGGCGTACCGACTGATCCGACAGGCTGCTCGGGTGCTGACGGAGGCACCCGAAGGAGTCGGATCCTGATGGCCAAACGGGTAGATCCGCCTGCCTCGGTCGTGCGCCGGCACGCGGAGCTCTCGGCTGAGCTCGAGGACCTTGCCTACCGCTACTACGTCCTCGCCTCGCCTACCGCGGCAGACGCCGAGTACGACACCAAGATGCGCGAGCTTGCCGCGATCGAGGACGAGTACTCGTCGCTGCGCACGCCGGACTCGCCGACCCAGAAGGTCATGGAGTCGCTGTCGACCGACTTTGCCGAGGTCCGCCATCTCGAACGATTGATGTCGCTGGACAACGTCTTCTCCGACGAAGAGTTCGACGCCTGGGTCTCGCGGGCGACCCGGGAGACACCGGTCGCGGCGTGGCTGTGTGAGCTGAAGATCGACGGGCTCGCCATCGACATCGTCTACGAACGCGGTCGGCTCGTGCGCGCCGCGACGCGTGGAGACGGGGTGACCGGTGAGGACGTGACGCTCAACGTCAAGACGATCCGCAACGTGCCGTCGACGCTCACCGGGAAGGACATCCCGGAGCTGCTCGAGGTTCGTGGCGAGGTCTTCTTTCCCACCGCCGCCTTCGCCGAGCTC
>DATAVE010000171.1:0-8516 GCA_036267875.1 Mycobacteriales bacterium
TCCAGACCTGGCAGGACCTGGGCATGACCGGTCGGCCCGACCAGGCGGCACCCGCGGTGCAGGACTACGCGGCGAAGGTGCTGCATGCGCATGCCGGATGGTCCCCCTGGCCGGCCTGCTCGCGTCGCGAAAACCTGCGCTGATTCTCCTGTTCCTCGCGTGGGTCCGTCAGGCCGCAGCCCGACCTAGGGCTGGAAGCGATATCCCATCCCCGGCTCGGTGAGCAGGTGCCGAGGACGGGCTGGATCAGGCTCGAGCTTGTGTCGTAGTTGCGCCATGAACTGCCGGAGGTAGTGCGCGGCGTCGTCGTAGTTCGGTCCGCGTACCGCGCGGATCAGCTCGCGTTGCGAGACCAGTCGACCCGGGTTGCGCACGAGGAGCTCGATCAGTTGCCATTCCGTCGGCGTCAGCCGTACGGCGGCATCCGCTTCCGCGCGCGTCACACGATGCGCGGCCAGATCGACGGTGACGTCGCCGAAGGTGATGACCGGAGCCTCCTCGGCGACCGCGGAGCGGCGGCTCACCGCCCGGATCCTCGCGAGAAGCTCGTCGACGTTGAACGGCTTGGTGACGTAGTCGTCCGCGCCGGCGTCGAGCGCCTTGACCTTCGCCACGCTTTGGCTGCGCCCCGAGAGGATCACGATCGGCACCGCGGTCCAGCCCCGTAGGCCCCGGATCACCTCGACACCATCCATGTCGGGCAGCCCGAGGTCGAGCACCACGATGTCGGGATGGCGTTGCGCCGCCGCGTCCAGTGCCTGGCGTCCGGTCGCCGCGGTGATCACGCCGTAGTTGCGGGCGCGCAGGTTGACGCGCAGAGCCCGCAAGATCTGCGGCTCGTCGTCCACGACCAGGACGGTGGTCACGGCATCGCCGGCTCTGACACGTCGTCGAGCGGCCGTGCTGGACCCGTGGCAACTGGTAGCCGTACCACCATCGTGAGCCCGCCCCCAGGGGTGTCTTCAGGTGTCAGCTCGCCACCCATCGCCTCGGTCAGGCCTCGGGACAGCGCCAGTCCGAGACCGACCCCGGTGGTGTTGTCAGTGTCGCCCAGCCGCTGGAATGGCGTGAAGATCCGCTCCCAGTCAGTGGCCGGGATCCCGGGGCCGAAGTCGATGACGCGCACCTCGACCCATCCCGAGTGCGTGCTTCCCGCGATGCGGGGTGGTGCTTCGGCCGGCGAATAGCGCAGCGCATTGGCGGCGAGGTTGACGATGACCCGTTCGAGCAGCGCCGGGTCCGCGACTGTCTCGGGCAGGTTTTGCGGTATCGCGACGTCGATCCGAGCTGCAGCGGGACCGAGGTCGTCGAGGGCGAGTGGAACGACCTCGTCGAGCCGGGTAGGCGCGTTGAGCACGGCCATCGCACCGGCCTGGAGCCGACTGAGGTCGAGCAGGTTCTCGACCAGGCGCGAGAGACGCTGAAGCGACTCACGAGCGGTGGCGAGCAGCTCCTCGCGTTCGTCGGCGGCCCACACGATGTCGGCATTCGACAGGCTGTCGACAGCTGCGGTCGCAGAGGATAGCGGCGAACGCAGGTCATGGCTGACGGCAGCCAACAGCGCCGTGCGAAGTCGGTCAGCCTCTGCGAGTGGTTTGGCTGCGGCGGCGGCTGCAGCCAGTGACCGGTGCTCGATCACGGTTGCGATCTGCACGGCGAACACCGATAGCAGGCGCTGCTCGCGGCCCTGCAGCGGCCGGCCGCTCACCACCAGCTGGTGCATCTCGTCGACCTCGGCGCGGCCATCGTTCTTCGTGGGATCCGTGGTCGCGGGCGTCCCCGCCGCTTCGACCAGCCGCCAGCCGCCCGGGTCGGTGTCGCGTTCGACCAAGGCCACAGAAGTTAGCGACAGCGCCTCGCGTAGGCGCTCGAGCAGCGCCGACAAGGCATCGTCGCCGCGCAACACGCTGCCTGCGGCCGTCGCGAGAATCCTGGCCTCCGCCCCGGCGCGCGCGGCTTGCGTCGTACGTCGTGCCGCGACATCGACGACGGCGCTGACGGTCGCGGCGACGATGACGAATGCCACCAGCGCGATGACGTTGTCGTGCGCGGAGATGGTGAAGTGGTGGATCGGGGGAGTGAAGAAATAGTTGAGAAGGACGCTTGCCGCAACAGCGGCGACGATGCCTGGGTACGCCCCTCCGACGAGCGCCACCGCGACCACCGCGACGAGGTAGCCCAAGAGATCGCTGTCGAGGTCGAGGTCCGTACGCCGGCTTGTGAGCAACAGGGTCAGCAGCGGCAGGACGACGGCCGCCAATCCGCCGCCTACAAGGCGGCGCCTTGGCGTCAGTCCGCCCGTCACCGACGGCAGCGACCGGCCACGGCCCATCTGCTCGTGCGTGACGATGTGGACGTCGATGTCACCGGCCTGACGGACCGTCGCCGCTCCGGTACCGGGACCGGTGACCAGCCTGTGCATCGGCGAGCGCCGCGATGCGCCGAGGACAAGCTGTGTGGCGTTCTGGGCCTGCGCGAACTCGATCAATGATTGCGCGACGTTGCTGCCGGTCAACTCGTGATAGCTCCCGCCGAGCGACTCGACCAGGCGCCGCTGGCGCGCGAGCGCATCGGGGCGCGCTCCGGCCAATCCGTCGGCGACGCTGATGTGAACGGCGAGGAGATCCGCGCCGCCGCGTGTTGCGATTCGCCTGGCGCGGCGGATCAGGGTCTCACCTTCTGGACCGCCCGTGAGTGCGACGACAACCCGCTCCCTGGTCTCCCAGGTCTCGGAGATGTTGTGGTCCTTGCGGTACTCCTGGAGCGCGACGTCCACCTTGTCGGCGAGCCAGAGTAGGGCGAGTTCACGAAGGGCGCTGAGGTTGCCCATCCGGAAGTAGTTGCCGAGCGCTGCATCCACCTTCTCGGCCGCGTAGATGTTGCCGTGGGCCATCCGGCGCCGCAGCGCCTCAGGAGTGATGTCGATGAGCTCGACCTGCTCGGCGGCTCTGACGAAGGCATCGGGCACCGTCTCTTGCTGGCGGATCCCAGTGATCTTCGCGACCACGTCGTTGACGGACTCGAGGTGCTGGATGTTGACCGTCGACAGCACCGTGATGCCGGCGCCCAGCAGATCCGCAATATCCTGCCAGCGCTTCTCATGATGAGAGCCGGGCACGTTCGTATGCGCCAGCTCGTCGACGCACACCACCTGAGGCTTGCGTGCGACGATCGCCTCGAGGTCCATCTCTTCGAACGTCGCGTGGCGATAGGTCACCGCTCGCGTCGGCACAACCTCCAGATCACCCACCATCGCACGGGTTCTTGCCCTGCCATGCGTCTCGATGAGGCCGACGACGATGTCGGTTCCGCGCGCCTTCCGCCGATGCGCCTCGTCGAGCATCGCGTAGGTCTTGCCGACGCCTGGCGCCGCGCCGAGGTAGATCCGAAGCGTCCCGCGGGCCACGGTGGCTGCGCCCCCTACTGTCCGGGCAGCCGGTCAAGTGCCAGATTCAGCAGCAAGACATTGACCGCCGGCTCGCCCACGAAACCTAGTGTGCGCCCCGACGTGTAGATCCTGACGACCCCCATGACCCGCGCCGTCGTCAGGCCACGGATCCTGGCGACGCGCGGCGCCTGCAGCTTCGCGTACGCGACCGAGATGTCGGGGTCGAGGCCCGACCCGCTCGCGGTTATCGCGTCCGGCGGTACCGGGTTCTGCGGCCACGCCTTCCCCGGTCCGTGGATCGGGACGATCGTGCCGATGGCGATGTTCTCGCCGAACGTCGCGCAGGTAACCGGCGATTGGTCGTACGTCGAGATGAACGGTGTCGCGGGGCACTCCTGGTTCACGCTGATGACCCTGACGACCCGGCCCGTAGTCCCGAGGTTGCGGATCACCGACAGCACCGCTCCGACGCCGTCGGCCGTGCAGTACGGCCTTCGGCCGTCAACGTCGTTCTCCTGGCCGACCTGCAGGCTGCGCGCACAAACCTGGCTGAGTAGCGCCTGGCTCCCAGCGTCGTCGTTCACCGATGGGTCGGGCAGCGTGTCGATGATGGATTCCGGACCTAGGTTGGAGGCCCCCGATGCCGTCGGGTCGTAGTCGCCGGCGGAGGGGCGGCTCTGGAAATACTTCTCGATCGGGCGGCCCTTCGCATCGGTGAACGACTGCCCGAGGAGCGCTGATCCGACCACCCTTCCGTCGAGATGGATCAGCGAACCGTCGGCCCGGTGCTGCAAACCCGGGATCTGCGCAATGGCTGTCACGGCGAGCGGGTAGCCGATGCCGAGGATCACGGTGACCACAAGGAGCAGGCGGAGCGCGGCAAGGTGCTGGCGGAGCCAGCTAGGGAGACGTGTCATGGTGTGTTACCTGATTCCCGGAATGAACTGCACGAGGAGATCGATGGCCTTGATCCCGATGAACGGGATGATCAAGCCCCCGCCGCCGTAGATGAGCAGGTTGCGCTGGAGCATCGCGGAGGCACTGCCGGGCCGGTAGCGGACGCCGCGCAGCGCTAGCGGGATCAGCGCGACGATGACGAGCGCATTGAAGATGACCGCGGACAGGATCGCGGACTGCGGCGAATGCAGTCTCATCAAGTTGAGCTTGTCAAGGCCTGGATACACCGCCGCGAACATTGCCGGGATGATCGCGAAGAACTTCGCCACGTCGTTGGCGATGGAGAACGTCGTCAGCGCGCCACGGGTGATCAGTAGCTGTTTGCCGATCTCCACGATCTCGATGAGCTTCGTCGGGTTGGAGTCGAGGTCGACCATGTTGCCGGCCTCTTTCGCCGCCGACGTGCCCGTGTTCATCGCGACACCGACGTCGGCCTGCGCGAGAGCCGGTGCGTCGTTTGTGCCGTCGCCAGTCATCGCGACGAGCTTTCCGTCGGCCTGTTCGGAGCGGATCAGCGCCATCTTGTCCTCGGGCTTTGCTTCGGCGAGAAAGTCGTCGACACCGGCTTCGTCCGCGATGGCTTTCGCAGTCAGAGGGTTGTCGCCGGTGATCATCACGGTCCGGATGCCCATTGCGCGCAGCTCATCGAAGCGCTCGCGCATGCCTTGCTTGACGATGTCCTTGAGATGTACGACGCCAAGAGCACGGGCTGTCGAGCCGTCTCTTTCGGCAACGACCAGAGGGGTGCCTCCGGCCGCGGAGATGCCGTCGATCACCTCACTGAGATCCGGTGGGACGGCGCCGTCGCCTTGCCGCACCCAAGCGAGGACGGAGGCGGCGGCGCCCTTTCGGATCTCGCGGGAAATACCGCGCTCTGACATGTTGACGCCGCTCATCCGGGTCTGCGCCGTGAACTTCACGAACGTCGCGTGCGACAGCTCGCCCGATGCGCGCTCGCGCAAGCCGTAGCGAGACTTCGCGAGCACCACGATCGATCTTCCTTCGGGCGTCTCGTCGGCGAGGCTTGCGAGCTGCGCCGCATCGGCCAGGTCGGTCTCGCTCACTCCGTCTGCGGGCACTAGCTCGACGGCTTCGCGGTTGCCGATCGTGATCGTGCCCGTCTTGTCGAGCAGCAGCGTGTTGACGTCACCCGCGGCCTCGACCGCGCGACCTGACATCGCCAGCACGTTGCGCTGCACCAGGCGGTCCATGCCTGCGATTCCGATCGCTGAGAGCAGTGCGCCGATCGTCGTGGGGATAAGGCAGACGAGCAGCGACACCAGCACGATGCCGGTGACGCCGTGCTGGTTGAGCGCGAGCGAGTCCGCCACGCCGGGCTGTTGCGTCTTGGCGAAGATCGCGAACGGCTGGAGGGTGGCCACAGCCAGCAGGAAGATGATCGTCAGCGATGCGAGCAGGATGTTCAGCGCAATCTCATTGGGTGTCTTCTGCCGCGACGCACCTTCGACGAGGGCGATCATCCGGTCGATGAAGCTCTCCCCGGGCTTCTGGGTGATCTCGACAACGATGCGGTCTGACAGCACGAGGGTGCCGCCGGTCACCGAGCTGCGATCCCCGCCGGACTCGCGGATCACCGGTGCGGACTCTCCGGTGATTGCCGACTCGTCGACGCTTGCGATGCCGTACACGACGTCTCCGTCGCCGGGAACCAGCTGCCCTGCTTCGACCACGACGTACTCCCCGCGGGCGAGCTGCGTCGCCGGCACCTCCGTGACCGACGCGGTTGCCGGGTCGGCGCCGGGTCGCCACGTCGGTATCAGGCGGGCGATCGTCGTGGTCTTGGCGCGACGAAGGGATTCGGCCTGCGCCTTGCCGCGCCCTTCTGCGACCGCCTCTGCCAGGTTGGCGAACAGCACCGTGAGCCACAGCCACGCGGTCGTGATGGCCGCGAACGAGGTGTGTTCGATGATGGCCAGCCAGGTTGTCCAGACCGAGCTCACCTCCACGATGAACATCACCGGGTTCTTCCACAGCGTCAGCGGGTTGAGCTTCCGGAATGCGTCAGGCATGGACCGCCACAGCATCTTCGGGTCGAGCAGCCCGCCTTGAACTCTGGTTGACGCATTCATCAGTGCAGTCCTTCAGCGAGAGGCCCGAGCGCGAGAGCTGGGAGGTAGGTGAGTGCGACGACGATCAGTGCGACACCGACGACCATCGCGATGAAGAGGGCGCGGTGCGTCGGGAGGGTGCCCTCTGACACCGGCACCGCCTGCTGTTTTGCCAACGAGCCGGCCAAACCGAGCACGAAGATCATCGGGATGAACCGTGCCCCGAGCATCACGATGCCCAGCGCGGTGTTGTACCAAGCTGTGTTGACGCTGATGCCGGCAAAGGCGGACCCGTTGTTGTTGGCCGCTGACGTGAACGCATACAGCACCTCGGAGAACCCGTGTGCGCCGTGATTGAGCATCCCGGCACGTTCTCCGGGCAACGCCATCGCAATGCCTGTGCCGACGAGGGCGAACATCGGTGTGGCGAGGAAGTACAACGAGGCGAACTTGATCTCCGGCGCCGCGATCTTCTTCTTCAGGTACTCCGGGGTGCGACCGACCATCAGGCCCGCGACGAACACCGTGATCACGGCGAGCACGAGCATCCCGTAGAGGCCCGAGCCGGTGCCACCCGGCGCGATCTCACCGAGTTGCATGTCGAGCAGCGCCACCGCGCCGCCGAGGCTGGTGTATGAGTCGTGAAAGGAGTCGACGGCGCCGGTCGACGTCAGCGTGGTCGATGACGCGAACGTTGCCGAGTCGGGGATGCCGAATCGTTGCTCGGTGCCTTCGCTGGCGGCGCCGACCGCTGCAGGGACCGTGCCGTGGTGGGTGTCCTGGAAGACATTGATCGACACCACGCTGCCGATCCAGAGCACTGCCATCACGGCGACGATCGCCAGGCCCTGCCGCTTGTCGCCGACCATCCTGCCGAACGTCCTGGGTAGTGAGAATCCGATGACCAGCAGGAGATAGATCTGGAACCAGTTCGTCCACGAGGTCGGGTTCTCGAACGGATGCGCCGAGTTGGCGTTGTAGAAACCGCCGCCGTTGGTACCCAGTTGCTTGATCGCCTCCTGGCTGGCCACCGGCCCGCCGGTGATCGATTGGCTCCCGCCGGCGATTGTGTGCGCAGTGGTCACCGAGTGGAAGTTCTCGATCCCGCCGCCCGCGACGAAGATGATCGCTGCGACGAAGGAGATCGGGAGCAGGATTCGGATGCAGGTGCGGACCAGGTCGACCCAGAAGTTGCCGAGCTGGTCGGTCCTGGAACGGGCGAAACCTCGTACCAGCGCGATCGCCACCGCAATGCCGACGGCCGCCGACGCGAAGTTCTGCACCGCGAGTCCGGCCATCTGCGCGGAATAGCCCAGCGCGGACTCGCCGGAGTAGGACTGCCAGTTTGTGTTGGTGGTGAAGCTGCTCGCGGTGTTCCAGGCCTGGCTCGCGTGCATACCGGCTAAGCCTTCGCTGAACGGCAAGTGGTGCTGGATGCGGAGGATGATGTAGACGATGAGCACGCTGACGAACGAAAAGGCGAGCACGCTGCGCAGGTACGCCGGCCAGGTCTGCTCTGCGTCGGGGTTGATCCCGGTCGCGCGGTAGATCCATCGTTCGACGCGTAGGTGGTGATGCGACTGATAGGTCCGCGCCATGTAGTCGCCGAGGGGGCGATACGACACGGCGAGCGCGACGACGAGCGAGACGATGAAGATGACGCCGGCACTGTTTGCGCCCATTAGAACCGCTCCGGGAAGAGCAGCGCGACCACAAGGAAAACCGCGGTCGCGATCGAGAGGATCAGCCCGACCATGTTCACTGCGGTCACAACCGCTCGGCCCCCTTCGCGATCAGCGCGAAGAGTGCGAATAGGGCGATGGTCAGCAGGACCAGGACGACATCAGCCATGCCCGCAGTGTCGGAACGGACCGAACGCGAGATCAAGCGTCCTGACGGCATTCTGACGGTCAGCGCAAGAAATCGGGCGCCGTCCTGACGCGGCTAGCTCATGCGCGGCTAGACGTCGCGGGTGCGCAGCAGGTAGTAACCGATCCCGATCACGAGCACGGTCCAGCCCAGGAAGACGGCATATCCGGTCCACGGGCCGAGGGACTCAGGTGTCTGAACGACGTTGGTGATCGCGCTGCCGGCGTTCGCCG
>DATAVE010000172.1:0-34274 GCA_036267875.1 Mycobacteriales bacterium
ACCACCAACGTCGTGAGTGGCGTGGTACTGCCGCAGGCCACGGGCCTGTCGGACGGCCAGCCTGCGGTTTACACGCCGGGGCCGGGTGGTCTCGGCGGGACCATTACCTGGACCGACGGCGTCGACGACGTCCCATCGAGCGGCCCCGACTACAGCGGCGGCGGCGGTTGGGGGACCACGGTTACCAGCAACCCCTGGAACAAGCAGTTGCCCAACTATCAGTACCGGAGCGTCTGGATCACCTATCCAGGGTCCACCATGCCCGGCGCCGATGGCACGGGCTGCAACTTCCTGGACAACGAGACCAACACGGTCGACGCAAGCGTCACCTACCTCCCAGATACCGATGGCGACTCGGCGTCGACCACGAAGTCGGCAAGCACTTTCAGCTCCACCTACCCGGTCCAGTGCCACACCGCGTTCGAGCAGGCGGCGTTCGGCGGGGGCGGCAAGGACTCCCAGACAGTCGGCCAAAACAGCAAGCCAGGCGGCCCAGGCAGCAGCAGCGGCACCAACGGCAGCACGGACCCGGCGAACGGGGACGACCTGCTCTGGGCGGCGCCGGCGGTCCAGAATCCTGAGCCGAACTGCCCGGCGAGCGGACGCACGCAGTACGGCGTGAACTGCACACCCGGCCAGCCGGAGCCGGCTCCGCCGGGAATCTTGGGGACCGGCATATCGTCCAACTGGTATGTCACCGTGGAGAACCAGTCCAACGAGCCCAGCGTCGCGGTGATCACGGACAACGAGTTGTACGACTCTGCAGTTGCGGATCCGGCCGCGGGTGCTGTCCCGCCATGCGTCAACCAAATCCTCTCAGACAACGCGGCCGCGCTCGCGGACGTTGCGTACACGCTCAGTGACGGCACCAGCGGCGACAGTTCGACGACCAATCCGAAGGTCACCGTCACCGCATCCGACGGCACCGTGACCACCACGGGAGGACTCTGCTTCGCGACGGCCACCGTCACCTCGGCCCCGATTGCTGCTGCCGTGACCGGGGCCTCGAACCCGACGAACATCAACAGTCAGTTCCAGGTCGACTTTCACTACGTCGTCGAGCCGGGCACGCCGACCGAGACCTACACCAACACTGCCTCTGCGGTCATGCAGTGGCCCGGCGATCCGACGGACCCGAACGATCCGGCGCAGCCTGACATCGATCTCGGCTCGGCGACCCGCACGATCTCGATCGAGCCGATGCCGACCACGATCAGCATCGGCGCGCGGCAGCACGCCGCGCCGACGCCGACGACCGGGGTCTCGCCAGGCACGCCGGTGACGTTCTCGATGAACGGCCAGGCGCTGGACATCAGCAACGGCCACCGGCCCGGCCAGTCCGGCGACGAGATCTTCGGCGGCCTGCCAGACGGGACCAACATCACCCCGGAGTACGTGTTCATTGCTCCGGTGGGCTGGACGATCCCGCACAGCCCGACGCCGACGTTCAGCGCAGTGGCACCGGACAACGTGCTGCCACCCGCCGGCGTGACGTTCCACTACGGGACGGTCACGATCGCCGGCAATCTCCGCGAGGACGTGGTCGCGAGCTGGCCAAACACGGTGACGTTCGGAGATACCGCGAACAGCAACCACGGCTGGCCGGCGATGAACATCATCGCGGTGCCGACCAATGCGGCGGCCGGCCAGACCAGCACGGCAACGTACTGGGTGAGCGACTCGCGCAACCAGTTCGACACCTCTGACGCCGTGTTCACCGACACACCGGCGAGCGACACGGCCGTCCAGAACGGGATGGATGTCAATGGTGACGGGGCGACCACCCAGTGGTTCAGCCAGCTCGCCAGCAGCACTGGCATCCCGGTCGGCGCGACGGCCAGCCTGTCGGTCACCAAGGCGATCTGTCGGCCGGACGCCTCGGCGCCCGACGGCTGCGATTGGGTGAACAGCCCCGGGGCGCTGGTGCCGGTCACACCTGGTGACGACGTGAAGTACCAGGTCACCGTGACCAACTCGGGGACGTTGCCGCTGACCAACATCTCGGCGTACGACGTGCTCCCGTATGTCGGCGACACCGGAACATCTACGGCGACGGATACCACGCCGCGCGGCAGCACGTTCGCGGAGAACCTGCTGTCCACGTCGGACGTGTCTGCAGGCCTGACTCTGTCCTACTCAGACAGCACGAACCCCTGCCGGCCCGAGGTGGATCTCAACGAGACGATTCCGGCGGACGGCTGCACGAACGACTGGTCGGGCGCGACCGACGCCGGCACGCAGGCGATTCGTGCGCAGGCGAGCTCACTCGCCGCAGGCGCCTCGCTGACCTTCACCTACGACGCGGGACAGAACGCCGCCCTGAACCAGCAGGCGTGCAACTCGGTTGCCGCGGTGAGCACCCAGACCATCGTCGCCGCCGAGCCGAGGGCGGTCTGCGCGTCCACATCCAACGCTGACCTCGCGATCAGCGCGCCGGCACACCTTGCGCTGCAGGTCGGCCGGCCTGGCATCGTGCCGTTCTCCGTGGTCGACAACGGCACGTCGCAGTCGCCCGCGAACCTCGTGGCCTCGATCCCGGCCGGGCTGACCGTGACCGACCTCAGCCCGATGGGCTACTCCTGCGTCGACACGACCGACCCGACCGCGGATGTGCCGGTCGCAGGCCCGTTCACGTTGACCTGCAGCTCGGACAACGCCAGCGACGCGTCCATTCGCAGCCTCGCGGTCGGGGCCGGCGAGGAGCTCGACATCCCGGTTGTGCCCGACGTGTCGGTGGTGGGGACGTCGGTTTGCGTTCCCGGCAGCGTCAGCGGGCCGCTCCCGGACCCGGTCTCGACCAACAACGGTCCGGTCACACCGTGCTTCACCGTCGCGCCCGCGATCACGACCGGCGTGGCGCTGACCAAGGACGACGGCACCACCACCATCACACCCGGCGCCACCGATGTCTACACGCTGACGGTCTCCAACCAGCTGGTCGGAGAGACACTGTCCGGCGCCACCTTGACTGACACGCTTCCGGCTGACGTCGACTTCGTGTCGGCAAGTGACGGCGGCACCAACGTGGGCGGGACCGTCACCTGGAACCTCGCCGACATCGGTCCTGCTGGGGTCAGCGGCGACGGCAGTCAGACGACGGGCGGCGCCGGGTCCACGGGGACGAACGTCACGCTGACGGTTCAGGTGCACGCCGACGCCAGCGGTCCGATCGAGAACGACGCGAGCGTGAGTGTCCCGGATCCGGCTGACTCGTCGGTCGCGCCGTTCACCGCGACCGCCAGCGACATCGACACCATCAGCACCGAGGCGGTCACGGCTGCCGACGATGCGGATTCGACGCAGGCAGGCGTCGCGGTGACGACCGACGTACTGGCAAACGACTCGACCAGCGACCCGACGGATGACCTCGATCCGGCCTCGGTGGCAGTGCCCGCAGAGGGCGCGGCTGGTGGTCCGTCGCACGGGATGACGTCGGAGAACGCCACGACAGGTGCGGTGACCTACACCCCGGATGCTGGGTTCAGCGGGATCGACTCCTACACCTATCAGGTGTGCGCGATCGCCGCGCCGACAGTCTGTGACACCGCGACGGTGACAATCACCGTAAACAACGCGTTCGTCGACAAGAACCCGGCGATCACGACGCCTCACGACACGGCGGTGAAGACGGACCTGAGCGACATCGTCGCCACGTCAGGTCTGCCATTGGATCCGACGTCGGTGACGCAGGCCACGGCGCCGACACACGGTTCGATCTCGATCGACCCGACGACGGGCGCGGTCACCTACACCCCGACCGCGACCTACACCGGCCCGGACTCCTACCAGGTCCAGGTATGCGACACCTTGACACCCACGCCGCAGTGCCACACCTCGACGGTGACGGTGACCGTCGGCGCCAACACGGTAATCGCGGACGACGACACCGACTCGACCATGCCGCAGGTCGCGGTGACCACTGACGTGCTGGCCAATGACACGACGGGGTCGGCGTTGACCCCCCTCGATCCTGGTTCGGTGGCCGTGCCCGCGGAGGGCGCGGCTGGTGGTCCGTCGCACGGGACGACATCGGTCAACACCACGACAGGTGCGGTGACCTACACCCCGGATGCTGGGTTCGCCGGGACCGACTCCTACACCTACCAGGTGTGTGACACCTCAACCCCGACAACGGTGTGCGATTCGGCGACGGTAACGATCACGGTGCCGAACGCGTTCACCGACAAGAACCCGGCAATCACGACGCCACACGACACCGCGGTGAAGACGGACCTGAGCGACATCGTGTCGACGTCGGGAGCTCCGTTGGACCCGACGTCGGTGACGCAGGCCACAGGGCCGGCGCACGGTTCGATCTCGATCGACCCGACGACGGGCGCGGTCACCTACACCCCGACCGCGACCTACACCGGCCCGGACTCCTACCAGGTCAACGTCTGCGACACGTCCACGCCGACGCCGCTGTGCCACACCTCGACGGTGACAGTCACGGTCGGCGCGAACTCGGTGACCGCGGTCGACGACGCGGACTCCACGACGGTGGGCGTCGCGGTGACCACCGACGTGCTGGCCAACGACACCACGGGCTCAGCCTTGACCCCGCTCGATCCGGGGTCGGTGACGGTGTCCTCGGCCCCGTCGCATGGGTCGACCTCGGTGAACTCGACGACCGGGAAGGTGACCTACACCCCGGCTGCCGGGTTCAGCGGGACGGACTCGTACACCTATCGGGTGTGCGACACCTCGACCCCGACGCCGGTGTGTGACACGGCGACTGTGACGGTCACGGTGAACAACGTGTTCACCGACAAGACCCCGGCGGTCACGACGCCGCACGACACGCCAGTGACCACGCAGCTGAGCGACATCGTGTCGACGTCGGGGGCTCCGTTGGACCCGACGTCGGTGACCCAGGCGACCGCCCCGGCGCACGGGATGATCTCGATCAACCCGACTACTGGCGCGGTTACCTATACCCCGACGCCGGGCTATGCCGGTCCGGACTCCTACCAGGTTCAGGTGTGCGACACCTCGAAGCCGAGGCCGCAGTGCCACACCTCGACGGTGCCGGTCACGGTTGGCGCGAACACCGTCACCGCGACGGACGACGCCGCCTCGACGGCGGAAAGCACACCCGTCACGATCGAGGTGCTGGGCAACGACTCGACGGGCTCGACGTTGACCCCGCTCGACCCGGGCTCGGTGACGGTCGTGAGCGGACCGGGCATCGGGTCGGTGGTCGTCAACGCCGATGGCTCGATCACCTATACGCCGTTGGCGTACTACATCGGCTTCGCGAGCTTCAGCTATCAGGTCTGCGACACCTCATTTCCAACGCCGGTCTGCGACACGGCGACCGTGACGGTGACCATCAACGGCACCGGCAACGGTGGCGGAGGTGGCGCTGGCGGTGGCACCGGTGGCAGTGGCGGTGGGTCCGGCGGCAACGGTGGGCCCGGGGCTGGCAGCGGGCACAAGCCGCCGCTTCCGCCGAACTTCGGAACGGTCGTGACGTCCAAGAGCGTCAGCCACCGAGCGGCGACGCTGAGCGTGACGAGCGGGGGTTGCCGAGCCACCGTGCAGGTTGCCAACAACACCTTTGGCTCTGCGACGACGGTGGTCGTCACGCGGATCTCCAACCCGCTATCCAACCAGTTCCTCGTCAAGCCGCGGACGGTGTGCGCGTTCGGCATCGCGCTCTACCGCGGCGGGCATCTGGTGACGATCGGGAAGGGGCACCCCGGGCTTCGGATCCGCATCACCGGCCCCATCCAGCCGAGAGATGCGCTACGGCTCCTGCTCCCGCCGTTCCGCTCGACGCCAAAGCCGGCCACGTTCGGTCCTGGACAGGCATTCACGACCCTACGGACCACCCGAAGGCTTGCCATCGTCCACCCGATCTCAGGAAAAGGGACGACGTAGAGATCACGAGGAGCACTCGCTAGGAGTCGGCGAATGCCCTGATCAGTAGGCCGGTCGCGGGCTTCGGGACGAACAGCGTCGACTTCCGCGGCATCCGGTCGCCGGCTGCCGCAACGGCGGCAACGTCGGCGACCGGTGTCGGGTTCAGCAGCAACGCGGTTCCGCCGCTCGCCTTGGCCGACTCGACCGCTGCGGGCACATCGTGGTGGAACTCGACGATCTCTTCGTTGTCCTCGAGCAGCCACAGCGTGCGGATCAGGTACGCATGCGCGATTGCCACATCCAGCGCCTGCCAGGCCGCCGAGCGCTCCGCCGGCATCGCCGCCTGCAGCTTGCCGGCATCCGGTTCGGAGAGCAGCCAGGACTCCTCGCCGTCGGTGACGACGAACGCAGGTCCTGACCGACCGGCTTCGGCGAGCGCCTGTTCGGCGTCGGCCACGCCGCCGGTGATCTCGGTGACGCGGAAGCCGCCGCTCGCCAGCTCAGCGGCACGTTTTGGCGTCAGCCCGGGCACCGCGCGGTGAATCGCGTGGACCTCGGGTCCGAACGCCGAGCCGTCCACCAGGAACGCCAGACCCAGGTCCCACGCTCCCTCGCCGTCACCGGCGGCGTGGCGATCGGCTTGGTAGCGCAGGAACGTCGCGTAGCGGTGATGACCGTCGGCGATGACCGCACGGCGTGGATGGAGGTCGGCGGCGATCGCGGCAAGCGCCGCCGAGTCGGTGATCGCCCACAGTCGGTGCCGGACGCCATCGGGCGTGGCCGTCTCGACCAGTGGGGCTGCGCTGTCAGCGTGAGCGACCGCCTGGCTTGCGGCTCCGCCGCCGTCGTAGACCAGGAAGATCATTTCGAGGTCCGCGGCCGTCGCGCCCATCAGCGCGAGTCGGTCAGCGACCGGCCCGGCCATCGTGTTCTCATGCGGCAGCACGATCTGGTCCTCGGCCGGGGTCAGGCCAAGAGCGCCGACCAGGCCACGCTGAGTGTGGCCGTGGGCGTGCTGCTCGTAGACGTAGACGGCCGCGGTGTCGTCGGGCACCAGCGTGCCGTCCTTGCGCCAGGCACTGAGCTGGCGTCCGGCGGCCGCGTAACGGCTGTCGGGCCCGTTGTCGTCCCGCGGCAGGGTGAGCCGCACCACATTGGCGGGATCGCGCGCCTCGAGCTCACTCTGCTCGGCGGCGTTGATCACGTCGTACGGCGGAGCCAGCACGTCCGTGAGCGTGGTGGCCGAGCTGTAGCGAAGTGCCCGAAAGGGCGCGAGGACGAGTCCGTCGGGACGCGGCGGCTGGGTCATGGCGGCGATGCTACGGGGCGGCGCATCGCGCCCCAGAAGGCGGGAGCGGTGGCCTACAGACCGAACAGCGAGCGCAGCCTGAGCATGTCGCGGACCGAGGCGGACACGTGGATCCGGCCTCGCAGCCAGGCGGTGACGAAGTCCTCCTTGCCCAGCGCAAGGGCGATCAGCTCGTCGCTGTCGAGGCTGAGTCGCACGTCCTTGGATTCGACCTCGGTGCCACCCGGTAGCTGGACGAGATCGTGGACTCCGTCGGAGTCGAGCCGGGCCGTGAAGATCACGTCGAGGTCGCGTACGTGGCACAGCACGGTCCGCTCTGGGATGTGCTTTGCGCGCACATCGGGATCGACGTCGTCCACGGACTCGACCAGCCGGTCGATCGCGGCGCGGCACTGCTTCGCCGTGGCCACGGGCAAACGCTAATCGGTCGCCCGGGAAAAGGGTTCGTCGGCTACCGTCACAGCGTGTCCGATGAGGCGGAAACCCCCGTCGAAAGCGGTGAGGTGGCGGCGGCGAACGAGCCGACCGGTGTGGTCTCGGTTGACGCCGCGCAGAACCGGCTTCGCGATACCGAAACGGCTCCGATCGAGGCTCATGTCGAGATCTTCGACGATGTCCAGCGCCAGCTCCACGACGCCCTCGCTGAGCTGGATGACAGGCAGTGATCGGGTGGCGTCCAAGAATCGTCTCGATGTCGAGCTCGTGCGACGCGGACTCGCAAGATCGCGGCAGGACGCTGTCGACCTGGTAGCGGCTGGCCGGGTGCGTGTAGCCGGTATGCCCGCCAGCAAGCCAGCAACGGCCGTGGATCAGGCGACCTCGGTCCAGGTGTCATCTGGCGACGTCGACGACTCCGTGTCACGCGGAGCCCACAAGCTCGCCGGCGCGCTCGACCATTGGCCTGCGCTGCCGGTCGCCGAGCGCCGCTGCCTCGATGCGGGTGCATCAACGGGCGGATTCACCCAAGTGCTCTTGCGTCGCGGTGCGAGCCAGGTCGTCGCCGTCGACGTCGGTTATGGCCAGCTCGCCTGGTCGCTCGCGTCCGATCCCCGGGTGCGAGTGCTCGATCGCACCAACGCTCGCAGTCTCTCGCCGAACGTGATCGACGGCCTGGTCGACCTGGTTGTCGCGGACCTGTCGTTCATCTCTCTGACAGTCGTCCTCGACGCGCTGGTCGGCTGCTCGGCTCCTGGCGGTGATCTGGTCGTGATGGTGAAGCCGCAGTTCGAAGCCGGTAAGGGCGTGGTCGGTGCGGGAGGCGTCGTCCGCGACCCGGCCGTTCGAGCCGCCGCGGTCGCAAAGGTCGCGGCGTATGCCCATGGCCTCGGGATCGGCACTGCTGGCGTCATCGCCAGTCCGCTACCTGGCCCTTCGGGCAACGTCGAGTACTTCCTCTGGTTGCGGGCAGGCGCTGACCCACCCGACGATGCCGTCATCGCCGCAGCCGTGGCAGCGGGACCGCAATGACCGAACAGCCGCGCGTCGTGTTGTTGGTCGTGCACAACGGTCGCCCTGGCGCGACCGCGGCGGCCCGAGAGCTCGGCAGTCGGCTGGTTGCCGCGGGGATCGAGGTTCGGGTCTTCGAGCCTGAGGCGCTCGACGTGGAGTGCGTCGGAGCCTTCAGCGTGCCGGACGATCTCGACGCTGCCCGTGGCGCGGAGCTCGTGGTGGCGTTCGGCGGCGACGGGACGCTGCTTCGCGCGGCGGAGTACGCCCGGCCGCACGGCACGGCCCTGCTCGGAGTCAACCTCGGGCACGTCGGCTTCCTCGCCGAGTCCGATCCGATGTCGCTGGACGCGACCGCCACCGCGATCCTCGCTGGCGACTACGAGGTCGAGGACCGGCTCGCGCTTGACGTGAAGGTGCTGCGCGACGGCGGCGAGGTGCTCCACGACTGGGCCCTCAACGACGTCTCGGTCGAGAAGGACAGCCGCGAGCACATGATCAACCTGATCCTCGAGATCGACGGTCGGCCGCTCTCGCGATGGGGCTGTGACGGCCTCGTCTGTGCCACGCCGACCGGCTCGACGGCGTACGCGTTCTCGGCTGGTGGCCCCGTGGTGTGGCCGTCGGTCCAGGCGCTCCTCGTCGTCCCCATCAGTGCGCACGCCCTCTTCGCGCGGCCGCTGGTTGTCTCTCCGGCGTCGACTGTCGCGATCGAGCTCGCCGCCCCCGCGTCGTCAGCGGTGCTGTTCTGCGACGGACGGCGAACCCACCCCCTACAGCCTGACGATCGGCTTGAAATCGTCCGCAGCGCGGAGCCTGTCCGGCTGGTACGGCTGCGCAGCGCGCCGTTCACCGACCGGCTCGTCGAGAAGTTCAAGCTGCCGGTCCAGGGGTGGAGCGGGCGGTGACGGCGGCCTCGTCACCCGGCGCCGATCCACTCGTTGGTCGAGGCATGCTCGAGCGTCGCGGCCTGCTGGGCGCAGTTGCCGCCGGCGTCGCGCTGACTGCTCTGCCCGGTGGCGTCGCCACCGCCGCGACAGAGGCACCCCGGTCGCGCAAGGCCGACGTTGCGGTGACGGTGCCGGACGATCCCGCGCTCCACGCTTTGCGGCGGCTCGGGTACGGGCCGACGCCCGCCGACCTCGCCGCCGTCCGCAAGGCCGGAGTGCCAGGCTGGCTGGCGAAGCAGCTCGCCGGCGGCAAAGACCTCCACGAGACGGTGCTCGGACTGTCCTTTCCGCTGTTGTCGCTCTCGCCACTTCAGATGGCACAGGCCTACGCAGGGAACAGCGACGAGGTCGTCCAGGCCTACGAATGGTCGACCCTCTCGCGGACGATGTTCTCCGAAAGCCAGGTGCTCGCCAGGCTGACCGAGGTTTGGCTCGACCACTTCAACGTGTGCTCGCTGGTCGAGAAAGAGTTCCTGCCGTGGACCCGGTTCAGCTACGACACCAAAGTCGTTCGGCCGCGGGCGGCGGGGCCCTTTGTCGGTCTGCTCTCCGCTGTCCTGACCGCGCCGGCGATGCTGACCTTTCTCGACCAGTGGCTGTCCACGAAGACCTACCCGGTCGAGAATCTCGCTCGCGAGAATCTCGAGCTGCATACGGTCGGCCTCGGTAACTTCACCGAGCACGACGTGAAGGCCTACGCCAAGCTGCTCACCGGCGCGACGATCAATCAGCAGACCTGGGAGTACGAGTACGAACCGGCCGCGCATTACACGGGGCGGCTGGACATCGTCGGCTTCAAGACGTCCAACCGGTCGGCCAACGGCGAGCACCTGATCCACGACTTCGCCGAGTACGTCGCACATCGGCCTGCCACGGCACGCAATGTCGCGCGGCGGTTGTTGGTGCACTACGTGTCTGATACCCCGTCGCCGTCGCTCGTCGACCGGGTCGCGCGGCACTATCTCCGCAACGGCACCGAGATCGGATCGACGTTGCGCTTCATCGTCGAGCAGGACGAGTTCTTCGCCAGCCGAGGACGCAAGGCTCGACGTCCCGGCGACACCTTTGCGGCTGCGATCCGTGGGATGGGGTGGACCTGGGGTCAGCTGCCGGACCTCGGAGCCGGCTCCGTCAACACCGTGATCGGCTGGGGCACCTTCCTGAACTTCCTACGAGCTGCAGGCCACGTGCCGTCGGAGTGGGTGGCGCCGAACGGCTATCCGCAGGTCGGCGCAGCTTGGCTGAACTCGAATACAACGCTGCAGATCTGGCAGCTCATGGGCTGGCTGGCCAACCCGGGTGCGACGAGTGCGCCATTCAGCAAGGGCCCGGGACCCGCTGCGGAGGCCTGGCACAAGGGCGCCACGATCGACGGGATCATTGCCGCCGCGGGTGAGCGCATCACCGGCCAGTCGATTCGTCGCGAGCATCGCTATGCGATCGCCGAGCTCGCGGGTCTGAGCCCACACGCCCAGCCACCGGCGTCCTGGCGCAAGGGCGGCACCGCAGGGCATGGCGCGATCCACTTCGGGATCCTGGCCAGCGAGTACATGGAGCTGCGGTGACACCCGCCGAAGACTGCTCGCTGTCGAGGCGGGCGCTTCTCAGCCGAGGCGCCGCCGTCGGGCTGGCCGCGATGGCGGCGCCGTCCGTGTTGCCGCGGTATGCCTTCGCGGCAGCCGACTCTGGGTCGCACCGACCCGCTGGCCGCCTTGTCGTGGTGTTCCTGCGCGGAGCCGTCGACGGCCTCTCGTTGGTCGTCCCGCATCACGACGCCAACTACTACAAGCTCCGGCCGACACTGGCCGTGCCCGCTAAGAGCGTTCACGACCTCGACGGCCGATTCGGGCTCCATCCGTCACTTGCTCCGCTGATGCCGTTGTGGCGCAAGAACGAGCTGGCCGTCGTGCAAGCGACGGGACTGGACACCACGGCCGACTACTCCCACTTCGACGCGCAGGCGACGATGGAAGCGGGTTCGGACGACCCGGGGTTGTCGACCGGCTGGCTTGCTCGGCACCTGTTGTGCCGGCCTCAGGCGACGGACACGTTGCGAGCCGTCTCCTTCGGTCAGCATGTCGCCGCCAGCCTTGTCGGGTGGGGCCACACGACGGCGATGACGGGACTCGAGGCGTTCCAGCTCGACACCGCGCCAGCGGCGTACGAGCTGGTCATGAAGGCGCTCGACCGGCTGTACAGCGACAGTGGCCGGCCCGCGACAGAAGCAGCACACGAGACGTTCAATGCCTTGCAGCGCGTCGCCGCGGTGCGCGCCAGTTCGTACACGCCTTCCCACAACGTCAGCTACCCCACCTCGCTGCTCGGCGCTGCGTTGCTGGACATCGCGAAGGTGATCAAGGACGTCCCTCAACTCGAAGCCGTGACGGTGGACGCGTACGGCGTTGACGCCTTCGGCTGGGATACCCATGCCGGCCAGAACATCGCGTTGCCGCCGTTGCTGGCTGACCTCGCCGCCTGCCTCACGGCGTTCGTCACCGATCTCGACGATGAGATGCACAACACGACCGTCGTGGTGATGAGCGAGTTCGGTCGTCGGGTCGAGGAGAACAGCGCCGGCGGAACCGACCACGGGCACGGCAACGTGATGTTCGTCCTCGGGCGAGGCATCCACGGCGGGAAGGTGTTCACCAAGTGGCCAGGGCTGGGGGACAAGCAGCTCGACTACGGCGATCTTGCCGTCACGACCGACTACCGGCAGGTCGTCGGCGACGTCATCGCGCACCGGCTCGGCAACCCTCGAATCGGACAGGTGTTCCCCGGCCTGGCGTTCTCTCCGGTCGGGCTCACGCACATACGCTGACCTGGTGCTCGTAGAGCTGCGGTTGCGCGGTCTCGGTGCCATTGACGAGGCGACACTGTCCTTCGGCGGCGGCTTCACCGCGGTGACCGGCGAGACCGGCGCCGGCAAGACCATGTTGCTGACCGGGCTGGGCCTGCTGCTCGGCGGGCGCTCCGACAGCGGCCTGGTCCGCAGCGGGTACGAGCGAGCCGAGGTCGAGGGCCGCTTCCGGGTAGCGCCTGACGGTCCGGTTGCCGCGATCGTCGAGGAGAGCGGCGGCCAGCTCGACGGCGACGAGGTGGTCGTGGCACGGACGATCGCCGCCGACGGCCGATCGCGTGCATTCGTCGGCGGTCGCTCCGTACCTGCTGCCGTGCTCACCTCCCTGGCCGACGATCTCGTCACGGTGCACGGTCAGGCGGACCAGCGAGGGCTGCTCAGGCCGAGCGTGCAGCGCGGCGTGCTCGATCGCTTCGGCGGCGAGGCGATCGACCGGCCGCTCGCCGGCTACCGCGCGGCGTTTGCCGAGCTGGCATCGGTGCGTGCCGAGCTCGACGTAGTCACGGCTAACCGCCGCGAGCGGACCCTTGAAGCGGATGCGTTGCGACATGGGCTGACAGACATCGATGCTGTCGAGCCAGTCGCCGGCGAGGATGCCGCACTTTCGCTGGAGGTTGCCCGCCTCGCGCACTCGGAGGCGCTGCGCTCTGCAGCGGCCACGGCGCGGATCGCGCTACATCGCGGCGATGACGCGGCCGATGGCGATGACGCTGTCGGGCTTGTCGCGACTGCCCGCCACGATCTGGAGGCGGTCGCCGGCCATGATCCAGAGCTTGACGCGATCGCGGTCCGGCTCGCCGAGGCGTCGTACGTTCTTGCAGATGTCGCGGCGGATGTCGCGTCCTACCTGGACCGGTTGGAGGCCGACCCTGCGCGGCTCGCCGTGGTGCAGGAGCGGATGGCGAAGGTCTCCGCTCTTACGAAACGCTACGGCGCAGACGTCGATGGTGTCCTGGGCTGGGCCGACCAGGCCCGCGCCCGGCTCGCCGAGCTCGGCGACGATGACGGGCTGATCGCGGCGCTCGGCAAGCGTCGCGACGACATACTTGGCAAGCTGACCGCGGCGGCTGCGGACCTGTCTCGGGCACGGGCCGCGGCCGCAGCTCGACTGGAGTCGGCGGTGTCGGCTGAGTTGGCTGGCCTCGCGATGCCGCACTCTGCCGTACAGGTAGCCGTCGGACGCCGTGATGATCCGCACGGGATCGTGGTCGATGGCGCGAGTGTCGCCTTTGGCCCGGCGGGTGTCGACGACATCGAGTTCCGTCTCGTTGCGCACGAAGGCGCTCCCGCGCGGCCGCTCCATCGCGGCGCATCCGGTGGCGAGCTGTCGCGCGTCATGCTCGCCCTCGAGATCGTGCTTGCGGGCGCCGATCCGGTGCCCACATTCGTCTTCGACGAGGTCGATGCCGGCGTTGGTGGCCGTGCGGCGGTAGAGGTCGGCCGCCGTCTCGCGGCACTGGCCGGCTCCGCTCAGGTCCTCGTTGTCACGCACCTGCCGCAGGTCGCAGCCTTCGCCGACCACCACGTCGTCGTGGCGAAGCCGGACCGTGGATCGGTCACCTCCAGCGCAGCCGCTCCCGTCGAGGGCGAGAGTCGGCTTCGCGAGCTGTCTCGGATGTTGGGCGGCCAGGAGGACTCCGAGCTGGCGCGGGGGCACGCCGAGGAGCTCTTGGTGCTCGCCGCGGAGTCGAAGCTGAATGGTCACTGATCCGACCTCTGGCAGACTTCCCGCAGAATGAGGCTTGCGACACTTCGCCGCGCACGCGCCGGCGAGCTTCCCCCCGGCGTGGTGGGTCAGGTACGCCTTGACCGCCGTACCAAGGATCTGTCCCGCCGGCTTCGTCCCGGCGACATCGCGGTCATCGATCACATCGATCTCGACCTGGTCGGCGCCGAGTCGCTCGCTGCCAAGGGAGTCGTCGCGGTCGTCAACGTTGCCGCGAGCGTGTCCGGCCGCTACCCGAATCTCGGCCCCGAGGTGCTGATCTCGGCCGGCATCCCGCTCATCGACAGCGTCGGCGTCGATGCCTTCTCACGACTGCGCGAGGGGGACACGGTCCGGATCGAGGACGACAAGGTCTTCGGCCTCGATGGGCTCATCCTCGTCCAAGGCACCCGGCAGAGCGCCGAGTCGGTTGCCGCCTCGATGCTCGATGCACGTGCTGGCCTTGCTAGCCAGCTGGAGGCCTTCGCTTCGAACACGATGGAGTATCTCCGTCGCGAACGCGACCTGCTGCTCGACGGCATCGGCGTACCTGACCTCGAGACCCAGCTCGACGGCCGTCACGTCCTGGTCGTCGTACGCGGATATCACTACCGCGAGGACCTGATCGCGCTTCGCCACTACGTCCGCGAATACCGACCCGTGCTGATCGGCGTGGACGGCGGGGCGGACGCGCTTCTCGAAGAGGGCCTTCGCCCCCACGTCATCGTCGGTGACATGGACTCGGTCAGCGACGCCGCGCTCAAGTGCGGTGCCGAGATCGTCGTACACGCCTATCGCGACGGAAGCGCACCCGGCCTCGCCCGGATCCAGGAGCTCGGGATCGAGCCGGTCGTGTTCCCAGCCGCCGGCACCAGCGAGGACCTCGCGTTGCTGCTTGCCGACGAAGGGGGCGCGGAGCTGATCGTCGCCGTCGGCACCCACGCCACTCTCGTCGAGTTTCTCGACAAGGGCCGCGCGGGCATGGCGAGCACCTTCCTTACTCGGCTGCGGGTCGGCGGAAAGCTGATCGACGCAAAGGGCGTCAGCCGGCTCTATCGCACCAGGATCCACGCCTCGTCGCTCGTGCTCCTTGTTCTCGCCACCGCACTCGCGTTCATCGTTGCGCTCTATGTCACACCCGGTGGGAGCCTCTACCGCGAGTACTTCGGTACCGACTGGGACCACTTCACGCGCTGGCTGCACGGACTGCTGTGATCGACTTCAGATACCACATCGTCTCGCTGGTCGCCGTCTTCCTGGCACTGGCGCTCGGGTTGTTCCTCGGCAGTACGAGCCTGCAGAGCACCGTCACGCACAGCCTGCGGCAGCAGGCAAACCGCGTAACCGCGGACAACCAGTCGCTCGAGCACCAGAAGGATGCGCTGAACGCTCAGCTGTCCAGTCAGCAAGCCTTCGCCTCGGACGTCGAGCCCTACGCCGTGAGCGGCAAGCTGGTCGATGCCGGTGTGGCAGTGATCTCCGCCCCCGGGGTCGACAGCGGTGCTCGCGCGGCGTTGCTGGCGACGCTGGCATCGGCGGGCGCGTCGGTTACCTCCGAGGTCCAGCTTCAGTCGTCGTATCTCGATCCCGACCAGGACGAAACCCTCGGCGAGCTCGCTTTGCAGCTTGCTGGCACCGCTCGGCTGCCCCATGCCTCCGGCGCGATCCAGGCGGGCACAGAGCTGGCACGCGCGTTGGTGACGAAGCCGGGCGCCAAGACGCCCTCCTCGCGGCAGATCGAGACGATCCTCAGCACGCTGTCGGCCGGGAACGTCATCACGGTGCAGGGCGCGACGCCGGTGCACACCGCCGATCTCGCAATCCTTCTCGTCCCGCTGGGTTCTGTACCCGACGGCTCGGCTGTCGCGTTGCAGCAGAACAGCGATCTGATTGGGCTCGCGACTGCGCTGCGCCACGACTCGCTCGGTGTCGTGGTGGCGTCTCCGACGCTGCAGTCCGGTGGACCGAATGGCGCTCTCCCCGCGATTCGACAGGACGCCACGGTCTCGAGCACCGTGTCGACGGTTGACTCCGACGAGACCCCGATCGGGCGGGTCGCCATCGTGCTGGCGCTCGCAGAGGCGCCGGCTGGCACCACCGGTGAGTACGGCGTCTCACAGAAGCAGCCGCTGCCGAGTGCGAGCGCAGCGCCATGAGACCCGTTTCGTGAGCCGCCGGAGGAAGGTCTCACCGCGGGTCGCTGGGTTGGTCGCGGGCGCCACGACTGCGCTTGCCTGGCGTTCGCTTCGATCGTCACCGACCGCAGCCGACCCGACCTGGCACCGGCAGAACTTCCGCGACCGCGAGGTCAGTCTGTTGCTCGGCCCCGCCGTCGCGGCCGGTGCCATCGTCGGGCTAGCCGCTGCCGGATCCGCACCGCGACGCCGGGCGACGCTTGCAGTTGCTGCGATCGGCTTGGTTGGCGCCTATGACGACCAGTACGGCAACAGTCACGCGCGTGGACTGGGCGGGCATCTCGAGGCGCTTCGGCACGGTCGGGTTACCACCGGCGTGGTGAAGCTCGTGACAATGGGTGGTGTCGCGGCCGCGGCTTCACGGCGTCAGCACCGCAAGCCCATCGATGTGGCGCTGGGAACGGTCTTGGTTGCCGGCACCGCGAACCTGGTCAATCTCTTCGATCTTCGACCGGGACGAGCAGCGAAGGTGACCAGCGTTGCGGCGTTCGCACTGAGCCGGGTAGGGGATCCGACGGCAAGGGCGGTTGCGAGCGTCGCTGGCTCAGTGGCCGGGGCAGCGCTTGGCCCGGATGTCCGCGAGCACGCGATGCTCGGTGACTGCGGTGCCAGCGCCTTGGGAGCAACTCTGGGGTGGTCGCTGGCAACTCGTCCTTCCCGCCTTGGTCGGATTGCCGCCGCGAGCGGGGTGGTGGCGGCGACGCTGGCAAGCGAGCGGACGAGCTTCAGTGCGGTGATCGAGGCAAATCCCGTTCTGCGTACGATCGACGGGCTCGGTCGCGTGCGGGACCGTCGTGGCCGATGAGGTCCCGCTCGACGAGCTGACCCCACCTGCGGCGGCCGCGTCGGTTCCGCCCGCGCAAGGAATCGCCCGAGCCGCGTTGCTGATTGCAGTTGTCACCGTGCTGGCCCGCGCGGCGGGCTTCGCCCGGGTCATCGTCTTCGCGCGCATCGTCGGGCCTAGCTGTCTCGGCGACACGTACTTCACAGCGAACACAGTCCCGAACATCGTCTTCGACATCGTCGCCGGGGGAGCGCTGTCGAGCGTCATTGTTCCGGTGATCGCCGGGCCCGCAGCAGCTGGAGATCGCGACAACGTCGGCCGGACGACGTCTGCACTACTGACCTGGGCCACGACGCTGCTCGTGCCGGTCATGGTGGTTGGCCTGTTCCTCACGCGTCCGATGATGCGGCTGCTCGTCGGCGGGGGACACCCAGGTTGCTCAGCCGCCAGCGAGGTCGCGGTCGGCTCGCGAATGCTCGCCGTGTTCATGCCACAGGTCGTCATCTATGGCGTTGCGGTGATCCTGATCGGTGTCCTGCAGGGCAACCGCCGCTTCCTTGGCCCAGTACTCGGTCCGCTGGTGTCGAGCCTCGTCGTGATTGCGGCGTACGGAATGTTCGGTGGTCTAGCTAGCCACTCAGAGACCCACCTCACGTCGCTGACTCGAACCCACGAGCTGATCCTGTCCGTCGGCACGACCCTCGGAGTCCTGATGCTCTTGGTGCCGATGCTCGTGCCAGCAGCTCGAATCAGGCTGAGGCTGCGCCCGACCTACCGATTCCCTCCCGGCGTGGGGCCAAGGATCCGTCGGATGGCGATCTCCGGCGCGGTGGTGCTCGGCAGCGCGGATCTCGCTACTGCGGTAGTCCTGCGGCTGGCCAACGCCCGTGGCTCCGATGGGGCAGTCGTGTTGTTCAACCTTGCCGAAACGGTGTTCACGGTGCCGTGGGCCGTCGCTGCGGTGCCACTCGCGACGAGCGCGTTCCCAGGCCTGACGTCGGCATGGCAGGAAGGGCAGCGTGAGCGGTACGCCGTGCTGCTGGCCCGAACCACCCGGGTCATGGTCGTCGCGATCGGTGCGATGACGGCGATCATGATCGCCACCGCCTCGCCGGTCGCGCGAGTAGTGATTCTCGGAGCCCCTGGCCACGTCGATCCGAACGTGCTGGTGCGAGGCCTCGTCACGTTTGCCTTCGGCCTACCGGGCTATGCACTCGTGGCGCTGATGTCGCGGAGCATGTACGCACAGGGCAATGCCCGCACCCCGGCGATGGCGGCGGTCGGCGGCTGGCTCGTGGCGATCGTCACGGATGTGGTGCTCGCCGAGTTGCTTCCACGCACCTGGACGGTCGCCGCCGTGGGAATCGGAAACTCCCTCGGGGTGACCGTCACCGGGATCTGGTTGCTCGCGGCTGTTGCGCGCACGGCAGGCTCCGAGGTGACCGCGGGACTGCGGCGTACGACGACCGCGTTGGTTGTCGCTGGCGCAGTGTCGGGTCTTGGCGGCTGGCTGCTCGCTCATCCGCTCGAGCAGCGCGGGGCGATCCGCAACGCGGGTGCTGCGGTCGTCGTCTCCCTGGCGTCGGCGGCGGTATATCTCGTGGTGGCGGCGTTGATCGATCGGACGACGGTAGTGACGGTGCTACGCAAGCTGGTGCCGGCGCGCCTCAGGCCAGCCCATGGCTGACAAGCCCGTCCGGGTACTTCTCGTCGTGGGTGAGACAGCGGGCGGCATCGGGCGTCACGTGGCCCTCCTGGCAGAGCACCTTGGTCGCTATGGCGTTGCCGCCGCGGTGTGCGGGCCCGGCTCCGCGCTAGCCGCGGTCGGCGATCCGCCGGGGGTGGGCAAGGCGCTGCTGGACACCGCCCGAGGTCGTCCGGATGTCGTGCTGTCGTCGCGAAGGCGGTTGTGCAAGCTCGCGCGTGGCTTCGAGGTCGTTCACGCCCACGGGCTCCGTGCCGGTGCAGTCGCGGCGGCTCGTCCCGCCCACATGCCGTTGGTCGTGACGTGGCACAACGCGCCACTGGTCGGCGGCTTGACGGGGCGGCTCCATTCCCTGCTCGAGCGCTACGTCGCCCGCTCGGCGAGCCTGACGCTCGGGGCTTCGGCGGATCTGACTGCGGCAGCTGTCCGAGCGGGTGCGCGAACGGCGAGCACCACCTTCGTGGTGGCGCCGCCGCTCGCCCCGGCGACGAGGTCTCGCGCCGACGTGCGGGCCGAGCTCGGCGCTGGTTCGCAGCCCGTTGTCCTCGCGGTCGGCAGGCTCCAGGCGCAGAAGCGGTTCGACGTATTGGTCGCCGCAGCCGGCAGGTGGGTCGGGGGCGAGGCGGATCCGATCGTCGTGATCGCGGGGGACGGTCCAGACGACGCGCAACTGCGGGCTGAGATCGACAGAACGACCGCGCCGGTGCGGCTGCTCGGCGCGCGGGCGGACGTCGCGGACCTGCTTCGCGCGGCAGACGTCGTTGCGTTACCGAGCGTCTGGGAGGCGCGCTCGCTTGTGGCCCAGGAGGCAATGCGCGCCGGTGTGCCGCTGGTGACGACGCCGGTTGGCGCGCTACCTGAGCTGGTGGGCGACGGCGGTCTATTCGTACCGGTCGGCGACGCGCAGGCGCTCGGTGATGCGCTGGATCGGGTCCTTGCCGAGCCCGACCTGGCTGCCCGGCTCGGGTCGCAAGGGAAGGCTCGCTCCGCCGGCTGGCCGACTGTCGAGAGGGCGGTCGAGGAGCTGGCTGCGACGTACCGGGATCTGATCGGCCGGCGACGCTGATGGCAGGACACGCGGGACCGCGTTAACCGCGCTGTCATCAGCGGGTGTTAGCGTGATGGTCCGTGAGTCGAGGCGCCTTGGATCGGTCATCCGGAGGCGGCACGGGGAGAAGCACCGCCGCCGTCCGCCACGTCTTCGTCACCGGAGGCGTCGCCTCCAGTCTGGGCAAGGGGCTGACTGCCTCGAGTCTCGGCAGGCTGCTGAAGTCCCGCGGCCTGCGCGTGACGATGCAGAAGCTCGATCCGTACCTCAACGTCGACCCGGGGACGATGAACCCGTTCCAGCACGGCGAGGTCTTCGTCACCGAGGACGGGGCCGAGACCGACCTGGACATCGGCCACTACGAGCGTTTCCTCGACGAGGAGCTCTACGGCGCGGCCAACGTCACGACGGGCCAGGTCTACTCCGACGTCATCGCCAAGGAACGCCGAGGTGAGTATCTCGGCGACACCGTCCAGGTGATTCCGCACATCACCAACGAGATCAAGGCGCGGATCCGGGCGATGGCGACCGACGACGTCGACGTCGTGATCACCGAGATCGGTGGCACGGTGGGCGATATCGAGTCGCTGCCGTTCCTCGAGGCAGCTCGCCAGGTCCGCCAGGACGTCGGCAGGGACAAGGTCTTCTTCCTGCATGTCTCGCTGGTGCCCTACCTCGCACCCTCTGGGGAGCAAAAGAGCAAGCCGACCCAGCATTCGGTGCAGTCGCTGCGCTCGATCGGCATCACGCCAGACGCGATCGTCTGCCGCTCGGACCGGCCGATCCCGGAGGGCATGAAGCACAAGATCGCGCAAACCTGCGACGTGGACGACGAGGCAGTCGTGTCGGCACCCGATGCTGCCTCGATCTATGACATCCCGAAGGTGCTGCACGCGGAGGGGCTCGACGCCTACGTCGTGCGCCGCCTCGGCCTGCCGTTCCGCGACGTCGACTGGGCCGAGTGGGACGACCTGCTGCGGCGGATCCACCGGCCGAGTCAGCGGGTGACCATCGCCCTGGTCGGCAAGTACGTCGATCTGCCGGACGCGTATCTCTCGGTGACCGAGGCGCTGCGCGCGGCGGGAGCTGCCAATGACACCGCGATCGACATGCGGTGGGTGACCTCGGATGACTGTGAGGCGCCCGACAGTGCGGCGAGCACGCTCGACGGCGTCGATGGAGTCCTGGTGCCGGGCGGGTTCGGCGTACGCGGGATCGAAGGCAAGCTGGGCGCGGTCCGCCACGCACGTGAGGCCGGGATCCCGGTTCTCGGGCTCTGCCTCGGACTGCAGTGCATGGTGATCGACGTCGCGCGGAACCTCGCTGGCCTCGAGGGTGCCAACTCGGCCGAGTTCGACCCCGACACGCCCCACGCGGTCATCGCGACCATGGCCGACCAGCTCGACGTCGTCGCCGGCGAGCGGGACATGGGCGGCACGATGCGGCTCGGCTCCTATCCAGCGCTGCTAGCCGATGGCTCGCTGGTGGCTGAGGCATACGGAGCAACGCAGGTCACCGAGCGTCACCGCCACCGCTACGAGGTTGCCAACGACTACCGGGACCGGCTCGAGGCCGCCGGCATGGTCTTCTCGGGGCTCTCTCCTGACGGTCGGCTGGTCGAGTACGGCGAACTGCCGCGCGAGGTGCACCCGTTCTTCGTAGGGACCCAGGCGCATCCTGAGTTCAAATCGAGGCCCACTCGGGCGCATCCCTTGTTCGTGGGCTTTGTCGCGGCCGCGCTTGCCCGGGCAGCAGCCAACAGCGATCCGAGCGTCGTCCGGTTGCCGTCGAGCGGCATGTCGGTGGCCAACTAATAGGTAGGCCGCCGGTCACACTCATGTCGTGACCGACCTCCGCGACGAGCCGACCTCAGCGTTCGACACCATCGCCTCGGAGCTGGTGTTCTCCTCGGGTCGGGTGATCGACGTCCGAACCGACCAGGTGGCGATGCCGGGCGGTGGCGTCGCCTCACGCGATGTCGTCGTTCACCCTGGCGCAGTCGGGATCGTCGCGATGAACGATCGCGAGGAGATCCTGCTGCTCCGGCAATACCGGCACCCGGTTGGGCGCTATCTGTGGGAACCGCCGGCTGGACTCCTCGACGTGGCGGGGGAGGACCCACTGATCGCAGCGAAACGCGAGCTGCATGAGGAGGCCCACCTCGAGGCAGCCGACTGGGCCGTCCTGATCGACGCCTTCACCACGCCCGGCGGCTGCGACGAGGCGGTGCGGATCTACCTGGCTCGTCAGGTTCGCGAATCGACCCAGGCGCGGTATGAAGGGCAGGACGAGGAGGCAGACATGCGGACACGCTGGGTACCGCTGCCGGAAGCGGTCGACGCCGTCCTCACCGGACAGCTTCACAACCCGCTCGCGGTGATGGGAGTGCTCGCGACCGCGGCATTTGCGGAGTCGTCCTACGCCGGGATGCGGCCAGCAGGCGCCCCATGGCCGGAGATGTCGGCCTTTCCCGGCTCGGCGACAGCGCACCGGTCCTCGCGATGAAGGTCGGAGTGCCTCGCGAGGTCAAGGACAGCGAGTTCCGCGTGGCGCTCACTCCGGCGGGCGCCCACGAGCTCAGCCGACTCGGACACGACGTCTTCATCGAGCGTGAAGCCGGTGTCGGCTCGTCGATTCCGGACGCCGACTACGTCCAGGCGGGCGCGCAGATCCTGCCGGATGCCGACGCAGTGTGGGGTGAGGCCGACCTCGTCTGCAAGGTCAAGGAGCCGGTCGCTGAGGAGTTCCACCGGATGCGTTCCGGCCAGGTGCTGTTCACCTACCTCCACCTCGCGGCGAGTGAGGACTGCACCCGGGCAATCGTCGCCTCGGGGATCACCGCCATCGCCTACGAGACGGTTCAGCTCGCCGACGGATCCCTCCCGCTGCTCGCTCCGATGAGTGAGGTCGCCGGCCGGATGGCGCCGCAAGTCGGGGCGCACCATCTCCAGCGCGAGCTCGGTGGCCGTGGCGTGCTGATGGGCGGCGTGTCCGGGGTCTACGCGGCCAAGGTCGTCGTGCTTGGAGCAGGTGTATCCGGCATGAATGCGGCGGCGATCGCACTCGGAATGCAGGCAGAAGTGCTGTTGCTCGACAAGAACATCGACAAGCTTCGGCAGGCCGACCGGATCTACCAGGGCCACCTGCAGACCGTCGCCTCCAACGCCTACGAGGTAGAGCGCGCCTGTCTTGACGCCGATCTCGTGATCGGAGCAGTTCTTGTGCCGGGCGCCAAGGCGCCGACCCTCGTCTCGGATGCACTCGTCGCGCGGATGAAGCCGGGCGCGGTGCTGGTGGATATCGCGGTCGATCAGGGTGGCTGCTTCGAGTCGACCCGACCCACGACCCACTCAGAGCCGACCTTCCGGGTGTTCGACGCGGTGTTCTACTGCGTGGCGAACATGCCCGGCGCAGTACCGCACACCTCGACCCACGCGTTGACCAACGTCACACTGCCGTATGCCGAGCGGATCGCGGAGAGCGGATGGCAGCAGGCGGTGCGCTCCGACCCGGCGCTGGCAGCAGGGGTCAACATCGTCGGCGGCGAGGTGGTGTGCGCACCTGTCGCCGAGGCACACGGGCTCCCGGTCCGAGACCTCGCCGAGCTTCTCAGCTAGCGGGATGCCCTCAGCTGACCGCGCGCTCGCGCCCGACCGCGTGATCCAGACCTACCTCGACCACCTGACCGTCGAGCGTGGGCTGAGCCCGAACAGCACGAGCGCTTACCGCCGGGACCTGCGCCGCTACGCCGAGTTCCTTGCTGCCCGGGATGTCATCGATCTCGCCGACGTATCCGAGCGGGAGGTAGCGGGATTCTTGGCCGAGCTGCGCGCCGGATCGCCGGATCGACCGCCGCTTGCCGCATCGTCGGCTGCCCGCACGGTCATAGCAGTGCGTGGCCTGCATCGCTTCGCCCAGCGCGAGGGCTTGACCGAGGCCGATCCCGCCGCCGCCGTACGACCCCCAACGCCGCCCAGGCGGCTGCCTCACGCGCTGCCCGTCGACGACGTGCTTGCGATGCTCGAGGCGGCAGGGTTCGACGGGACCCCCAAGGCGCTGCGCGATCGGGCGCTGCTCGAGTTCCTGTACGGCACCGGGGCTCGGGTGAGCGAGGCGGTGGGCCTCGATGTCGACGACATCGACAGCGCCGCCAAGTCGATCCTGCTGCACGGCAAGGGGGGCAAGGACCGGGTGGTGCCTATTGGGTCCTACGCGCTCGACGCGCTAGAGGCTTATCTGACTCATGCCCGCCCGGCCATGGTCGGCAAGGGCGCCGGCCGGGCGGCGCTGTTCCTCAACCTCCGCGGTGGGCGACTGTCCCGCCAGGCCGCGTGGACGGTGCTCCGCGATGTCGCCGACCGCGCCGGAGTGCGCGCTCAGGTCAGCCCGCACAGCCTGCGCCACTCCTTCGCCACCCACCTGCTCGACGGCGGAGCGGACGTCCGGGTGGTCCAGGAGCTCCTCGGGCACGCCTCGGTGACCACGACGCAGGTCTACACCTTGGTCACGGTCGACCGGCTCCGAGAGGTCTACGCCGAGTCACACCCGCGGGCGCTCGACCCCAGATAGCGCAAGATCCGTGCTTGGTGGGGCACCTGTGACAGATGTTCATTCTCGGGCCGGTTGCCAAGATCGCCGACAGAGGACTAGGTTCCCGTCGCTGAAGCGCCAACGCGAGAAATCGCGCAATCGGTGTAGCTACATGTTGAGAGGACGATATGTCGACTTCCTCAGTCGCAAAGAGCCGCCCGGCTCGTGAGATGGGCCCGACCGGGCGCCCGATGCCCAAACTGCGCGAGCCGAAGCCGTTGACCGAGCACGGCCCGGCAGTGGTGCTCGCGATGTGCAACCAGAAGGGCGGCGTCGGGAAGACCACGACGACGATCAATCTCGGCGCTGCGCTCGTGGAGTTCGGCCGCAAGGTCCTGCTGGTCGACTTCGACCCGCAGGGCGCGCTTTCGGTCGGTCTCGGGGTCAACCCGATGGAGCTCGACCAGACCATCTACAACGCGTTGATGGAGAAGTCGGTCAGCGCCGACGACATCCTGCTCAAGACCAACGCCGGCATGGATCTGCTCCCGAGCAACATCGATCTGTCGGCCGCCGAGGTCCAGCTCGTGGGGGAGGTCGCCCGGGAGCAGAGCCTGAAGCGCGTCCTCGCGCCCCTGATCGACGACTACGACATCGTCCTCATCGACTGCCAGCCGTCGCTCGGCCTGTTGACGATCAACGCGCTGACCGCAGCGAACGGCGTGATCGTGCCGCTCGAGTGTGAGTTCTTCGCGCTGCGCGGTGTAGCGCTGCTGATCCAGACAATAGAAAAAGTCAGCGAGAGGTTGAACCCTCAACTAGAACTTGAGGGGATTCTAGCCACGATGTACGACAGTCGCACGCTTCACGGGCGCGAGGTCCTGTCGCGCGTCGTTCAGGCGTTCGGACCGAAGGTGTTCCACACCGTGATCAACCGCACTGTCCGGTTCCCCGAGACGACGGTCGCGGGTGAGCCGATCACGAGTTTTGCCTCGTCATCCCCGGGCGCTCAGGCGTACCGCGATCTCGCCCGAGAGGTGGTGGCCCGATGCCTCGCCGTGTAACTCTGCCTGGCGCCGACGAGCTGTTCCGTTCCACTGGCGGCGTCACGCGGCCGGCGGACGACGACGACGAGGCGTACGGGTCCGGGATGTCCACCTCGACCGAGGTTCTGGAGCGTCCGGCGGTCTCGGGGCTGCAGTCCGCACCGACCCAGCGGCCGAGCGGGCCCCGACGGCCGAGTGGCCGGCAGCGCCACGAGGAGAAGATCACCGTCTACGTGTCACCCAGCGAGCTGGTCGACCTCGAGCGCGCTCGCCTCACGTTGCGCGCCGAGCACGGGCTGGCGGTCGATCGGGGCCGGATCGTCCGCGAGGCGCTCGCGGTCGTGCTCGCCGACCTGGACGCCAAGGGCGACCAGAGCATCCTGGTTCGCCGACTGCGCGGCCGGTAGCAGGAAGAGCCGAATGCTCTACGCATTACGTCAACCTGGGATCCTGCTCGGCCTGGCCCTTGGGTTCGCGGTGAGCATGCTGGCACTGAGCGCCGCCACGCGCTTGCTGAACCGCAAGACGCGCTATCCGAGGCCATTTTGGGACCCGCAATCCTGGCTCGACCCGTATGGCGTGGTCGCAGCCCTGCTCGGCGGCACCGGCTGGGCACCGAAGCCTGAAGCCCGCCGGGGCTTCGGGCGGACCCAGCATCGCCAGCTCTGGCTCATCACGCTGGTCTCGGTTCTGGTCCCGGGCATCGTGGGCGCCGTTGCGATCGCCGGCTATGCGGCCCTGATCGGTCATGGCGCCCTGGCGATCATGCAGTCGTACTCGGTGCTCCACGGCGACGACTTCGCGAAGTTCATCGCCCCGACGATCGGCGAGAAGATCTTGCTTGGCATCGGGATCGAGAGCCTCACGATCGCCGTCCTCGCACTTTTCCCGATCCCGCCCCTGCCGATGGGGGTCGCAGCGTGGACCGTCTTCCCGCGCACCCCAGGCGCCCGCCAGCTCGCCTACCGGCTGCTCGAGGAGTACTGGGGGATCGTGGTGTTGCTGGTGTTGTTCGTAATCCCGTTCTCGAACCAGGGACCGCTGCTCCTGTTCGCTGACACCAGCATCGTCGACTCGATCCTTCACGCGATCTGACCGCGCGGCAGACTCGGTCCGCGACACACCAGCGACGCGCCGAAGCGGCCCGTCACGCTGGGCTACCGTCGTCCGATGGCCGCCCCGAGCTCTGTGGACGCGGCTGAAGCCGCGGAAACCGGCGGGGGACTAGGTCACAGTGCCTTCGAGGTCCACCTGGACGTTTTCGAGGGCCCGTTCGATCTGCTGCTCTCACTGATCACCAAGCGTCGGCTCGACGTCACGCTGGTCGCGATCGCGAAGGTCACCGACGAGTTCATCACCTACATCCGCAGCCGCGGCGAGGACTGGGACCTCGACACAGCCAGCGAGTTCCTGGTCGTGGCGGCCACCCTGCTGGACCTCAAGGTCGCCCGCCTGCTGCCCTCGGCCGAGGCCGACGAGGAGGATCTGGCGCTGCTCGAGGCGCGGGACCTGCTGTTCGCCCGGTTGCTGCAATACCGGGCCTACAAGGAGGTAGTCGGCGTCATCCGGCTGCTGATGGACACCGCTGCGCACCGCTACCCGCGGCTCGTGCCGCTCGAGACGCAGTTCGCGAATCTGGTGCCGGAGGTGCAGCTCGGCGTCGGTTCGATCGAGTTCGCCGAGCTGGCCGCGAAGGCACTGACGCCGCGGCCGGTTCCGGTCATCGACATCGGTCATCTCCACGGCCCGCTGGTCAGCGTGCGCGAACAGGCGGTCTTCATCGCCGAGCGGCTGCAGGTGGGCGGCGCCGCGACGTTCCGGTCGCTCGTCGCGGACTGCACCGACACGATGACGGTGGTGGGGCGCTTTCTGGCGGTTCTCGAGCTCTACCGCGAGGGGGTGGTGATGTTCGATCAGGTGACCCCGCTCGGCGAGCTTCACGTGCGCTGGGTGGGTGGGGAAGGGCCCGCGCTCGAGCTGGGCAACGAGCTTGATGCGGAGTACGACCTGCCGCACGACGAGGCCGAGGACGACGGCGATGTCTGAGCCCGAACCGGAGACCGAGGTGGCGGCGCCGACGTTCGCAGCGGACCTCCCGCCGCTTCGTGCCGCACTCGAGGCGATCCTGATGGTGGTCGAGGAGCCGGTCGACGAGGGCGTCCTCGCCCAGGTGCTCGAGCGGCCCCGAGACGAGATCACCGCGACGCTGCATGAGCTCTCCGCCGAGTACGACGCGGACAACCGAGGGTTCGAGCTGCGGGGGATCGCCGGTGGCTGGCGGTTCTACAGCCGTACCGAATGCGCGCCGTATGTCGAGCGGTTCATCCGCGACGGCCAGCCGACCAAGCTGAGCCAGGCTGCCCTCGAGACGCTGGCCGTCGTCGCCTACCGCCAGCCCACTACGCGCTCACGGATCGCCGGCGTGCGCGGGGTGAATGTGGATGCAGTCATTCGGACGCTGCTGACCCGCGGGTTGGTCGCCGAGATGGGCATCGAGCGGGAAACCGGCGCGATCCTCTACGGCACGACGGACCACTTCCTCGAGCGGCTCGGCCTCACATCGGCTGAGGAGCTACCGCCGCTCGCTGACTACCTGCCCGACCACACCGCCCTTGATGACGATGCCGCCGCGGGCTGAAGCGCCCCAGTCCGACGACGGGATTCGGCTGCAGAAGGTCCTCGCCGCAGCCGGGCTCGGCAGTCGACGGGCCTGCGAGGAGCTGATCGCCGACGGCCGGGTCAGCGTCAACGGCCGTCCAGCGCGCCTTGGGCTCCGGATCGATCCTGAGCGCGACATCGTGGCTGTCGACGGCAGTCAGATCCCGACCGCAAGCGGGCTGGTCTACGTCGCGATCAACAAGCCTCGCGGGATGCATTCGACGATGGCCGACGATCGCGGTCGGCCCTGCGTCGGGGATCTGGTAGCGGACATCACGGCTCCGCTGCACCACGTCGGTCGGCTCGACGCCGAGAGCGAGGGTCTGCTCCTGCTGACGAACGACGGGGACCTCTCGCACCGGCTGACCCACCCGTCGTTCGGGGTCACGAAGACCTACCTCGTCGAGGTCGAGGGCTCGACCGGCCGCGGGTTCGAGCGGTCGCTCAAGACCGGCGTCGAGCTCGACGACGGTGTGATGAAGGCGGATAGCGCCAAGGTGGTCGAGTCGACGAGCGCGCGATCCGTGATCGAGCTGAGCATCCACGAGGGTCGCAAGCACGTCGTGCGGCGTGCAATGGAGACGCTCGGCCATCCCGTGACACGCTTGGTGCGCATCTCGGTAGGCCCGATCCGGCTCGGTGACCTCAAGCCTGGCGGACGGCGTCACCTGCAGCAACAAGAGGTCCAATCGCTGTATCGCGCTGTCGAGATGTCGTCGTAGCGCTAGATCGACAAAGCACCCAGATTCCGAAGGCAGCAGAGCGGAGGAGCGAGATGGCCGTGCGCGCACTGCGGGGCGCGACGCAGGTCGATGTCGATGACCGTGACTCGATCATCGACGCCACTGCCGAGCTGGTCCGCGAAGTCCTCGACCGCAACGGCTTGACCGTCGACGACCTGATCAGCGTCGTCTTCACGACGACCCCCGACCTGGTTGCGGAGTTCCCGGCGTACGCCGCTCGCACGATCGGCATGAAGGACGTGCCCTTACTGTGCGCCTCCGAGATCGCAGTGCCGGGCGCCTTGCCTCGGGTGATCCGCCTGATGGCGCACGTCGAGGCTGACTTCGCTCGGGCCGATGCGCGCCACGTCTACCTCCGTGGCGCGCAGGCGCTGCGCACCGACCTGCCGCGCGACTGAGCGGGCTGGCGAGATGACTCCGGACGGTGCAGGGCGGGCGCCGAGGCTGCTGATCGTGGGCACCGGTCTGATCGGTACGTCGGTCGGGTTAGCGGCCCGCGCGGCCGGCTATCAAGTGCTGCTGACGAACCGTGACCCGGCGCGACTCGCGGTCGCTGTCGAGGTCGGCGCCGGTGAGGCCTGGGACGGTGCGTCGAGCGTCGACCTCGCGGTCGTCGGGCTGCCGCCCGCCGTCCTTGCCGGCGAGATCGCGAGACTGCAACGCTCCGGTGTAGCCGGCACCATCACTCACGTTTGTAGCGTCCAACTCGAACCTCAAGTCGAGGTCGAGGCGGAAATCGGTAAGTGGAGCGGGTTCGTAGGTAGCCACCCAGTTGCGGGGCGCGAGCGATCTGGGCCCCATCACGCAACTGTCGACCTATTCCAGGATCGGCCGTGGGTGGTCTGTCCGGCCCCTGGCTCGGCCGCAGCCTCGGTCGCTGCAGTCGAGGCGCTAGCCCTGGCGTGCGGTGCTCGGGTGAGCCGGATGCCTGCAGCCGAGCACGACGCATTACTGGCTCGGCTCTCCCATGTGCCGCAGCTGGTGGCATCCGCGCTAGCCGCCGCGCTGGTCGGGCTCGACCACGACGATGTGGCAATCGCAGGCTCCGGACTGCGGGACACCTCGCGCATCGCGGACAGCGACCCGGCGCTTTGGGCGGAGATCGTCGCCGCCAACCCGGCCGGCGTGGCTGCGGCGCTGGACTCCGTCCTGGAGCCGCTCGTCGCCCTCCGCTCGACCCTCGCGTCCGGCGAGGCGCCGTCGGAGGCGGTGCGCGAGCTGGTTACTCGCGGACGTGCCGGGCGCGAGCTGCTGGCCGGCAAGCACGGGCAGGCAGCGATCCGTTGGGCGCGGGTATCGGTCGTCGTACCGGATGAGCCCGGCAAGCTTGCCCGGCTGCTCGCCGACGCCTCCGCTGGGGGAGTCAACGTCGAGGACATCCACGTCGACCACTCGCACGGCGCTGCGTTCGGTCTGGTGGACCTCGATGTCGCGCCAGGCAGCGCGGACACTCTGGCTAGTGCGCTCGAGGAGCGCGGGTGGCGGGCAACAGCGGCGGAGCCAGGCGACTAAACGGACGCGCCTAGACTCGTCCGATGCAGCGGCGCAATCTGGTCGTCGCAATCGACGGGCCGTCCGGATCCGGCAAGTCGACGGTCGCTCGAGGCGTTGCCTTGGCGCTGGGGCTGCGATACCTCGATACGGGCGCGATGTATCGCGCCGTGACCTGGCTGGCACTCCATCGCGGAATCGCGCTCGATGCGGGTGACTCGCTAGCCGCGCTCGCGTCGTCGGCTCGCGTCGAGGTGGACGCTGACCCCAACGCGCCGATGATCGCCATCGAAGGGACTGACGTGACCACCGCCGTCCGGGACCCCGAGGTGACCGCCGCCGTGAGCGCCGTCAGTGCCGTGCCAGGCGTGCGGCAGGCGATGGTCAGGCGGCAGCGTGAGCTCATCGGAGACGGCGGGATCGTTGTCGAGGGCCGCGATATCGGGACCACCGTCGTCCCCGAGGCGGCCGTCAAGATCTTCCTGATCGCCGACGCCACAGCAAGGGCGAGACGGCGGGCGGCTCAGGACATCGGACTAGGTCACGCCGAGTCGAGTGTCACAGCGACCGAGGCAGAACTGGCTCGTCGCGACACGGCCGACAGCACCAGAGTCGCCTCACCGCTCACGCAGGCCCCCGACGCGGTGGTGGTCGACTCGACCGCGCTCGACGCCGACCGCGTGATCCAGCAGGTCGTCGGGCTCGCCGAGGCGGCGGCCTCGTGAGTGCCCGTAGCGAGGACCCGAGGCGGGAGTCGGTTCCGCTGATGCTGATCCGCCGGCTCGCGCAGCTCGTGCTTCGCAGCTACTTCCGTCTGCGGGTCGTCGGCCTGGAGCATCTTCCCGCGGACGGGCCGATCCTCGTCGCAGGCAACCACTCCGGCTTCCTCGACGGCCCGATCGTAATGATCATGCTGTCGCGGCCCTCGTCTTTTCTTGCCAAGTCCGAGCTCTACAAGGGCCCGCTCAAGAGCGTCCTCGAGTTCGCCCGGCAGATCCCGATCCATCGCGGTACGCCGGACCGGGCCGGGCTTCAGGCCGGACTGCGGGTGCTCTCCGGCGGCGGCGTGCTCGGGGTGTTCCCCGAAGGCACCCGCGGCTCAGGCGAGCTCGCCACCATCCAGCACGGGATCGGATATCTCGCGCTGCACGGCCAGTGCCCGATCGTTCCGGTGGTCTGCAAAGGCACCGCTGAGGCCCTCCCGAAGGGCAAGGCCGTTCCACGCCTCCGTGCGCCGATCGAGGTCGTCTTCGGAACGCCATTTACTCTCGATGCGTCGGGCGATCCGCGCACCCGCGCCGCCGTTGCCGCGGCCGCCGAGCAGGTCCGTGACCACCTCCTTGAGCTCCTTGCTGCTGTGACGTCCGACGCCCCGGTCGCGTCATGAGTTCGACAGACGACGACCGGCTGCCCGTCGTCGCAGTCATCGGTCGGCCGAACGTCGGGAAATCGACCTTCGTCAATCGAGTGCTCGGTCGCCGGGAGGCCGTCGTCGAGGACGTCCCCGGCGTAACGCGAGACCGGGTGATGTACGAAGCCGAATGGTCAGGGCGCCGCTTTACGGTCGTGGACACCGGCGGCTGGGAGCCGGACGCCCGCGGGATGGCCGCGCGGATCGCTGCCAACGCAGAGATCGCCGTCGAGGCCGCAGACGTCGTCGTACTCGTCGTCGACGCGACGGTCGGCGCCACTGAGACCGATCTGGCCGTGGCCCGAGTGCTGCATCGCAGCGGCCGGCCGGTCGTGCTGGCCGCCAACAAGGTCGACTCAGAGCGCGTCGAGTCCGACGCCGCCGCGCTGTGGTCGCTTGGCCTTGGTGAGCCGATGCCGGTCAGTGCACTGCACGGCCGGGGGAGTGGCGACCTGCTGGACGCCCTCATCGCCAAGCTCCCGTCGCGGACGAGTCATGCCGACCCCGATCCGATCCCGAGGGTCGCCTTGGCGGGTCGACCCAACGTCGGGAAGTCCAGCCTGCTCAACGCACTGACCGGGACCGAGCGTGCCTTGGTCGACTCTGTCGCCGGCACGACCCGCGACCCGGTCGACGAGATCGTGGAGATCGACGGCGGGACGTGGCGGTTCGTCGACACTGCGGGTCTGCGCCGTCGGGTCAAGGAGGCGACCGGCGCCGAGTACTACTCGAGCCTGCGCACCTCTTCGGCGATTGCGGCATCCGACGTCGTACTGCTGCTGCTCGACGTGACCGAGCCGATCAGCGACCAGGACCTTCGGGTGGCCGATACCGTCGTCGAATCGGGCCGCGCGCTGGTCATCCTGCTGAACAAGTGGGACGTGCTCGACGAGGACCGCCGGGAACGCCTCGATCGGGAGATCGAGCGGGAGATGGCACGGTTCGGCTGGGCGAGCCGTTTGGCGATCTCCGCGCTGACCGGACGTGGACTGCAGCGGGTCGCTCCCGCAATGAACGCCGCGTTGGAGAACTGGCGCAAGCGGATCCCGACGGGCGAGCTCAATGCGTTCTTCGCTGAGGTCACTGGGGGAACGCCGCCCCCGGTGCGCGGCGGCAAGCAGCCCAAGATCCTCTTCGCGACACAGCCGAGCACAGAGCCACCGAAGTTCGTGCTCTTCACCTCCGGGCCGCTCGAGGCCTCGTATCAACGGTTCCTCGAGCGCCGACTGCGTGAGCAGTTCGGCTTCGATGGAACGCCGATCGAGTTGAGCATCAAGGCGCGGGAGAAGCGCAAGCGGTAGGTCGAGTTGAAATGGCTCTGTGGTCACGGGCCCTGTGACCAGAGAATGTGACCACGGCTGCCCGGACGCGTGGCAGCGCACTCACCCGCACCAGTGACCAAGAGCACCCCAAGCGGTACGAACGGGCCGAGCAAGGACGAGATCCGGCAGATGGCCAAGCCTCACTCATTCGCGACATTGGCCAGGACGCGACCCTGACAGGGTCGCTGTGGCCTGCACGTTCGTTGGTCGGGCTGACAGTGTCCTGGTTCAGGACATCGGAATGGGGTGTCTCGGGACATCGAAATGGCGTGTCGCGGGTCATCGGCATAGGTCGGGTCCGCAGGCTGCGGGATGTCGAAGCGTCGTCTCGTCGTCACCGCTGTTCTCGCTGGCCAGTCCCAGTCCGAGGTTGCCCGCGCTTACGGGGTCTCGCAGGGTTGGGTCAGTCGGCTCATGGCCCGTTACCGGATCGAGGGCGAGGCCGCGTTCGAGCCGCTGTCCCGCGCCCCCGCGTCCAGGCCGGGCGCGACCTCGCCTCAGGCCGTCGAGCTGGTCTTACGGCTGCGCAAGGAGCTCACCGAGGCGGGTCTGGACGCCGGTGCGGACACGATCGCCTGGCACTTGACCCGCCACCACGCCACGACGCTGTCCCGAGCGACGATCAACCGGATCCTGGTCCGGGCCGGCGCGGTGACGGCGGACCCGTCGAAGCGTCCGAAGAGCAGCTACCTGCGGTTCGCAGCCGACCAGCCGAACGAGTGCTGGCAGGCCGACTTCACCCACTACCGGCTCACCGACGGCACCCGCCACGTCACCCACCGCGGCGGCATCCGACGCATTGAGGAAGGCACCGACGTCGAGATCCTGACCTGGCTCGACGACTGCTCCCGATATGCCCTGTCGGTGACCGCGCACCGGCCGGTTACCGGTCCGGTGGTGCTCGCGACCTTCCGCAAAACCGCTGCTACCTCTGGCTTTCCGGCATCCACGCTGACCGACAACGGCCGCGTCTTCACCGTCCGACTCTTCGGCGGCACCCCCGGCCGCAACCACCTCGAGCACGAACTACGAGAACGCAACATCACGCAGAAGAACGGCAAGCCCAACCACCCGCAGACCCAAGGCAAAGTCGAACGCTTCCAGCAGACCCTGAAGAAATGGCTACGCGCCCAGCAGCCGCAACCGGCCACCCTCGGGGAGTTACAGGCCCTGCTCGACACCTTCGTCGAGCTCTACAACCACCGC
>DATAVE010000173.1:0-3409 GCA_036267875.1 Mycobacteriales bacterium
GAAGCCGGGCTACGAGACCCAGCAGGCCGAGTGGGAGGCGCAGTACGCCAAGGCCCACGAGCGCTGGGAGGCCCACCAGAAGCAGATGCAGGCCGCCCAGGCAGCCGATCTCGAGGCAGCCGAGACCACGTCGTACAGCTCTGCGCCTGAGGGCGCAAGCGAGACCGAGTCGAGCGGCACGCTGGCCAGCGACGAGGCTCTTGCCGAGCTTCGCCGCAAGCTGACCGGCGGCGACGAAGCCGTTGCAGACGATGCCGTGGCAGAGGACGCACCCGCGGAGGAGTCGGCCGAATAGGCCACTTCTCACTGGGAGTACGTCGATGCTGAACGTCGGGCTGACCGGCGGGATCGGTGCGGGCAAGAGCGAGGTGACGAGGCGCTTCGCCGCGCTCGGCGCCAGGATCATCGACGCCGACGCGATCGCGCGTGAGGTAGTCGAGCCGGGCACGCCGGGGCTTGCCGCCGTCATCGAGGAGTTCGGTGACGGCGTTCGCGCGGCAGATGGCTCGCTCGACCGCGAGGCTGTTGCCGCGATCGTGTTCGGTGACGAGGACGCCCGCGCGCGGCTCAACGCGATCGTGCACCCGCTCATCGGGGAGCGGGTGCTTGCCAAGCTTGCGGAGTACGAGGCCGAGGACCCCGATGGGATCCTGATCAACGACGTGCCGCTGATCGCGGAATCCGGCGTGGCCGAGCGCTATCAGGTGATCGTGGTGGTCGACGCGCCGGTCGCAACCCAGCTAGACCGACTGGTCCGCCTCCGCGGGATGACCCGCGAGGCGGCGCAGGCGCGGATCGACGTACAGGCCAGTCGCGAGCAGCGGCTGGCACTCGCCACGCATGTGATCGTCAACGACGGCGACCTCGACTCACTTCAGGCGCAGATCGACGAGGTCTGGAAGGCACTGCAGGAGCGGGCTGCCGCGCTCTGACCGTCGCAGAAATGTCACAGCTCCGGCGTACGTTGTGGACTTGTGGCCGCCGTGACCTCGATCCGACCCAGCAAGGCCCCGTTTGTCGTCGAGTCGGAGTTCGAGCCGGCCGGTGATCAGCCGGCCGCAATCGACGAGCTCGCGCGCCGGATCCGGGCCGGCGACAAGGACACGGTCCTGCTCGGAGCTACCGGCACGGGCAAGTCCGCAACTACCGCCTGGCTGATCGAGCGGCTGCAGCGTCCGACGTTGGTGATGGCCCCCAACAAGACGCTTGCCGCGCAGCTTGCGAACGAGTTCCGGGAGCTTCTGCCGAACAACGCGGTCGAGTACTTCGTCTCCTACTACGACTACTACCAGCCCGAGGCCTACGTCCCTCAGACGGACACCTACATCGAGAAGGACTCCTCGGTGAACGAGGAGGTCGAGCGGCTCAGGCACTCGGCGACGATGAGCCTGCTGACGAGGCGCGATGTCGTGGTGGTCGCGAGCGTGTCGTGCATCTACGGCCTCGGTACGCCGGAGGAGTACGTCAACCGTTGCGTGCAGCTCGAGCTCGGTCAGACCTTCGAACGCGATGCGCTGCTGCGCCGATTCGTCGATATCCAGTACACCCGCAACGACCTGGCCTTCACCCGCGGCACCTTCCGGGTGCGCGGCGACACGATCGAGATCTTCCCCGTCTACCAGGAGCTCGCCGTCCGGATCGAGATGTTCGGCGACGAGATCGAACGGATCTCGATCCTGCACCCCCTGACCGGTGAGGTGATCAGCGACGAGGAGTCCGTCTTCGTCTTCCCCGCGACTCACTACGTCGCCGGCCCGGAGCGGATGGAGCGCGCGATCTCCGGCATCGAGGCAGAGCTCGAGGCGCGGCTCGCCGAGATGGAGAAGCAGGGCAAGCTGCTCGAGGCCCAGCGGCTGCGAATGCGCACCACCTACGACATCGAGATGATGCGCCAGGTCGGGTTCTGCTCCGGCATCGAGAACTACTCACGCCACATCGACGGTCGCGCCCAGGGCACGCCGCCGCACACCCTGCTCGACTACTTCCCGGATGACTTCCTGCTGGTCATCGACGAGTCACACGTGACGGTCCCGCAGATCGGCGGAATGTACGAAGGCGACATGTCCCGCAAGCGCACGCTGGTCGACCACGGCTTCCGGCTGCCGAGTGCGATGGACAACCGGCCGTTGCGCTGGGAGGAGTTCCTCGGTCGGATCGGTCAGACCGTCTACCTGTCGGCGACGCCGGGGAACTACGAGCTGAACAAGGTCGGCGGCGACGTCGTGGAGCAGGTGATCCGGCCGACCGGCCTGGTCGACCCGCTGGTCGTGGTGAAGCCCCCGAAGGGCCAGATCGACGACCTGATGCACGAGATCCGGCTTCGCACCGAGCGCAATGAACGGGTCCTCGTCACCACGCTGACGAAGAAGATGGCCGAGGACCTCACCGACTATCTGCTCGAGAACGGCGTACGGGTCCGCTATCTCCACAGCGAGGTCGACACGCTGCGGCGCGTGGAGCTGCTGCGCGAGCTCCGGCTTGGGGAGTACGACGTACTCGTCGGCATCAACCTGCTGCGCGAGGGCCTCGATCTCCCCGAGGTCTCGCTGGTCGCGATCCTCGACGCCGACAAGGAAGGCTTCCTGCGCTCGGACAAGTCGCTGATCCAGACCATCGGCCGTGCTGCGCGAAACGTGTCCGGCGAGGTGCACATGTACGCCGACACGATCACACCGTCGATGAAGTTGGCGATCGAGGAGACGAACCGGCGGCGTGAGAAGCAGGTCGCGTACAACCTCGAGCGGGGAATCGACCCGCAGCCGCTGCGCAAGAAGGTTGCCGACATCCTCGACGGGATCATCCGCGGCGAGGCCGCCGAGCTACGGGGTGGCAGCGGTCGCTCGCAGTCGCGCGGCAAGACGCCGGTGCCCGGCATGGCGAGTCCCGCCGGATCATCAGGGCAGCACGCCGCGGACCTAGCCGGCATGCCGCGGGCCGATCTCGCCAACCTGATACAGCAGCTGCAGGACCAGATGCACGGTGCGGCGGCTGAGTTGCAGTTCGAGCTAGCCGCAAGACTCCGCGACGAGGTCAACGACCTCAAGAAAGAGCTCCGCCAGATGACGGCCGCCGGCGTCCAGTAGTTCGCCGAGGTCGACGTTCATCGCCCTATGACGCGGCCATTACGCGATGTACGCCGACCTCGGCGTCCTGTGGACTGGGGCTTGGGTGACCGTCGGTGCAGCGCTACCGTTGATGCGTGGTTGAGGCACAGGTGTGGACCCTGATTGGGTTGCTCGCGACTGCCCTCTTTACCTTGCTCGCGCAGCTGCGAGGCGTTGAGCGAAGCCTCAGCGAGCGGATCTCTGCCCTGACGCTCGAGATGCATCGGGGTTTCGGCGAGGTCCGCGGTGACATCGCGGTGCTGCGAGCGCAGATCAACCGCGACGGCGGCTGAGCGGCCCGACCA
>DATAVE010000174.1:0-53954 GCA_036267875.1 Mycobacteriales bacterium
GCCACCGTCCTCGAGTGCCTGCTCGATCGCGAGACCAGCGTCGTATCCGTGTAGTCCGTCGAAGCTCGGGCGTACGCCGGGGACGAGTGCGCGAAGCCGCTGGGCGTAGTACTGCGCCAGCGGGTCGAACGGGTTCACGTCGCTCGCGAACTCGATGCCCCCAACCCTCGTGATCGTGCCGGCGTAGTTGATGAAGTCAGTGCTCATCAGCTGCGCCGACGCGAGGATGCCGTGCGAGGGAACCCAGCCGGTAGCCGCCGCCTCGGCGGAGAACGCCGCGACGACAGGCGCCGCCTCGCTGCGATCGCCGAGCAGCACGACGACGTCGGCATTGGCGCGGTCAAGCCCGCCGACGAAGTCGTCGGGATCGGCCGGAAACCCGCTCACGTGCAACGCCACGTGGCGTCCGACGAGACCGGACCGCAAGCCGGCAAGCTCGGCCTGGTCGACTCCGGTGTCTCCGGCGACAGCGTCGATGGAGGTCGCGGCCTGCTTCGCGGCCTGTGCTGCGATGGCGGCGCCCTCCGCGGTCCACGAGGGCTGCGTCGACCAGACACCAGCGGGATCGTCCGCAACGGTCGCCGACCCTGCAACGACAGGCAGACCGGCCGACCGGGCAAGCGAGGTCGCCTGCTCCACCTCCGACGACGTGCCGCAGGGCATCGCGATCAGCCGTGCGCCGAGGTCACGAAGCTGATGCATCGCCGCGGGGACGCCGTCGTGGAGGTCGACCGTCACGACTCGAACCAGGTCACCGTGGTCGGCGGCCTGGGAGTTGAGGTCCTGCAGCGCGGCATCCATTCCCAGCACCTGGTCGCGGCAGGTCTCGCCCGTCGCTCCCGACAAGGCGGCAGGGACGCCAATGACGAGCTGGTCGGGCAAGGAAGGCGGAGTCACGCGCTCCGAAAACCTCTCGGTGTCACGGCGGCCGTCAGCAGAGCTCACGGTCGCCGTGACGAGCCAGGTGGCAGCCTGCTGCACAGACACGTCCGCGGTCCACTCGCTGCGGTCACCTGTGGGCCGCAAGGTCAGCTGCTGGTCGGGCTCGCCACAGCCACCGCAGGAGATGGTGGCGGACACGCCCCGCACATCACCGGCAGGACTGAGGAAGTCCTCCTCGTCGCTGTGGCCGACCTCGAGGACGAGGGTGTTGCGACCGACGATGCCTGGTGCGAGCGTCGCGATGTCGATGCCGTCGGTACCCACAGCCGCCGCCGCGAGCGCCACGCCGGTGGAGGTCGCGTAGGTCTGTGAGGAGTACGGCTCGTCCAGCGGGAGCGACGCCTGGCCGAGCGCGCCGCCCACGACCAGCGCGCCCGTGGCGACAACGGCCTCGCCGACGACCAGCAGACGGGACCGCGAGGCGGCAACGCCCAGCCAGACCATCACGACGAAGAGCCCGACCAGCGTGAGCGCGAGCTTCCCGTACGTCGTACCCCGCACGTCGCCCAGCGTGCGCAGGCCCCAGTCGGTCGTCGCGACACCGGTGATCAGGACGGCAACCAGCGAGGCGCCCACAAGCGTGCGGAGCGAGCGCTGCGGTGCCGCCCGCAGCAAGACGGCGATGATCGCCGCAATCCAGATGCTGACCGACAGCAGGTGCACCGAATAGACCGCGAGCACGAGGTCGCGGCGGGATGACGGCTGCGACGCAGCGTGGCCCGAGTCCGCCAGAACGATGATCAGGCCGACCGCGGTGACAAACGGGAGCCAGCGCCGACAGCCCCCGGAGCGGACGAGCGAGGCGACGGCCGCGACGACGGTGAAAGCCATCTCCGCGATCAGCCGGCGACCAGTCGCCGACGAGCCGAATGCAGACAGCCCGTGATCGGAGATCGCGAGCGCCGCCAGCGAGAGCTCGAGCGCCGCCACTGCACCGAATGTGGACCAGCGGACCCGCTTGCCACGCGCGCCGCTCGCTGCCAGCGTCCGGGACAGCAGGAGCAATCCCGCGAGGACGACGATGCCGAATGGCAGGACTGCTCCGAGCACGCGACGTGCGCCGCCGGAGCTGGATCCGGTGCCGGTCAGTCCGGTTGATCCGGTCTGCACGGCAGAGTTGGCGCTCGGGTGACCGACGCTGAACCCGTAGCTGCCGATGACGGTGTGACCGTCGTCGCCGACCGCGGTCCAGTTCACGGCGTACGTGCCCTGGTCCGTCAAGGCAGAGTCCGGCGCCACGCTGAGCTCCGTGGGAGCGTCAGCGTGAACCTGATGCGTTCCGACGTGGTGCCCGTCAGGCGCGATCAGCACGACCGAGCTGTAGGGGCGGTCGAGGCCCTCGGTGTAGTTGATGTCGATCTCGGCGGGCGCGGAGGCGAGGATCGCTCCGCTCGCCGGGTCGCTGCTGAGCAGGTACGGATGTGCGGCGGCGGGCGCTGCCGTCGCAAGCCCGATGAAGACCGTCAGCAGCGCGACGCCGCCGCCGCGCGGGAGCAGGATCTCTGCCCGGCGCGGCGCGCGGCGGCCGCTCACTCCTCGTACTTCAGACCGGCGGTATCAGCGCCCATGTCGATCGGCTCGCCCCAGTAGCCGTGGCACTCGCCGTCGACGACCTTGCCGAACTCGCAGTTCGGGCCATAGCTGTGCCCGTACGGCGTGAGTCCGGTCGCCGGCGCACCGTTCTCGACGAAGAGCATCGCGTGCGGCTTGTAGAAGCCCTTGATGTTGGGGTCTGGCCAGTCCCGCCGGTTGAACTGGACGCAGGGCGTGCCCTCGGTCTCGTCGATGAAGCTGGTGTCGAGTGAGAGCGAGCCCGTCTTCGGGTTCACGTTGATCATGCAGACGGTGTGGTTGCCGTCGACACCGGTACGGGCGACGAAGTAGTTCGCCTCCGCAATCCGGGTCGGTGCGTGGTAGTCGATCACCGTCTTGCCCGTCTTCGGGTCCTTGATCTTCACGGCCGCGAGGCTGAAGTTGTCGTACTCCGCCCAGTGCGGACCACCCGAGGTCGGGTCGTTGATCGGGACCACACCAGCCACTGTCGGGCAGTCCTTGCCGCCCAGGGTCGGGTCAGCCAGCGCACGGATGTTGTTCGAGAGGTTGCACTGGTAGTTGTCACCCGCCTCGAGCAGCTTGGTGATGGCCAACGTGTAGACCATCTTCGGCGTACCGGAGTCGTCGTAGTCGTCCTGCAGGATGTAACGACCGTTGACCGCGTGACCCAGGAACCGGTTGTCCGGGCTCACGACGTCCCACGCCGCACCATCACAGCCCGCGGGCTCGTTCTTGAGGTCTCCACCACCCGGCACCTTGCCTGCGCCATTGGACTTCAGCGCGGCCACCGCAGCGGTCGAGTCGAAGACCTCGTGCCACGGGTGTGCCTTGGTGTCGGTGATGTCCGGCGTGTAGAACACCGCGCCACCGCACATGGACTCCGAGAACCAGCCCTTGGGGATGTTGCCGTCGGGCAGCGGGTAGTCCCAGGTCGAGCCGTTCTCCATGATTCCGAGGTTCTCGCCGTGTGCTGGGTTCGAGTCGTCACGCGGCCCGAGCGGCATCACGTCGATCGCGCAGATCTTCGGGTTGTTGAACGTGGCGCCCGGCGTCGCGTTGCCGGAGCAACCCTTGTCGTCGAAGCTCCACACCCGGACGGTGCGCCGGAAGTAGTACGGGCTGGACGGTTTGACCGGGTCCTCGATGATCTGCGCCGGCTCGGCGTAGTCCGAGGTGACCATCGTGTGGAGGTCGGCCCGGATCTGGATGCCGTGCGGGTTGGCGCAGCTCCCGAGGTCCGGACACTTGACGTGCCCGTTGGCCAGCGACAGGCCGCTGTCCTCTTGACCTGGCTCGACGAGATGCGGCAGGTCTGACACCGTGCCACCGAGGTCCTTCACCAACGCTCCCCCGACGCTGCCGTTGGTGTCGGCGTTGTTGAGGAGGTTGTCCGAACCGGTGGCCGGCCACTCGCCGAGGATCGTGCCAGGAGCGGCACCCGGGTGGTTGTTGCCTGCGATCTCGACGACCGCACCTGGCGTAGTGCCGTAGGCGTAGAGCGGACCACCCATCAGCGTGCCGTAGGCGTCGCCGTCCGGCAGGGTTGCGAACGCGTCCCAGATGCTGCCGCTCGGGGTCGACCAAGGCTCGTCGATGCGGGTGAGCTTGACCTGCGGCAGGTCGGAGAGGTCGTAGGTGAACAGCCGCGAGGTGAACAGGCCACCCGCCCAGACCGTCTGGCCCGGGTACCACGTGTACTGCATGTGGTGCGGCTCGTTCTCGACGCCGTCCGGACCACTGACGACCGAGACGTTGACGACCTTGCCGTACGTCGCACAGCCCGGCTCAGCGTCGATCGTCGCCATCATGTCCGAACCGGTCTCGAGGAACTCGATCGGAATCTGGGAGACCAGGCCCTCCGGGTTGACCGCACCGCCGTTGATGATGTCGACGATGTCGGTGCCCGTGAGGTCGGCGGCATTCATCTTGCCCGCCCACACGATGAGGTACTCGTGGCCGTTGCCAGGAGGCGGGCACTTGCCGGTGTTCTCACTCGACGGCTCGTTGTCGAGACCCGGGTTGTTGCCGGTCTCGAACGGCAGAGCCTGACCGACGCCCGGAAGGCTCGGCAGGCCCTTCAGGGACAGGCCTTGGAGCGGGTTGCCGTAAGTGTCAGTGGCGCTGGAGCGCGACTGCGCTGTCTCGTCGACCGTGTAGTTGACGCTGCCGACCACGGTCTTGCCGGCGGACTTGATCAAGTCGACCGTTCGACTGACGGTCGGGAGCAAGGACGTCGAGCTCGACGACGACGACGATCCGGTCGACGCGGCGGCTACCCCTCCCCCCGAGGCGACGGCGAGCACTGCGCCAGCCGCCACCAGCTTCGAACCTCTCAACCGGAACCGCATTCATGCCCTCCGTGCGTCGGCGCTAGATTGGTAACTAACCCGCGTAACTTGAGTGGGTTGAACTAGATATAGCACACAGATCGCGAGGACAAGGCATGTACGTGCAGGTGGAGACGGTGCCGACCGTGGAGCTCGGCGATCGCAGCTACGTCGTCCACGACGGCACCTACGCCTTCGTGATCGACCCCCAGCGCGACGTCGATCGGGTCACCGAGGTGCTCGACAGGCTCGGCCTCCAGCTTGCCGCCGTCGCCGAGACCCACATCCACAACGACTATCTGACCGGCGGCCTGGTCCTCGCCCGAGCGGCGAAGGTCGAGTACCTCGTCTCGCGCAGCGACGACGTCTCGTACGCGAGAACACCCGTCGACGATGACACCGAGCTTTCGGTCGGTGACCTGTTCATCCGAGTAGTCGCCACCCCCGGCCACACCCAGGGACACCTGTCTTATGTAGTGCTTGGTCCGGACGGCTCCACGGCCGTATTCAGCGGCGGCTCGCTGCTCTACGGCGCGGTCGGTCGCACGGACCTGATCAGCACGGAGCTGACGCACGAGCTCGCCATCGCGCAGTACCGCTCAGTCCGCCGCCTCGCCGACTCGCTCCCCGACGACGCCGCCCTCTACCCGACGCACGGGTTCGGCAGCTTCTGTGCCTCAGGACCGCCGAGCCCGCAGACCGCGGAGGTCGGCACCGTAGGGGCCGAACGACGCAACAACCAAGCACTGGTCGAACCAGACGAAGTCGAGTTCGTACGACGCACCATCGCCGGCTTCACTCCGTACCCGGCCTACTACCCGCGAATGGCGCCACGCAATGCCGCCGGCGTCGAGGCCGCGGACCTCAGCGCCGGGCGCCAGGCCGAGCTGGACGAGATCCGCCAGCGGCTCGACGCGGGCGAGTGGGTCGTCGACTTGCGCAGCCGCCGAGACTTCGCCGCCGACCACCTGGCCGGCACGATCGCCGTCGAGCTCGGCCCGCAGTTCGCGACCTACCTCGGCTGGATCTTCCCGTACGGCTCGCCGCTCGCCTTACTGGGCGAGACCGCCGAGCAAGTCGCCGCGGCTCAGCGCCAGCTCGTTCGTATCGGCATCGACCGGCCGTCGGCAGTCGCCCATGGGCCACTCTCCGCGATCGCGCCGGGCGTCCCCCGCGGCAGCTTCCGGCGCGCATCGTTCGCCGAGCTCGCTGAAGCGATCAATGAAGGTGTGGCAGTCCTCGACGTACGCCGGCAGGACGAGCGCGAGCGCGACGGCGCGATTCCCAGAGCTCTGCACATGCCGCTGCCCGAGCTCATGAAGCGGCTCGACGACCTGCCCGAGTCCAACTGGTGGGTCCACTGCGCGAGCGGATTCCGCGCCACGATCGCCGCCTCGCTGCTCGACCGAGCAGGACATCGGGTCGTCCTGGTCGACGACAGCTTTGCGTCTGCACGCGAGCACGGTCTCGTGGCGAGTCCTTGAAAAGTTTTAATATAGTTACTTGAGTGGTCTGCTACAGTTACTCTATGGCTTTCTCCCGGACACTCGATGAAAAACGCAGCTCGTGACCGTTCTCGAACGGCTCGCGGACCGCGCCTCGCAGTGGCGCAGCCTGGCGAGATTCGACGCATCAGGACGCTGGTGGCGGCGACTGCACGGCAACGACAACGCCGACATCTGGCTGCTCACCTGGCTCACCGGACAGGGCACCGAGCTGCACGACCACGGCGGCTCGTCCGGTGCCTTCGTCGTCGTGCAAGGTGCGCTGACCGAAGTACGCGCTATGTCTGGGGCGCTCGATACCCGAACCACGATCGTGACTCCGGGCAAGTCAGTCGCGATCTCGCCGACGACGGTGCACGACGTCTACAACGCCGGGCCTGCGGCGGCCGTCAGCCTGCACGCGTACTCCCCGCCGCTGGCGTCGATGTCGTTCTACGCGCAGCATCCAAGTGGCCTCGCACGGCTGCGCACCGTCTCCACTCGCGAGGACAGCCAAGCTGCCGTTGGGCGGCGCGCGCCGAGTGCGGTGTCGGCGTGACGATAACGATCAATCAGGCGCTCGCCAATGCCCGGTCGCGGCTGTCCCGGGTGACTCCGAAGGAGGCGCTCGCCGCGCAGACCGAGGGTGCGCTGCTGGTCGACATCCGACCCGAGGTGAATCGGGTCATCGAAGGTGAGATCCCTGGCGCGGTCGTCATCGACCGCAATGTGCTCGAGTGGCGGCTCGACCCCGCCTCCGACGCACGCACGTACTTCGCGTCATACGACGCCTGGATCGTGCTGTTCTGCAACGAGGGCTATGCATCGAGCCTCGCGGCGGACAGCCTGCGCAGCCTGGGAATCAGCCGCGCGACCGACCTGATCGGCGGCTACCGAGCCTGGCGCGCCGAGGGTCTCCCGATCATCGACAGCTGACGCCCGAGTTGTCAGGCTTAGAACGCGCTATAGCGTCGCGAGAGTCTGACAAGTCAGCCGAGTAGGGAGTCCAGGCGGCGCTTGTCGGCTGGTGAGCCGCGGCGCGCGTGGCGCTCTTCCAGCAGCGTGGCGGCCTCGGCGCGGCGGCCACTGGCAACCATCGCGTGAAGCAGGGTCTCCTCGACGATCTCCTGCTGCGCAGCACTCCCACCGAAGCGGCGCAGGCCCATGGTCCGCAATGCGGTCAACGGCCCGACCGCATCAGCCGGTCGGTCGTCGGCGACTGCCGCCAGACCTCGACACAGCGGTACGACGGCCACGGCGAATGACCGGTTCGGGTGACTAGCGGCGTAGTCCTCCAGACGACCGAGAGCAGCGAGGTCTCCGGCGCCAGCCAAGCCGATCGCAGCATGCAGTGCGGTGAAAGTCGTCGCGGGCCGGTCAAAGACGCACTCGTCGACGGCGGCCAACGCCGGCAGGACGTCGGCGCAGCCGACGGAAGCGCCGAGCATCCGTAGCCGCCACAGCAGAGAGGCCGAGTCGACGAGTGCCCGCGCTCCGGTGACCCGCGGCGGTGCGAGCTCCTCGTGGTAGCGACGCAACGCGGCGTCGAAGTCGCCCATCGCGATCTCGTGGAGCGCCGCGTGCCAGACGAAGTGGGCCCGATGGTTGGTGTCGCCACCGTGCTCGGCGATCCAGCCGTCCAGCCAGCCGAGACCGGCGGCGTGGTCTCCGGTCTCGTAGGTCACGTGGGCACGAGCGTGTACGGCGTGGCCGGCCGCAGGCTCCAATGCGAGGGCTAGCTCCGCCAAGTCCGCCGCCTCGGCGAAGCGATCCTGCTCCTGACGGGTGAACGCGATCAGACTGCGGAACCACCAGTCATCGCCGTACTCGGGGGCCAACGCGTCGACCAGCGCCCACGAGTCCTCGAGCGGCTGTGCCACCCCGCTGAAGGCGATCGTCGGCAGCGCGACACTGACCGCGAGGCAGTCGATCGGGTGTTCCTTGATATGACGCAACAACTGCTGATCGCCCGCCGCTGCGTCCTCGACGAGTCGCGCCTCGACCATTCTCACGAAGCTGATCTCGCGCGTGTTCGCGCGCAGCCGGATCGCGTCGAGAGCGGCCGCGAGCGATGCCGCCGCGTCCACGTCGGCCTCACACTCGCGAGCGAGCAGTGCAAGTGCGGCGTGACCCAACGCGAACCCCGGGTCGACCTCGACCGCCGCAGCGATCAGCGCAGGCGCGCCCGCCTGGACCCGTCGGATCTGGTCAAGAGCCTGTCGCCATAGGTCCGCGGCCTCCGCGTTCGTCGACACCGGCAGGCCGTACTGATCGGTGGGCCGCACCGCATCGGTGCGCTCCTCGCCCACGAGACATCGCGCAAGCTCGGCTGCCTGTACGCGTATCTCCGGCATCGCGACGGACTCCCACAGCGATCCCTTGCGAAGCGCGGCAAGGGTGAACAGCGGAAGCGAGTCATCGTCCGAAACACCAACGACCCGGCCGTCAGGCCGGGAGTCGAACCCGACACCAAGAGATCCGGACCGAACCAGCCCAGCCTCGAGGAGCGACCTCACGAAGGGATCACGGCTGCGCTCGGGCCGGTCACACGGCCCGGTGCAGTTGATGACAGCCCCGACGGTGACCGACGAGCCGTCGGAGAGCTCGACAACAATGCCGGAGTCGGAGTCAACGGCATCGACGACCTCGCCAGGGGTAAGGACGAGCCGTCCCGCCAAGCGAGCCTCGTGCACGACGTCGGCACTGTCCGGCGGAATCCGATGCCGCACCGAGTCCCACGCCCGAGCATCGGTCCGGACGAAGTCGGCGCGGTCGTCCGCGTCGAGGCCGGACCACAGCTTGGGAGTAAGCGCGCGAATGCTGTCGATCGCCGGCCGCCAGTCGCCGTACCGGCGCTGAGCCTTGCCGATGTGAGCGGTCATGACCCTGCGCAGCTCGGCGAGCTGCGGCGCGTCGCAAGAGAACTGCGGCGCCTCCATCGCCGGCAGCAGCTCACGCTGATGACGGTGCGGCAGCAAGCCGTTACGTGACACCACCCGGAGAGTCCTGCCTGGCCGGTCGAGCTGCATCGCGGCGTCGACCATCGTCAGACCCGAGCCGACGAACATCACGTCGGCGTCATCGGGTACGCCGTCGAGCGCACCAGCTGTCCACGGGTCGGCGATGAAGCGCGACGACTCGCGAAGCGCCTCGGGAGCCCAGCCGGTCTCGACCCCAAGATGCCCGAGCGCGAGCACGACGCCGTCGGCAGGCGGAAGCGCCTCACCGGTGTCCAGCAGCACCCGACATCGAGTACCGATGCGTTCGACACCGATTGCACGCGCGCGGACGACCCGGAGGTCCGCCAACGTTGCGCGCCGCGCAGCGGCAGCAATCACGTCGCCGAGATACTGGCCGAACCACGCCCGCGGCACGAAGTCCGCCGCACCAACGTCGCGGTCGTTGCGCGCGAGCCATCGAAGGAAGTGCTCGCCATCCTCGGGGTACGCCGTCATCCGCAGGGCGGGAACGTTCAGAACGTGGCGCCGGTCCGTCGCCGAGAAGGCGACACCTTGACCCAGCGCAGGCCTCGGCTCGACGACGATCACGCGCATCGCGACCTGGCGTCGCACCGACTCATCCAGCAACCGCGTCGCGACGAGAGTGCCCGCGGCGCCCCCACCAACCACCACATAACTACTCTTACTTTGTCGAGTTGGTGGGGTCACAGTAGTTAGCCTACGCCCGCGGCGCCGGTTCGCACCACCCTTGCCGGGCGTGTCTGGCGCTCCTATGGTCCGTCCGTGGACGCCGTAGGCAAGTTTCGCGCGCTCCTTGGCGCCGGAGCGGTCGCTGCCGTGCTGGTTGCGCAGCCACCGGCATTCGCCTTCACCTCGTCTACGACGTCAACTTCACCTCAGTCTGCGCCCGCAGTATCGACATTCGTCGTAGGCGGCGCCGCAGCAACGGCCCAACCTTTCCAGCTCGCCCCGCGCGACGCCGGGCTTGCGGCGACCGTCATCGTCGGGCAGTCCATCGCCGACTATCGCGACACACTCGCTCAGGCCTCGAGCCAGACGCTGAACCTCGGACTGATCGGGAGCTCCCTGACGGTCCAATGCAGCGCATTGCCCGCGCCGCTGCAGCCCTCGCAACTCCCTCAACCGCTGTCCGCCGAGTCGGCCTCAGGTCCCTCTCACGCCCAGCTGGTTACCGCAGGGCCGAACTCCACCGGCCTGACCGCCGCAGCGGGCCGGGAATCGGTATCTGCCTTGCCCCAACCGAACGAAGCCGCCACCGCCGACTTCGACGGCGGGCGTCTTGGCCTGCCTGGCATCGTCAGCCTGCAAGGCCTGTCCAGCCACGCGCACGCGGAGCTCGTCACGAACACTGCGCGCGTTGCGCAGGCAACGACCGACATCGGCAGCCTCGACCTGCTCGGCGGCAAGATTGTTCTCGGCGGGCTCCACTGGGGCATCTCACTGCGGAGCGGCGCACATACCAAGGTGACGCGCACGTTCAGCCTCAGCTCGGCAAGCATCGCCGGGATCAAGCTGCCGACGCTCCCGAATGAGCTTGGCTCGACGCTCGCCACGCTCAACAAGGCACTCGCCAAGACTGGACTGCACATCTCGCTTCCGCGCCCGACCCTCGCAGGCGGCATCTACGCCATCACGCCGCTGTCGATCGGGATCGACAACTCTGCGCTCGGGAAGCAGCTCATCAACCCGATCCTCAATCTGATCCACGCCATCACGGACCCCGCATTGGCGGCGGTCACGAAAGCCGTGTGCACGCTTGGAAGCGTTTACACCACGATCAACCTGCTGCTCACAGGGCTCAACGGTTCGGGCGCCCTCGACGTCGACCTCGGCGGCGCGACCGCCACCAGCGACGACACGACGTACGCCAACCCGTTCGGCAACGGAACCCCGCCAACCCTGCCGCCGGGAAGCACGACGCCCGGCGGGAGCGAAACGACCGCACCGGGCGGCGGAGTCGGCGCAACGCCGCCGCCGCTGCCGGCGACCTCACCAGTTCCGCAGACCAACCAGTCGCCGGACGTCGCGGGCACCCGAGTGATCGCATCGAGCTGCTCGACGACCAGCGCCGCCGGCCGGCCGGGCTGCAGCAGCGGCGCGGGCCTTGCGGTCGGGCTCATCGCCCTCGCCACCCTCGGTGGCGTCGCCGCCGCTGACTTCCTGGTAAGCCGACGACGAAGAAGGCTCGCAACCATGGCCATAGACACGTGAGCGCTCCGATCCCGGCGAAGAAACCGTCATCGCTGAGTCCGTTCCTGCGCGGGTACGGCCCGCTGGCCTGTCTGCTCGTCGCCTTCGTACTGATGGCGGCCTTCGTCCCGACCGACGCACCGCAACAAGTCACTGTGACCACGGCTGGGTCATCGACCGGAGCAACCGGAGAGCCCGGCGCGGGCGAGCAGGGAGCACCGGCGCCCGGTACGACGGATGCCGGTGGTGCGCCCGTCGTGAAGGGAAGCCTGCCCGGCGCCGGCGAGCCGACGACAAGCGCCAACGGCACGCCGATCACAGCGCCGAAGGGCTGCCAGGGCCCGCAGGTGTCAGGCGACCCCTACTCCCCGCCGTGCGTCAAGTTCTCGGGCAACAACGGCGGCGCCACTACTCGCGGCGTGACCGGATCGACGATCACGATCTCCTACCGCATCACCTCCGACCCCAGCTTCCAGCAGACCCTGGCCTCGATCGGTGGCGCGCAGTTCGCCGACACCCAGGCCGACGTCAACCGCACGATCGAAGGCCTCGCCGACTACTTCAACACCCACTTCCAGTTCTACGGCCGCAAGCTGAAGTTCGACTTCTTCAAAGGCCAAGGGTCACAGACCAACGAGCTGCTCGGCGGCGGCCAGGCACAGGCCAGCGACGACGCACTGAAGGTCGCCACCAGCATCAAGGCCTTCGGCGACATGAGCGCAGTGACCGAGCCGTACGCCGACTCGCTGTCCCGCGACAAAGTCATGAACTTCGGCGTTCCGTACATGTCGAAGGACTGGTTCGCAGCGCGTGCGCCGTACTCCTGGAGTATCGCGACCGACTGCACCGGCGTCAGTGATGCGGTCGCTGAGGTCGGCGTACGCGAGCTCGCAGGCAAGAAGGCGATCTACGCCGGACCGGCCCTTGCCAGCCACACCCGAACGTTCGCCACTCTTGCGCCGGACAACCCGTGGTACCAGGAGTGCGTCGCCAACGGCGCCAACATCTACAAGCAGGCCGGGCTGAAGCCACCGCTGAACATCCCCTACCAGCTCAACCTCGCGACGCTGGCCAACCAGGCGGACAGCATCATCTCGAAGCTCAAGGCCGACAACATCACGACTGTCGTCTGCGGCTGCGACCCGATCATCCCGGTCTACCTGACGCAGCGCGCCGCTGAGCAGAACTACTTCCCCGAATGGTCGATCGTCGGCGTCGCGCTGACCGACGAGGACATCGTCGGTCAGCTCTTCGACCAGGACGAATGGCAGCATGCCTTCGGCGTGACCTATCAGGGTCCGACACTTCCTCTGCAGGCGACGCTTGGTTATGCCGCATACAAGAACGAAGTGCCGAGCTCGGAGCCGTCGACCTTCGTCAACCTGATCTACGCGCAGATGTACATGATGGCCCTCGGCATTCAGGAAGCCGGGCCGGACTTGACCCCAGAGAGCTTCGAACGCGGGATGCGCTCCTATACCGGCGGGACCGGCGAGTTCGGCACCTGGGGCTTCCCTGCCGGTGACTACACGCCAACGCTCGACGGCGCAGAGATCTACTGGGACCCCAACAAGATCTCTGTGTACAACGACCGCAAGGGCGCGTACGTCTTCGCCAGCAAGCGCTACACCCTGCAGGCCTGGCCGAAGGGCAACTTCCCACACACGCCGTACCGCGCCAAATGATCAACCGGCACCGCGCGCTGGCCGTGGGCGTCGGCGTTGTCCTCGCCGTATTCGTGACACATCTCGTCTCGGCGGGCAGCGCGCCGGTCGGGATCATCCTGCAAGGCGCGTTGTTCGGCTCGATCACCGGACTGCTCGCCCTCGGTCTGGTGCTGACCTACCGGTCGGACCGGATCGTCAACTTCGCCTACGGGTCGATGGGCGGGGTAGGCGGCACCGTCGGCGTACTCCTTTATCTAGGCCAGCACTGGAGCTGGCCGGCCGCGGTCGCCGCCGGGCTAGTTGCCGGCGCGCTAGTTGGTGCGCTGACCGAGCTGCTCGTCATCCGTCGCTTCGCACGGTCCTCACGCCTCATCCTCACGGTCGCGACGATCGGCTTGCAGCAGGTCCTGGGCGGCATCGAGCTCAAGCTGCCGCAATGGCTCGGCGGACCGTCGCTCATCGGTGGGTTCTCGACCGGACTGTCGAAGCACGGCGTCAACGTCGGGCCGGTGCTGTTCACCGGCAACGACCTGGTCGTCGTCATCGCGGTGCCGGTCGCGATCCTGGCGCTGGCCTGGTATCTGCTGCGGACCGACTCCGGAATCGCGGTACGAGCGATCGCCGACAACCGCGACCGGGCATTGCTGCTCGGGGTCCCGGTACGCCGACTCGCCACGATCGTCTGGACGGTCGCGGGACTTCTCGCCACGCTGGCAGTCATCCTGCCCGCGCCATCACAGGGACTGACGATCGACGCCGGCGCCGGGCCTCAGGTGCTTCTTCCGGCGCTCGCCGCTGCGGTGCTCGCCGGCATGGAGTCATTGCCGATCGCGGTCTTCGCCGGCGTCGGGCTCGGCGTACTCAACTCGCTGATCGCGTGGAACTTCAACAAGCAGTCAGTCACGACCGTCGCCTTCCTGGTCGTGATCCTCGTCGCGCTGCTGTTGCAACGTGGTCCGATCGGCCGGCGCGACGGTGCGGAAGAAACCTCGCTCGGCGTGGCGGGCGCGACCCGAGAAGTCCCCGCAGCACTTCGCCGGCTGCCCGAGGTCATCGCTGCCCGCGTCAGTGTTCGGGTTGCGCTGCTCGCCGCAGCGATCCTGGTCCCGCTCGCATGCAGCCCGAGCACGATTCGCGTATTCAGCGACACCGCGATCTTCGCGATCGTCGCGGTCTCGCTCGTCGTGCTGGTCGGATGGTCGGGGCAGGTCAGCCTCGGTCAGTACGCCTTCGTCGGCCTTGGCGGCATTCTCGTCGGCAACCTGATGACCCGTTGGAACCTCGACTTCTTCGTCTGCCTGATCGCGGCGGCCGCAGCCGGCGGCCTGCTCGCGGTCGTCATCGGACTGCCCGCGCTTCGCATCCGTGGGCTCTTCCTCGCCGTGACGACGCTCGCGCTGGCTGTCGCGGCGGATGGCTACTTCTACAACCCGACGAACTTCCCGTCGCTCATCCCGTCCTCGATCACCCGACCCGTGCTGTGGAAGCGCTTCGACCTGACGTCCGAACGCTCGCTCTACTACCTCTGTCTCGGCGTACTGGTCCTCGCTGTTGTCGTCGTGCAGGGCCTACGCCACTCCCGACCCGGTCGAGTGATGCTCGCCACCCGGGACAACCCGCGCGCAGCCGCGGCGATGGCCGTTCCGACAACGCGGGTGACGCTGCTTGGCTTCGTCATCTCAGGCTCGATCGCGGGCATCGCCGGCGGGCTGTACGCGACGATCCTGCAAAGCATCCAGTTCGAGACGTACCCGCCGTCAGACAGCATCCTGGTGTTCTCGATGCTGATCATCGGCGGCGTCGACTCGATCACCGGTGCGCTACTCGGTGTCATCGCCGTCCAGGCGGCGGTCCACTACTACCCGCAGTACCAGCTGCTGATCACAGGCACCGGGCTGCTCTTCGTCCTGCTCGTGCTGCCCGCCGGCCTCGCGTCGGTCGTGTTCGGGATCCGCGACCGGCTGCTCAAGCTCGTCGCGCGCCGCCACGGAATCGACCTGACAGCAGCCGCCGACGGGGCAGTAAGCGCCGAGGCGGTCGAGCGCGCGAGCGCGACGACCGACAAGGCCCCCTCGAATGCGCTCCTGCGCTGCGAGGGCGTCGAGGTCAGCTATGGCCCGATGCAGGTGCTGTTCGGCGTCGACCTCGATGTGGCCGATCAGGAGATCGTCGCGCTGCTCGGCACCAACGGCGCCGGCAAGTCGACCATGCTCAAGGCGGTCGCCGGTCTGCTGTCCGCCGCGCCCGGCAAGGTCTGGTTCGACGGCACCGACATCACCGGCATGAGTCCCGAGCAACGCGCCGCGCGCGGCCTCGCCCTCGTCCCGGCCAAGTCGATCTTCCCGTCACTGAACGTCGCCGAGAACCTCAGAGTCGCCGGATGGCTCGTGCGCCGAGATCAAGCGAAGGTCGATAGAGGGCGCGCAAAGACATTCGAGCTGTTTCCTCAGCTCGAAGATCGCCAGCGCCAGCTTGCCGGCACGATGTCCGGCGGTCAGCAACAGATGCTGTCGTTGGCGATGGCGCTGCAGTCCGAGCCGCGCGTGATGCTGATCGACGAGCTGTCGCTCGGCCTCGCGCCATCGGTCGTCGCCCGTCTGCTCGACGTCGTACGCGAGCTCGCCGAAGGCGGCGTCACGATCGTGATCGTCGAGCAGTCGGTTACGGTCGCCCTCGAGGTAGCGAAGCGGGCCGTCTTCCTGGAGCGCGGCACCGCCCGCTTCTCGGGCGAGACCAAGGATCTCCTCGCCAGGTCCGACGTACTCCGCTCAGTCTTCATCGGAGGTGGCACGCCGACGACCACCGTCGCGAACGGCGCGAAGCGCCGGAGCAAGGCAGCCCAGCAGCGCGAGCTCGCAGAGCTGGTCGCCCGTCCCGCGGTCCTGGAGTGCGTGAACGTCGGCAAGTCGTTCGGGGGCATCAAGGTCCTCAACGACATCGGGATGACGATCCACAAGGGCGAGATCGTCGGCCTGATCGGCCACAACGGCGCCGGCAAGACGACGCTGTTCGACGTGATCTGCGGCTTCCTGCCGGCCGACGGCGGCAAGGTGTTCCTCGGCGGGTCCGACGTGACGTCGTTCGGTGCTGCAGACCGCGCCGTGATCGGTCTCGGTCGGTCGTTCCAGGAGGCGCGGCTCTATCCCGGACTGACTGTCGCGGAGACCGTCGCTGTCGCCCTCGAGCGTCACCTGGACTCGCGCGACGTAGTCGCTGCGGCCCTCCGGTTACCGGCGTCGACGCTGTCAGAGGCCGTCGTCGCCGAGCGGGTACGGGAGCTACTGGGTCGGCTCGGCTTGACCCGCTACGCCGACACGATGATCGGTGAGCTCTCGACCGGTACCCGGCGGATCGTCGAGCTCGCATGTGTGATGGCACAGAAGCCCGCCGTCGTACTCCTTGACGAGCCGACCGCCGGCGTCGCCCAGAAGGAGACCGAGGCGCTCGGCCCGCTGCTGCGCCAGGTTCGCGACGAGACCGGCGCAACAATGCTGGTGATCGACCACGACATGCCGCTGCTGACGTCGCTTTGCGACCGTCTGGTCGCACTCGAGCTCGGCCAGGTGATCGCCGAAGGAACGCCTGCCGCCGTGCTGGAAGATGACCGGGTCATCGAGTCTTACCTCGGCGTCGCCGGCTAGTCGCTCGGGGCCTATGGTTCACGCCATGCAAACCAAGATTCTCGGCACCACGCTCCCCGTCCTCGAGTGCGTTCTCAGCGCCGGCGAGGTGGTCATCGGCGAAGCCGGCCGAATGTCTTGGATGTCCGAGGACGTCACCATGGCAACCTCCACGTCGTACGCCGGCGGCAGCGGCGGAATCATGGGCGCCATCAAGCGAGTGGCCGGTGGCGGCACGTTGTTCACCAGCAGCTACACCGCGGGCGGCTCCGGCGGGCTCGTCGCGTTCTCGACGACCATCCCCGGGCAGATCCTCCCGGTCAACGTCTCGCCAGGGCACGACTACATCGTTCACCGCCACGGCTTCCTCGCCGCGACGAACGGCGTACAGCTCTCGTCAGCCTTCCAGCAGTCACTCGGCGGTGCGCTCTTCGGCGGTGAGGGCTTCATCCTGCAGCGTGTCGCCGGGCAGTGCGACGCGTGGATCCAACTGCAGGGCGAGATCGTCACCTACGACCTCGCGCCCGGCCAGAACCTCTTCGTGCACCCCGCGCACATCGGGATGTTCACCGATGGCACGCAGTTTTCCATCACGACGATCAAGGGCCTGAAGAACAAGTTCTTCGGTGGCGAGTTCTTCCTGGTGAAGATGACCGGACCGGGCAAGGTCTGGCTGCAGTCGCTGACTCTGCAGGGACTCGCCCAGGACCTGATGCCATACCTGCCGACGGGCGAGTCCGGCGGCACGAGCATCGCCGGCGGCGTACTCGGCGGCCTGCTCAAGGGCTAACCCTCCGCCGAGGTTGACGATCTTCGCCTTCTGACGGACCTCACAAGGCGATCTGCGTCGACCTCGGCGAAGCTAGTTGAACGAGTACGCCGAGAGCGGGAAGGTCTTTGCCTCGCGGCGAGTGCTCAACGTCGACGTCGGTCGGAGGATTGCGGCCTCGCCGTGCGGGTTGAAGTAGTAGCTACGCGCGGTCGAACAGCTGCCGTTGTAGAACACCGAGTCACCGAGCAGGTTGGTCATCCGGTCGAGGAAGTCGGTGTTCGCCTTCTCGGTGACCTCGAAGGTCGGGGCGTTGCGGCGCTTCACCTCGCCGAACAACCGAGCCAGGTGCATCATCTGCGACTCGATCGTCGTGAAGTACGACAGCCCGCTGTAGGAGTAAGGGCTGGCGAGGTTCAGGAAGTTCGGGAACTGCGGGATCGAGACACCCTCGTACGCGCAGAACCGGTTGTCGCGCCACCACTTGCCGAGGTTGCGGCCCTCGCGGCCGATCACCTCGAACGCCGGGAAGTTGACGTCCCAGAGGTTGTAGCCCGTCGCCAGCACAAGTACGTCGATCTCGGTCTTGTTGCCGTCAGAGGTGACGATGCCGTCGGACTCGAAGCGGTCGATCGACGTCGTCTCCAGGTGCACGTTCGGCTTGTTGAACGCCGGGTAGTACTCGTTGGAGAACGTCGGGCGCTTGCAGCCGAAGTCGTAGTCCGGCGTGAGCTTCTCGCGCATCACCGGGTCCTTGATGTGCTTGTTGAGATTGCGGATCGCGAGCGTCCGCGCCCGGTCGTTGAACCGCTTGAGCTGGCGATACTTCAGCACGCCGGCGACCATCAGCAGCTCGAGCAGCGAGGTGCTGACCAGCCGCGCTGCACGCTGCGTCACCGGGACGCGAGCGAACAGCCGCTGCACCCGCTTGGGAATCGGCATGTCAGTCTTCGCGGTCACCCAGATCGCGGTGCGCTGATAGACGGTGAGGTCGCCTGCAACCTTGGCCAGCTCCGGGATGATCTGTACGCCGGTAGCGCCGGTGCCGATGACCGCGATCCGCTTGCCGGTCAGGTCCGCGCTGTTGTCCCACGCCGAGGTGTGCAGGACCGTTCCGGCATAGGTGTCGATGCCCGGGATCTCCGGACGGTACGGCTGGGAGAGATAACCCGTGGCCGTGATCAGGAAGCGAGTCGTCAGCGTCTCGCCACCCGCGAGGTTGACCACCCAGACCGCGTCCTCGGCGTCCCACACCGCGCCATCGACGGAGGCGTCGAAGCGCATGTGCCGGTGCAGGTCGTACTTGTCCGCGACGTGCACCGCGTAGCGCTTGAGCTCCGCGCCCGGGGCGAACAGCCGCGACCAGAACGGGTTCGGCTCGAAGGAGTACGAGTACGTCACCGAGGGGATGTCGACGGCGAGGCCCGGGTAGTGGTTGACGTGCCAGGTGCCGCCGAGGTCGTCCTCGCGGTCGAGGATCAGGATGTCGTCGTAGCCCTGACGCTTCAGCTCGATCGCGGCACCCATGCCGCCGAAGCCTGCGCCGACGATGACGATGTCGTGGTCGGGCTTGCCGGCCGTCACTTGAGGTTCCCTACGAGCTGTCCGTGCTCGCCGAACAGCTCCTTGGTCCAGTGGTCGAGCAGCTCAGTGTTGTCGTGGTCGTTCGGGTGGAAGCCTTCGCGGTTGTAGTCCTTGATCGCGGCGACCATCTCCTTGCCGAGGAACGGCGAGGTACGAAGAGCGCCGATGCTCTTGCCAAGCCGGATCGGGTTGTACGTGGACCTGTCGGCAAGCATCGACAGGATCGTGTGGATCGCCGTACCGAAGATGAACGACCACGTCATGAATCGCATGACGCGGATCCGCATCTTCTCGGTGCCCCCGACCGCGCGGTAGACATCGAACGCGACCGCCTTGTGCTCGGACTCCTCGACCGCGTGCCACAGCAGCACCTTGCGGACCTCGCCCTCGCCGAGCATCGCGCGCGCCCGCTCGTTGGAGAGCAGGCGCTCCGCCAGCGTCGCGGTGTAGTGCTCGAGTGCGGCGGTCATCGCGAGCTGGACCTTGTGCGGCGCGCGCTTCTCGACGCGCGAGAGGTCGAACTTCACCAGCCGGTCGACGCGACGGGTCGGGAAGCCGAGCTCCTGCAGCCGGTCGTTGAGCGCGCGGTGCTCGCGGCCGTGCATCGTCTCCTGGCCGGTGAAGCCGGCGACCGCTTCCTTGAGATCGGGATCGGTGATCTGGTCGGCGTAGTAGCGAACCGAGCGGACGAAGAAGTCCTCACCCTCGGGGAACATCGCCGACAGGATCGAGACGATGTGGCTCATCACCAGGTCGCCCTGAGCGAAGTGCCGCTCGACCGTCGCTGGCGTGTAGTCGAACTTGACCCGCCGGGTCTTCACGACGCGCTTGGGCAATGCCGGGACCGACATAACGCTCATTGCTTGCTCCCGATCGACTTGGTTTCGACCTGCATGTTGAGGGCGAGTACGCCGAGGAACTCGCGCACCTGCGTTGCGTGGACCTTGGCGTTCTCGCCGGCCATCGCCGACAAGGCGAGTCCGGCGTAGAGCGCGTGAAGCGAACGCAGTGCTTCCTCGATGTAGGGAAGCTGCGCCAGATCAGGGAAGTACTCCAGGACCATCTCGGCGGTGATCGTCGCAATCTGGTCGGTCATCCGACCGAGGACGGATTTCAGCTCCGGGTAGGCCCGCGACGCGACGGTCAGCTCGATCAGTGCAAGGCCGGTCGGGTCGTCGTAGAAGGACCACAGGACAGCGAGCGCCTCGTCCGGCGTACGCCGCTCGGGCTCCACGGCGGACAGCCGCTCGCGGAACTCCGCGCCTCGCTCGTCGACCAAGAGCTGCGCGGCGGCGGTGACCAGGTCGGCCTTGGTCGGGAAGTGATGGGCGAGCGCCCCGCGGGAGACCCGGGCTCGGCGCACGACGTCATTGGTCGACATCCGGCCGTACCCGGTCTCGGCAAGGCACTCGATCGTGGCGTGCAGCAGCCGAGCCCGCATTGCCTCGGACCGATCGGCTTGCGTGCGCCGCTCCATGTCCCGGACCGTACGCCGAAACAAACAAACAGGCAAGCCTGCCTGCAAGTGGTCTATGTCACTCGAGCGGCTTGCGGAGGGTGGCGATCATGCTCCCGGTCATCCCCGTCCTACGACGCATGACCGAATCCAGGACCGTGAACGTGCCCTGGAGCAGGAAGCTGCGAGGGCCGCCGTAGAAGATCGAGACCGGCGGAAAGACCGCGTCGACCCACTTGGCGTCGGGGTAGCGGTCGCGCAGCGCGGAGTGCATCGTCCAGGTCCAGAAGACCGGGTTGAGCTCGTACTCGACCGCCGTGCACTCGAGCCCGACGTGTTCGGCGACCTTGCGCATCGACGGCCCGTCGAAGAACCACCAGTGCCGCGGGAAGTGGTTGCCACCCCAGTGTCCGCCGAACTTCTGCGCGTCCTTCGAGCCGAAGTCCGGGGTCGCCGCGAGGAAGACGCCACCCGGACGAAGCAGCTCAGCGGCATTGCGAGTGAAGACGACGGGGTCTTCGACGTGCTCGATGACGTGGCGCGCGACGACGATGTCGAAGTAGTTCTTCGGCAGGTCATTCGCGTCTTCGAACGCGCCCTGCACGCATCTGTGGCCGGCCTTCGCGGCGATCGCTAGCGCGTCACCGTTGATGTCGAGACCCCAGGTCTCGACCATGCCCTTCGGTCGACTGTCGCGGTAGTAATCCAGGATCCGGCCGTCTCCGCAACCGACGTCGAGCAGCTTGACCGGCGTGCCCTCGGCGACCCCCGCTCGCTGCATCGCCTTGGCGAGAACCTGGCCGGTGTACTTCAGCGCCACCTTCTCCTTGGCGCGCAGCGCGCCGTCCGGTCGGCGGTCGCTGACCATGTTGTAGCTGTAGTACGTCGGCGGGTAGATCCGGTCCAGCTCAGTGACGTCGGGCATCGGGTCGAGCCGGCCAAGGCCGCAGGTCCGGCACTTTACGACGGAGAACGTCGCGTCAGTCGTCTCGGGGTACTCGTGCTCGTGACCGCTCCACAGCGTGATCGACTCCGTGCTGCCACACAGCGCGCACGGCCGGTGGACGGTGCTGATCGGGTCGCTTGCTTGGGCGCTCACGTCCGCAACCTTAGGGAAGCGACTTGAGGTGCTGCAGCAGCGCGCCCGTGTAGGACTTCCGAATCAGCCTGGCCGGCGCCTCTTCGCGAGCCGCGAGTCGGCGAGAGGCCTCCGGAAGGCGACGGGCCGGGATCCACGGGAAGAGGTGGTGCTCGGCGTGCCAGTTCATGTTGTACGGCGAGAGGTTGGTGCCCTCGACGACGTTGGCGTCGACCGACACCCGGCGGTCCGGGTAGGCCTCGAGCTCATCGCCGACCAGCGCGTGGTCGACGTAGTTGCGGGCAACGACGACGCCCGACGTGACCGTCAGCAGCGGCGCGAGCCATAGCAGCGGATAGGTCCACCACTTGGTGAGCTTCGTGAAGATCGCGAAGAGCCCGAGCTGCACCAGCGCCAGGTCGCGCTTGTCCCTTCTCGAGTTCTCCGGGTCGACCCAGGTCCAGTCTTCGCGGCGCTTCAGCAACTTGACCGCGTAGATGCCGGTGAAGGCCTCGATGAGGTGGCGCTGCAGACCCTTGCGGGTCTCGAGGTGAGGGCCCTCGTGCAGGTAGCCATCCGGGTCGTCGGGAGTGTTCAGCAACCGGTGGTGGCGCAGGTGCTGCGCGCGGGTCGCGCGGAAGCCCGAGCCGCACGGCGCCGCGGCCGCCACGAGGCCGACGGTGTCGTTGACCTTGCGGTTGCTGAACAGCGATCGGTGCAGCGCGTCGTGCTCGACGTTGAGGAAGGCCTGCTGACGGCTGGCGATGACGGCCATCGCGGCGACAGCGGTTGCCGGCGTACGCCGTTTCCAGAACAGCGCGACGGAACCCGCGATGGCAGCCCACGAGAGCCCGATGTACGCGGCGTTCCAGAGCTCGTCGGAGCGTTCGACCCGGAGGTCGTGAAAGTCGCGCCGAAGCGAGAGATCTCCGGCATCACGCGGCGCGGGGATCGACTCGCGCGCAGCGTCAGTCGATCGCTCAGCCGGCATTGCCACCCGCAAAGGTTAGCCCTCTCGGGAGCGCCTGACATCTATTGTCACAAAGAGTGACAGATGATAGGAACCACCCTCATGACGGACTGGACGCAGCTGTCGGCACGCGCGTCCTTCGCCTCACACCGGCTGATCGGTTGGATCTATTGGGATCCCGGTGCCCTCGAGCGGTACGCCGCGCTGGGGGTCGAGATGGGCGGCATCACCTACATAGCCAGCCGGTCGGCACCCCTCGCACCCGCGGGCCCGCAGGTAGTCGCCGCGACGTTCTACTCGATCAGCCCGGAGTTCATCACGGCGTCGCTCGCGATCACGGCGGAGCGCACATCGTTTGCGGCTATGTCCGCCGCGCGCGACGACGCTGCCGTCGCTGGCTTGCGGACTTACGTTCCGGAGATTTGCTCGGGTCTCGCCTCGCTCGCACCTTCGCTCTGGGCTGCGGCTGACGCCTTGCCCGTGTCCGGTCGGGCGTTATTTGCTGCGCATCGGCAGGCGGCTCGCCCTGCCGACCCGCTGTTGTCCGCTTGGCTTGCCGTGAACTGCATTCGCGAGTGGCGCGGCGACACGCACTTCGCCGTTCTCGCCTCCGAAGACATCTCGGGGATCCAGGCAGGCCTGCTGCACAACGCCTACATGGGTTACCCGACGGATTGGATCCCGCGCAGTCGCGGTGCCGACGACAATGACGTCGCCGCGGCGTACGCCGCTCTCGAGGCGCGCGGCCTCGCGGCCGCCGGCACCGTCAACGATGCGGGCCTGGCGTTGCGCGAGCGCATCGAGGAGCGAACCGACTCGCTGTGTGAGCGCGCGTGGCGGCTGCTCGGCGAAGACCTGACGCTCGAGTACCTCGAGCTGGTCGAGCCGGTCGGCGATCGGTTCATTGCTCGAATCGACGAGACTGCTGGCACCGAGTGGATGCCAGCCGCACGACACCGAAGGGCCAACTAATGGGCGAGACCCTGGACTATGCCGACCGGCTGTGGCGCGGCGAGGAGACCATCACCAGCGGACATCAGCTGTTCGCGAATCTCTCGCTCGAGGAGTGCACCGACGGCGTCGCGTTCCTGCCGACCTTCGCGAATGTCTCCGCATTCTCGACCGACGACGGGCTGTTCCTTGTCGACACCGGCGCGGAGATGATGGCCTCGATCATCCACGGTCAGATCCGCGCGTGGTCCGACAAGCCGCTTCACACCGCCGTCTATTCACACGGCCACGTCGACCACGTCTTCGGCGTACCCATCTTTCAGGCGGAGGCTGCCGAGAAGGGATGGCGCGCACCGCAGGTCGTCGCGCACGAAGCGCTGCCCGCGCGGTTCGACCGTTACAAGATGACGGCCGGCTACAACGCGGTGATCAACCGACGGCAGTTTCAGGTGCCGAACCTGCAGTGGCCCATGGACTACCGCTACCCCGATGTGACGTATCGCGACTCGATGACCCTCGTCGTCGGCGGCCTGACGATCGAGCTGCACCACGCCCGCGGCGAGACCGACGACCACACCTGGACGTGGGTGCCGGAGAAGAAGGTGCTCTGCTCTGGCGACCTGTTCATCTGGGCCTCCCCCAACGCCGGCAACCCGCAGAAGGTGCAGCGTTACCCGATCGAGTGGGCACGCGCGCTGCGCAAGATGGCGGCGCTCGACGCGGAGTTCCTGCTGCCGGGACACGGCGTACCCGTTGTCGGAGCCGACCGCATCAAGACCGCGTTGCTCGACACCGCCGCGTTGCTCGAGTCGCTGCACGAGCAGACCGTCGCGATGATGAACGAGGGTGCGCGACTCGACGAGATCATCCACACGGTGAAGGCCCCGGCCGAGCTGCTCGACAAGCCGTACCTGCGACCGGTGTACGACGACCCTGAGTTCATCGTCCGCAACGTGTGGCGGCTCTACGGCGGCTGGTACGACGGCAACCCTGCGTCGCTGAAGCCGGCCCCGGACGCAGTTGTCGCCTCGGAGCTCGCTGCGCTCGCTGGCGGAGCTTCGGCGCTTGCGTCCCGCGCATCGGAGCTCGCGGCGGCCGGCGACGAAGACTCGTTGCGGTTGGCCGGGCATCTGGCAGAGATCGCGGCGCTTGCCGAGCCGGACGATGCCGGCGTACATCGGGTGCGGGCCGAAGTGTTTGGCGCGCGTACCGAGTTCGAGTCCTCGACGATGGCCAAGGGCGTGTTCGGCTGGGCTGCCGCAGAGAGTCGCAAGAAGTCGGGACCGGATGGCAAATAGCTATCGCGCGCGCATCACCTTGCGATAGCGGGCCTCGAGGAAGGTGTACGTCGCGAAGACCAGCAAACCGAGGGCGACGACAGCCAGCAACACGGTGCCCCACCAGTGACCGGACAGTTTGGCGAGGACCTGGTCCAGGCCCTCTGCGTGGGCCGGATCGGCCTGGATCGCGGCAACGAACAAGAAGACACCTACGGGGACGAACACCAGCGCCCGCGCGGGGATGCCGACCAGTCCAGCAGCTCGCACCAGTGAATCGACCCATCGCGGCACGTCTCGAAGCTGCAGGCCATCGGCGTACTCCTCCGTGAGCGCCATCCGGATCTGGTTCGCACAGATGCCGATCACGACGACGCCGAGGAGGGCAACTATCTCCCGGCCGCCGGGCAACCGCAGCAGGTCGCCGGCTTCGCGGTGCTGGGACCGGTTGCTGCCCGTCGACCGGTTGCCGAGCGCGTATGACAGGGGAATCCACATCAGCGCGACGTAGAACGCGCCCTGACAGGCAGTCGCCGTGCGATGCCACCGACTCGCCTGACGATCGGTCCACGCGCCCCAGAGTCGTGCCACCCCGAAGGCAAAGAAGCCGAGTGCGACGGCGATGATCGCGACCTCACCGATGGCAGTCGACGCAACCGTCGACAAGGCGCCGTTGGCGTTTGTCTGCGGACCCGCCGGACCTTCCACGGCGAGGTTGAGCACCAAGCCGGCGAGCAATAGGTAGAAGCAGCCTCGAGCCACGAGGCCGACACGCGCGGTGGCAATAGCGAACTGCCGGGACTTCGCCGCGGCACGAGTCGCCACAAAGTAGATGTGCCCGGAAGCGGCACGACGAACCGCGGACGTTGCGCAGTGGTGGAACCATGGAGGGCGTGTCGTACGTCGGTGACCCGTGGGAGGACCAGCGCAAGCTGCTCGACCAGCTTGCCAGGGCCCGGTCCGGGAAGCACGGCGCGTTCATCGTCTTGCGCGAGGCTTGGCGATGGTTCGTCGTCAATCTGCCCAGTCGGCTGTGGCCTCGCACGATCGTCATCACGACATTCGTCTTCGGCATCTTCGGGCTGATCGTCGGCGGTGTGCTGAAGGTGCTTGGCGCACCCGGATCACTGACGGCCTACGGCGCCGGAATCGGCGCGGTCGTCGGTCTGGCGATCGGCCTTGTCGCATTTGCCGATGGCGCGTGGCGGCGCAGACGCCTCAGACGATCGCTTCGTTGAGCTCGATGCCGTTCCCGGAAGGGTCACTGAGGAACGCCTGACGACCTGACGACGGCGCGACCTCGATGACGTCGGTCACCTCGACACCTGCATCGCGGAGCTCCGCGACGGCTGCATCGAGATCGGTGAGCCGCAACGCGAAGTGCTGGCCGACGTTGCCGGGCGTGTCGCCCTGCACCAGGTGCACCTGCCGGTCGCCGGCATCGAGCCAGGCGCCGGGAAACCCGAAGTCCGGGCGATCCGCACGCTCGGTCATTCCCAGGCGATCGACGTAGAACGCGACTGCCTCATCGACATCGCGCACGTTGATCGCAACGTGATGAACTCCAGCCAGCTTCATCGAGTCATCTTGCCGCAGCAGCGCCGTGGCATGCGATCGGACAGGTGTCGCACTCACCCTTGTTGTCGCACGCACCGGGAGCCGCGGCCAGCGTGCGGCGTAGCGATGGCAAAGCCGCGAGCGGGATCAGCACAGACAGCAGGACGTACGTGGTCAGGACCGCATCCGGCCACACCGTCGACAAGGCCGCCGACAGCAAGCCGAAGGGCAGGCCGAGTAGCGACCACGCGGGGTAATAGCGCTGGTACTTGCTCTGCGGCGGTGTACCGCCCGTCGCATACCGCGCCATGAGTTCGTACGAGCCCATCGTCGCGGCGACCCAGACCGGACCGAGTGCGCCGCCCCAGGCCAGCAACGGCCAGTTCACAGCAGGTCGCTCGCGTCAGACGGGACGTCAGCGGCGTACTGCTTCAACACCGCGAGCGGGACGATCTCCAGCGCGCGCTGGTTCGTCGATGCGAGTACGACGGGTGCCGCCATGCCGTCGAGGTGAGCCTGGAGCCAGCGCGCCGCGACCACGCACCAACGGTCGCCCGGAACGAGACCCGGGAAGTGCCACTCAGGGTGAGGTGTGACGAGGTCGTTGCCGACCGAAGCCTGGTGGGCGAGGAACTCCCGCGTGACGACGGCGCACACGGTGTGGTTGCCGACGTCCTCAGGACCCGAGCTGCAGCAACCGTCGCGATAGAAGCCGGTGACCGGGTCGACGCCGCATGCCTCGAGCGGCTCGCCCAGCACATTCAGCTCGCCGTCCACCCGACGAGCCTGCCACGGTTACGCCGCCCGTTGGGCGGCTAGCGCTGCCGGTGACGTTGCCAGGTAGTCCAGGGCGTCTTGGGTGCTCGCCTCTTGGGAGGGGTGGTAAGCGCGGCGGAAGTACCGCGGGACGACCAGCGCCAGCATGCCTGGCGGCGGAAGCAGACCCTTCTTGGCAGCCCTGCCGTAGTCGGAGAGCTTCGGAGCCGGCCCAACGTACGTCGGGTCCGCGGTGCACAGGAACCGGGTGCCCCGCCGCAGGAGCCAGGCCAACATCGCCGACGAGATCAGCATCGTGTAGATGCGCGAGATCCAGTTGCCCGAGACGGCACGAAAGACATCGAAAGCCACGCTGCGGTGCTCGACCTCCTCGGCGCCGTGCCAGCGCAACAGATCGAGCATCGTCGGGTCGGCACCGGCACGGTCGAGGCCGGGCGAGTCGATGATCCACGCGCCGAGTACGGCGGTGAAGTGCTCGATCGCCGCGATGACGGCAACGCGCTCGAGTAGCCACCGTCGCTGCGAGATGAGGGGCAACGGCGGCTTGTCCCCAAGCAGCGTGCCGAACATCCACTCGATCCGCCGGGCGAACGGATCGGGATCCAGACCGTTGGCTCGCAGATGGTCCAGCACCGCGGCGTGAGCTCTCGAGTGCACCGCCTCTTGGCCCATGAATCCCTTCACGTCTGCGCGCAGCTGCTCGTCCTCGATCAACGGCAGCGCCTGCTTGTAGACGTGAACGAACCAGCGCTCACCAGCCGGGAAGAGCAGGTGAAGGACATTGATCACATGAGAGGTGACCGGCTCACCCGGGATCCATTGCAGCGGCGTCCGCTCCCAGTCGAACCCAACCCGCCGGGGCCGGATCTCATGGACCGGCGTCTGCGCCGCGGACACTAGACGTCCACCCGTGCGAATCGACGCATCACCGCCGGCGACAGCCGCGACATCAGGCGGCCACCGATCGCCTCCGGCGTGACCGGTACGACGGGCGTGCGCTGGCGCACCGCCTTGACGATCGCGTCCGCGACCTTCGACGGCGGGTAGTTGCGGCGCGCGTACTGCTTACTGATGCTCTTCGCCCGCTCCGCCTGCTCGGACTCCGAGAGCCCGACGTAGCGGGTCGCCGTGGTGATCGGGGTGTTGATGATTCCCGGACAGATCGCGGAGACGCCGATGCCGTAGTCCGCGAACTCCGCGCCGAGCGACTCGCTCAGCATCAGCACCGCGGCCTTGGTTGCGACATAGGCGCTCAGCATCTTGCTCGGTGTGTACGCCGCGGCCGACGCGACATTGACGACGTAGCCACCTTCGAGTCGCTCGGCCATCGCCGAGCCGAATAGCCGGCAGCCGTTGACGACGCCCATCAGGTTGACGTCGACGATGCGCTCCCAGTCCTCGGCCGTTGTGTTGAGGAAGCTGCCCGCGACGCCGATGCCCGCGTTGTTGATCAGGACGTCCGGGACGCCATGGTCGACGATGACGCGCTTTGCGAAGTCCTCCATCGACGCCAGGTCGGACACATCGACGACGTAGGCGTGCGCGGCTGCGCCGCTTGCCCGCAGCTCTTGCGCGGTCTTCTCGCCGGCCGCTTCGTGCAGGTCAGCGATCACGACCTCGGCGCCCAGCCGCGAGAACGCCAGTGCGGTCTCGCGACCGATGCCACTTCCCGCGCCGGTGATGACGACCAGCTGATCGGTGAAGCCGCGCTCGCGCCGACGGCGCTTGCGACCGGTTGCTTGCTCGTCTGCGCTTACCCGCAGCCTCGCCAGGGTTCTCGGCTCGGGATCTCCTTCGATGTGCGTCACGAGCTCGGTGACCGCGTGGGCGAGGGACTCCGGCGACTTCTGCTGCAGCCAGTGACCCGAACGCACCCGCCGCACCCACAGCTGGTCGACCCAGCGCGAGACGTCGTCTGACACCAGTGACTGCGACAAGTAGCGGTCTCGGGTCGGCACGATGATCTGGACCGGGACCGACGTACGACGCTCTCTCGGGTTGCGCATCTGCTGGGCAACGTTCGCGCGGTAGAGATTCACGCCGCGGATGCCGTCCTTCTTCAGCGACTTCGACGGCCAGCCTTCACGCTTCGGCAGATCCTCGAGCTTCGTGACCACGCCCCCGAAGGTGCGGCCGATGAACAGCCGCCACATCAACGGAACGAACAGCGGGACGTACATCGCGCCGATGTACCAGGACCGCCGACCCTGCCCGAGCACAGCGGCAAGCGACGACGGACGAAGCTCGAGCCGGTCGCGCGTCCAGAACGCGGTGTGGTCCAGCGACGGACCGGAGATCGAGGTGAAGGACGCGAATCGGCTCTCCGTCTCGGGATCGGTCACGGCCTCCCAGCTCTGCACCGAACCCCAGTCGTGACCGACGACGTGGACCGGCTTATGCGGCGACACCGCGTCGGCGACGGCGCGAAGGTCGCCAGCGAGAACCTCGAGTCGGTACGCCGCACGGCGTCGCGGCCCATCCGATGCACCGGCGCCACGCACGTCGTAGGTCACGACGTGGAAGCGCCCGGCGAGCTCATCGACGACGGCGTCCCACGTCGAGGAGTTGTCCGGGTATCCGTGGACGAGGATCACGGTCGGCGCGTCGCGGACGCCACTCTCGTTGACCGCGAGCTTCACCCCGCCCGACTCGACAAAGAAGCTGGCCATGTCGTCACCTCGTGAACTGTCGTCCGCTAGTAGACTGCGGATCCAATAATGGCAGATCAGAAACCCCCCGTGTCAACGCGGCGCCGTTTGGCGGTCGCTGACCGCCGCGCAGAGCTGATCACGGCCGCGCTCGAGCTGTTCAGCGAGTCGCCCGCCGACGAGGTCACGCTGGACGACGTCGCGGCGAAGGCAGGCGTGTCCCGCGCGCTCGCCTATCGCTACTTCGGCACGCGGGGTGACATCTACGTCGCTGCAATGCGGTCAGCCGCCGACGAGATGCTCGCGCTGCTCGACCCGCCCCATGACGCTCCTCCACTCGACCGGGTCGTCGAGGCGATCCGGCGGTTCTTCACCTTCGCCGAGGAGCACGCCACAGGCTTCCAGGCACTGCTCGCCGGGCACCCGGGCGCCCAGCAGGGCGCCATCGGCTCCATCGTCGAAGAGGTCCGAAAAGCGCTGTATGACCGGCTCGTCGAAGGCATGGCGTTGCGTCAGGTCAGTCCCGAGCTCCGTCTAGCGCTGAGCGCCTGGATTGCCGGAGCCGAGGCCGCCGCGCTCGACTGGCTGACCAACCGCGACCTGCCCCGACGTAGCGTCGAGGACTTCCTGCTCAGCCAGCTGTATGCCGCGCTGAGCATCGCCGCGACTCGCGACCGCGAAGTCGCCAAGTTCCTCGAAGGGCTCACGTGACCGAAGAGCTCACGTACGCCGAGTTCGGCGAGGCGTTCGTGCACGCGGCGGTCACGCCCGAACGGATCTGCGCGGTCATCCATGGCATCACCGGCGAAGCCGTCCGCGTCGGTCCGATGCACGCAGGTCCCGGCGGGATGGCGACCGCAAACGCAGTCGGGCATATCTCGGAGCCGTCGGTCAGCACAACCGGACACGACCCACTTGCCTACGCCGTCACGCTCCCCGCGAAGCTCGACGTAGATGTCACGGCTGCTGGCACGAAACATCATTTCGATGTCGAGGCAACGATCCGCATCACCTTCACCGTGCGTCTGGTGCCACCGCTGTCGCTGTGCATTGCCCCGGACTCCCCGACGTACGAGAACGTCGATGTCGTCGTACATCCCAAGGGCATCCAGGCTCGGGTGCTCGCGCGGTCCGGGATCGTCGAGCGTGAGATGCGCAAGCACATCGCCCGCTACGTCCGCGAACGGCTGCAGACCGAGGTCGCGGCGTTCTCGACGATCGACCTGATGCCGCTGATGTACGGGGTAGCAAGCCAACTCACCGGCGAAGCTACGGCAGGACGACCTTGCTGATCAGCCACTCACCTTGCTCGAACTGCAGCGTCATCTGGACGCGCTGGGCATCCACGTGATTTCCGCTGCTGTTGGTGATCGACTGGTTGAGAAACAGGTCGACCACCGCTGACGTCGCGGTGAGTGACACGAGGCCGGCGCTGACGATCGTCGCCGATGAGCTTGCCTTCGCCTTCACCAATGTCGCGCGCAGCTGCGCAGTCTCATTGCGGTACTGCGAGAGGAACGGGTCGACCGAGTGTGACTCGGTCTTGGCAAAGGCCGCGTCGAGATTGTCGTAGGTGTACGTCGCGAAGTCGATCGCATAGCTCTGCGCCGCGGTAACGGCGCTGACTCCGAGCGTCGGCATCTCGGACGCGCGCTGCTCGAGCTGCGCCCTGGACGTGGTGAGCTCGTGGGACAGCCGGTCATCCGTTGCGAATGCGTGATGTGTACGAACTCCGCCGACCACGACTCCCGCGATCGCCAGCACAACGGCTGCCACTCCGAATGCGACGGGAAGCCTCGGCAGCCGAAGCGTCACCGATCGGCCCGAATCGCTCACTTCGCTCCCGTTGTGTAAACGCCGCGCCAGGTGTCGTCGCCAGCCGGTCTCGGCTCGTAGACCGCGCCTCGCTGATCCTGGATCGGCAGCGGATGCAGACAGTAGCCGTTGGTGATCGCCGAGCCCTTGTGTGGGTTGAACGGCGCCCGACGACGGGTGCCCGGGTAGGCGCAGAAGGTCCCCGGCTGCGGGCTCAGCAGGAAGTCGACATGGCCGCCGTGCACGGCCGAGGCGATCGCATGCAGGCCATCCGGCAGCGAGAACAGCAATGCCTTGAGTCCTGGCAGGCGAGCGACGGCGATGCGGCCGGTCGTGACGAGGTTGGTCAGCAGGACGGCGATGTCGTGTGAGTCGTTGACCAGCAGCGGCGCAACCTGCTCGGTGGTCTCTAGCGCCGCCTCGATCAGCTGTGCGGTCTTCGGATCATCCGTACGGATCGTGTCCGAGAGCTCCCGTAGCGAGGTAGCCAGCGTCCGCAAGTCACCGTCGTGCCCTACCTGGGTGTCGAGCAATACGCCGGCGTTGTGCAGCAAGTCGATGGTCTGCGGCTCGATGTTCGCCAGCGACGCGATGAGCTGCGCACCGTGGTCCAGGATCGCGCCGAGCTGCGGCCCAGTGCCGGCGAACGCGATGTCGAGCTGGTTGACGACGGTCCGCAGCTCGCGCACGTCGACCGACTTCGAGAACGACGCGATGCTGTTCAGCAGCGCCGCCAGCGACGGCGGCCGCTGCGTGTCCTTCGGCTCGATGACCGAGCCATCGACGAGGTAGGGCGGGCCCGGGCCGGTCGGCTCCATGTCGATGTACTGCTCCCCCGCCGGCGACCGGTCGGCCACGACCGCCTTGGTCGCAGCCGGGATGTGCACCGAGTCATGGATGGCAAGGTCGGCAGCGATCCCAGTCCCGGTGATGTCGATCGACGAGACGATGCCGACCGGCACGCCGCGATAGGTCACCTGGCTCCCAGGGAACAGCCCGCCGGTCTCGGGCATGTTCACCGTTACTCGGTAGCTGCCTTCGATCGTCTTCTGCCCGATCACACTTACGACGAGGTAGCCAAGCGCAAGCAGGCCGACGACCGCGAACAGCCCGAGCCGGCCCAGCGGCAGCCGCCTCATTGCGCCGTCCCGCGGCGCACCAGATAAATCACTGCGCGGCCCCTCGCGGAACGATGACGCTGCCGACCAAGTTGAGGTAGTCGCCAGGAACAGCACGGTCGAGCAGGATCGCGAACTTGCGTAGTCCCGCCAGCGTCGAGCCCAACCGGCCCCGAAGCGCCACGAGGGTGTCCAAGGTCGGCGCGAGGTCGTCGAGGTCCGTCAGCAACGTGCCTTGCACCGAGTCGAGCACCTGCGTGGCGGTGCGACCGAGCAGCGAGATCCGGGTCAGCAGCCTCGTGAAACCGGCCGTGTCGGTCTGCAGGTCCGCGATTCCTGGCCGTAGCTCGACAAGTCCGCGGACCAGCAGCGTGTGCTGAGCCGCGAGCTCCTTCGAAAGCTGGGCGACAGCGGTCAGCGTGTGATCGATCTCGCCGGTGTGCGCGTCGAGCTGCGAAAGCACATCGTTGAGCTCGGCGATGAGCGACCGGCCGGTCTTGGCCCGGCCCGCGAGGGCGACGTCGAGCTGGCTGACGATCGTCGAGATCTGACCGATGCCGCCGCCGTTGAGCACCGCCGAGAACGCCGACAGCAGGTCCTCGACGTCGGGCGCACGGTTGGTTGCGGTGGCCGCGATCTCATCGCCGCTCTCGAGGTATTTGGCGCCTGCGCCTACGGCTGGGGGCAGGAGATCGACGTACTCCTCGCCGAGCGGGGTGGTGAGCGCGAGGCTGGCTCTGGTGCCCGACGGCAGCTGGACCGACTTCTCGATGACCATGTGCACGTAGGCCTTGAATCCCGAGGTCGTCAGCGACGAGACGCGGCCGATCGTGACGTCGTGCAGCTCGACCCGGCCGCCGATCGGAAGTCCGGTGGCGTCGTTGAACACTGCCGTCAGCTTGTACGACGGACCGCTCACTCCCCGGCCGACGGAGAAGTCCTGCAGACCCGGGCCGCAGCCTGCGGCGACGAAGGCCACGACGATGCTTGCAGCGATCGCTGCGCTCCGCCGCTTCGCGCACCAAGATCCGGGGAAGCTCATCTCCCTACCCCGCCCTCGCCGGTCAGAATCTCGCAGACCGGTCCCAGCACCGCGCAGATCTTCTTGACCTCGGAGCCGAAGAACTCGTTCTGACCGAGGTCGGCCTGGCGGGTGAGGATCGCGCCGCCGTGGTTGACCCTGGCGAGGTTCTGCGAGGCCAGCGGCAGGTTGTCGAGCGTCTCGATGAGGGCCCGCTGATGACGCAGCAGGACGTTCGTAGTGACGACGAGGTCATGCAAGTCGCCGTGCAGTGTCGCGCTGTGCGCCTTCAGGAACGAGGCGAGCGACAGCAATCCCGTCGAGAGGTTGTCGACGACACCAGTGATGTCGCCGCGCTCCCTCGCCAGCTCAGACGACGCCGCGGCGAGGTTGGACTCGAATGAGGAGATCAGCCCCACGCGCTTGGCGAGGTTGTTGCTCAGGCTGTCCAGGTTGGTGATCACCGCCGCAAATGCGCCACGGTCTTCGGCCAGTGCACCCGTCGCGGTCGACAGGCCCTCGATGCTCTCGTGCAGTGCTGCACCATTGCCGGCGAGGTTCTTCGACAGCACCGAGATCAGCCGACCGACCGCGCCCTTCGCGCCGGCCTGCTTCGGGCCGAGCGCGTTGAACAATGTCGTCAACGATCCGACCAACTGGTCGAACTCCGCCGGCTCGTGCGTACGCGAGAGCGCAAGCACATAGCCGTCCGGCATGGTCTGGCCGGAGCCGTCGTAGGCCGGGCTCAGCCCGACGTACCGGTCACTGATCACCGACGGCGGGACGATGTAGGCCTGCGCGTCGAGCGGCACCTTGGTTCCCGCCGGCAGGCTCAGCACCACCTTGACGTCGTTGGGCTCAGGTGTAACCGAAGAGACGTCGCCGATCGGCAGCCCAAGGATGTCGACGTGGTTGCCGACGTAGATGCCGTTGCTCTCGGTGAAGTACGCCGTGATGTGCAGTCGCTTGCCGCCGGTCACGACGTGGTAGGCCGCAATCGCGGCGCCAGCGACTATCGCGATCGTCGCTAGCGCTCCGATTGTTGCGATCACCGCTCGGCGGGTCATCGGCAGTCCTTTGCTACCGAGAAGCCGCACAGCACGTTGTCCGGCAGGAGCAGGTACGGCAGATTGATGTCGATGTACGGGCCGTCACCTGTCGCGTTGGCCAGGCCGCGACTGGCGGGGGCAAGCAGGTCGACGGCGTGGCCGAGGACGTGGTCATCCTTGCGCAGCAGCGTCGTGACGACGTGCAGCCGGTCGAGCAGCGGGCCGAGTGTTGCGGCGTTGCGGTTGACCAGCCGGGTCAGCTCCTGTCCGAGGCGGGTCGAGTCGACGAGCAGCTCGTGGATGATCACCCGTCGCGCGTGCAGCGTCGCGAGCACCTGATCGGCATCGAGGAAGAGCGCGTCGAGCGAGCTGCGCTGCGAGACCAACGTCGTCGTGACCGATCGGGTGCTGCGCACGAGCTGCTGAAGCTGCGACTGGCGAGACACGACGACCTTCGAGATGCCAGCAAGGCCGTGCAGCAGCTGGCGCGTCACGGTCGGGGTGTGCGCAAACGTCGTGCTCACGGTTGCCAGTGCCTTGCGCAACGTCGAGATGTCGAGACCGCCGACGGTCGCGGACAGCCCGTTGGTCACGTCCGCCAGATCGAATGGCACCTGCGTTCGCGACACCGGGATCGGACTCGAGGCGTCCAGCGTGCCGCTGCCGTCCGGGGTGATCTCGACGTACTTCGTGCCGAGCAGGGTCGCGACCTCGATCGATGCCGACGTGTCATCGCCGAGGTGCACGCTCTTCGGCAACGTGAAGTCGACCCGGATGACGGCGTCGTCGAGATGAACTCCGGTGACCGTCCCCTGTGGGATGCCAGCGACCCGGACATCGTCGCCGCTGGACAGTCCGGCCGCCGCCGCGAAGTCCGCGGAGTAGGAGCGGTTCGAGGAGAACACCGACACCTTTGGCAGCAGGACGACAGCGGCGAGGACACCTACTAGCCCAGTCGTCCCCACGAGGCCGACCACCACTCGGTTGCGCGCGCTAAAGGGCTTCACTTGGCACCGCCCTGCGGCGTCGGACGGCAGACCGCCGAGTGGACCACCTTGCCGTTGATACGGACCGGGACGACGAGGGCGCCACTCTGCACTGCCACCGAGCAGACGTAGCCGTTGAGCCAGGTCCCATATCCGAGGCTTCGAGTGAAGGCTGCCGCGCCGAGTGGTAGCGCTTGCACAGCAGCGGCCAGGACCTTCTCGTTGCGGGCCAGCGTTCCGGCGACGAGGAACAGATCGCTGATGTCGTGGTGCAGGATCGGCTCACCTTGATCGAGCAGGTCCGCCACGGACGCCGCCACCGCGTCGAGGCCGTGCAACGCGCCCGCGATCTGCTGACGGTCCGACGACAGCCCATGGGTGAGCGACTTCAGCTGTTCGATGAGCATCGCGAGGTCACCGTCGTGGTCGGCGACGCTGCTCAAGACGACGTCGAGGTTTCCGACCACCTGTCCGATCAGCTGGTCACGTTGACCGAGGTTCTCGGTGAGGGTGGCGACGTTGCCAAGCAGCGCCGTGATGCTGCCACCCTCGCCCTGGAAGTCAGCGACGATGTCGGCCGCTAGCTGGTTCGCCTGGGTCGGCGACAGCGCGGAGAACAGCGGCTTGAAGCCGTTGAACAGTGCCGTCAACGACAGCGCCGGCGCGGTGTGGTCGGGATAGAACACGGCGTCGGGCGGCATCGTCGGATCGCTCGTGGTCGGTTGCTCGAGGGAGAGAAAGCGAGCGCCCAGCAAGTCCTCGTAGCGGATCACCGCGCGCGCGTCGGTGGTGAACCGCTGAGAGCGCTCTACTTCGAATGTCACGACGGCGTCGTCCGGATACTGCTTTCCGTCGCCGTACGTCGTGTCTGCGGACAGCTGCTCGCCGGTGACCTTGCCCACCCTCACGCCCGCGATGTCGACGTCGTCGCCGGGACGCAGCCCCGAGGCATCTGCGAAGATCGCGCGATACGTGTAAGTCGAATGGCCGAGCGGGCGGGTCACCGTGTTGGTGACGATGAGCGTCAGCAGAAGTGACACGGCGACGAAGATCGTCAGCTTTATCGCCGAGCCCCGGCCCTTCACCTGACACCGCCGCTCATGGCGACACCAGGAACGAGATCAGCGCGAAGAGTGGCGCAACGAGCAGCTCCGGCCAGTTGATCGTCGGCGTGGGCGACTCTCGGAGTCTCGCTTGCGCGCTGCCCTTGGCTTGCGCCTTACCGCTTGTCACGCAGTTCTTGCCTGGTACTCCGGCGTATCTCGGACAGTCCGCTGCCGTGTAGCCCTTGGTGTCGAGTGGATTGACGTCCGGAGCGACGGTGACCTGCAGCCACGGGCCGTGACTCAAGGCGCTTGCCGCGCCGAGCAGGAACAGTCGCAGCTGTTTCACCGCATCGACCAACTTGCCTTGGCGGCTCTCCAGCACCGACACGACGGGGTGCAGCAAGCCGACGAGCTCGTGCAGCTTGTGCTGGTTGACCACGAGCAGCCGACGCGTGCTGTCGGCGACGCCGGGACCCTCCGCGAGCAGCTTCTGGATCTCCGCCTGGCTGCCCTCGACGGTCTTCGACGTGGCAATCGCGTTCCGCAGCGTGCGCAGCAGGTCGGGCGCGTCTCGGGAGAGCTCAGTGCCCACCGTGCCGACGGTGGTCAGGTCGTGGATCAGCTCCGGCGTGTGTGGCGCAACCTCCTTCGTATAGCGCTGAAGCTCGTCGACAAGCGATCCCAGCTCCGCACCGCGACCCGACAGGGCGGTCGCGATCGCGGTCAGCGTCGCGCTGAGCTTGTCGGGTCGCACGGTCGTGAGCAGGCGATATCCCGCGTCCAGTGCCTGATCGAGCTCGACCGTCGGCGTCGAGGTGTCGGCGACCAGGTGTGCGTCAGGCTGCAGCGGACCAGTGATCACCGCTGGAGGTACGAGGTCGACGTAGAGGTCGCCAAAGACGCTCCGCGGGACGAGGCGCACCGTCGAGTTTGCGGGAATCTTCGACAGCTGAGACGGGTCGATCCGAAGAGTGAGGACAGCGTCGCTCAGCGTCCGGTGAACGCTGCCCAAGGATCCGACAAGCACTCCCCGGTACTCGACCTCGGCGCCGGGCCCGAGGGCAGGCCCAGCCTCTGGCAGCGTCGCTGTGACGACCTTCGAGGAGGAGAACGCACCGAAGCCGTAGGCGACGCCGACCACTGACAGTCCTGCGACGATCACGATGAACAGGAGCCCGGCTATCGCCGCGCGAGCGCGACTCATCCGGAAATCCTTACGGATGGGTTCGCGCCGTACAGGACGAACGTCAGCACCAGATCGAAGATCACGATCGCGACGATGCTCGTGCGCAACGCTCGGCCGGCGGCGCGACCGACGCCCTCCGGCCCACCGGCCGCCGTGTAGCCGTAGTAGCAGTGGACAAGCGTCACGATGATCGCGAACACCACCGCCTTGAGCAGCGAATAGAACAGCTCCTCGACCGGCAGGAAGCGGTGGAAGTAGTAGAGGTAGGTGCCCTTCGACTGATGGTTGAGGTAGACCACCTCGACCTCAGTCGCGACGTACGACGCGAACAGCCCGACCAGATACAGCGGGACGACGGCTGTGAACGCCGCGAGGATTCGGGTCGTCACGAGGTAGGGCAGCGACGGGATCGCCATGACCTCGAGCGCGTCGACCTCCTCGGAGATCCGCATCGCGCCGAGCTGGGCCGTAAACCCGCAGCCGACCTGAGCAGCAAGCCCGACCCCGGCGACGATTGGCGCGATCTCGCGGGTGTTGGCGTACGCCGAGATGACCCCTGACAGGGGGGCAAGCCCGATGATCTGCAGGCCCTTGAATCCCTGCAGCCCGAGCTCGCTGCCAGAGAAGAACGAAAGCGCAAAGATCACCGCGACGGTGCCACCGCCGACCAGCAGCGCGCCGGAGCCAAAGCTGATCTCGGCAACGAGCCGCAACACCTCTCGCCAGTAGCGCTTCGCCGCTCGCGGGATCCATAGCAGCGCCGCGACGTAGAAGCGCAGCTGCGTTCCGAGATCGACGAGTGCATCGACGATGCGGTTGCCGGCGCGCACGACGCCTCGCACCACGCGCGGAGGCGCGAGGCCGGCTAGCGGATCGGTCGTGGTCGTCATGGGCCGTGGGGCGGGGAGACGACGAGATAGATCTGGGAGATCACCGTGTTGGCGACGAAGACCAGCAGGAAGCTGACGACGACCGACTGGTTGACGGCGTCACCGACCCCCTTGGGGCCGCCCTTCACATTCAGACCCTTGTATCCGGCGACCACTGCAGCAATGACGCCGAAGACGGCCGCCTTGATCTCGCCGACCACGATGTCGCCAACGCCGGTGAACTCGGTGAAGGTTCGCAGGAAGCTGCCCGGCGTACCGTGCCCGACCCACACCTCGTAGAGGTAGCCACCCGTGACCCCGACGAACAGCACGATCCCGTTGAGCAGGATCGTGACGACAACCGCGGCTGCGAGCCGCGGCGCGACGAGCCGCTCGATCGGTGAGATGCCCATGACCTCGAGGGCGTCGATCTCGTCGCGGATCTTGCGCGCACCCAGGTCGGCACAGATCGCCGAGCCACCAACGCCTGCGATCATCAGCGCGGTAACGAGCGGCGCCGCCTCGCGGACGATCGTGAGCGCGTCAACCGCGCCCGTGTAAGAGTCGGCCCCGATCTGGTGCGCGACCGAGCCCACCTCGACGGCGACGAGGATGCCAAACGGGATCGCGACCAGGATCGCCGGCAACACACAGACGCTGGCGATGAACCACGCCTGGTCAACAGCCTCGCGCCACGGGAATCTGCGCCCGAGGATGCCCTGCACACTCGCGAGAACGGTGTCGCCGGCGAGCGCATAAAGGTCGCCGGCCGCACCGAGGCCGGACCCGGCGTACCCGGCCAAGGCAGCCCGATCGAGACCGCGGGTGCGCGCCAACTGCGCTACTTCCCCTCGGCGCCGCTCTTCAGGGCCGCGAGTGTCGCCTCCATGTTCTTGCGGTTGTGCTCCGCGCGATCAGAGACGCCCATCACCACGGGGTCGACCACCGGCATCCAGGCCGGCCGGATGTCCTGCCACGACTCGCTGACCTTCGTGCCGGCACCTGCAGCCTCGAAGTCATACGTCCACTCGGCGATCGGCAGTGGCCCGACGGTGACGCGGAAGGCAAACCGCTTGCCCGGCTCGGCATCGGTGACCTCGGCGATCGTCGACCAGCGGCGCCAGCCCTTGCGGTTGCTCCCGCGGAACTTCGCACCCTTGGCAGGTCCAGTCGCGCCACCGATCCACTTGCCACCTTGCGCCTCGGGACTCCACTTACCCATGTCGCAAAGCTCGGAGACCATTTCATAGAGGGAGCCGGCGTCGCGCGCGATGTCGGTCGACACCTGGACGTTCTTGTCTGCCATGGCGGACATATTGGCCTATTCGGAGCGATCAGACACAGGATCGACCGATGAGTTCAGGGGACCGAGGTCGTCCAAGTACCCGAAAGCAGTCCAGCGACGGGAGTGATCATGCTGAGGACCGAAGGCCTGAAAACGTTCGATGCGGTCGCCGAGCGGCATGTAGGCGACGGCGAGCCGGGCCTGGTCGCGATGGTGGCGCATGGCGACCAGGTGCACGTCGCGACGCGCGGATCCCTCTCAGTGGGCGGCGCTGCGATGCAACGGGACACGCAGTTCCGGATTGCCTCGACAACCAAGCCCATCACGGCGGTCGCCACTCTCACGCTCGTCGAGGAAGGCCTGATCGACCTCGATGAGCCGGTCGACCGACTGTTGCCGGAGCTTGCCGACCGCCGGGTGCTGCGGACGATGGACGGCCCGCTCGACGACACGGTCCCTGCGAATCGGCCGATCACCACCCGCGACCTGCTGACCTTCACCTTCGGTCTCGGCATGGCGTTCGAGATGTTCACAGCTCCTCCGCCACCGATCTTCATCGCCGCCGCCGCGGAGCCGCTGTGCAACTTCGGGCCACCGGAGCCGGACAAGGTCGCCGCGCCTGATGCCTGGATGGCGAAGCTCGGCGAGCTGCCGCTCGTGGCGCAGCCCGGCGAACGCTGGCTCTACAACACGGGCGCCTCGGTCCTGGGTGTGCTCGCCGCGCGGGCCGTCGGCGACCCGTTTCCCGACGTACTACGCAGCCGCGTCTTCGCCCCGCTCGGCATGCACGACACAGCGATGTACGCCGCCGACACCTCTCGGCTCGCCGCGTCCTACGAGTCCGACGCGATGACGGTGCGCGACCCGGCCACTGGCGCGTGGAGCCAGCCGCCCACGTTCCCGGACGGCGCGGCCGGCCTGGTCTCCACCGCCGACGATCTGCTCGCGTTCGGCCGAATGCTTCTGCACGGCGGCGACCCTGTGCTGCCGGACACGACAGTCAAGGAGATGACGACCAACCAGATCACGTCCGCGCAGGCCGGGAATGCGACGGATACCTTCCTGGGAGGCGGCGGCTGGGGTTACTGCGTTGCGGTGACAACCGAGGGACCGCGCGCGGGCTCCTTCGGCTGGGCCGGAGGCCTCGGAACGACCTGGCTCGTGGACCCGGTTCGCGACCTGATCGTCATCGCACTCACGCAGCGAATGTTCGAGGGGCCCCAGACCCCTCGGCTACACGCCGACCTGCAGGACGCCGCCTACGCCGCGATCGGCTGAAGCCTGTCCTACCGATGAGTTCTCTGGTTCGTCATCGTCACATCTATCGACTGGGCACAACCGATGAGAGAGGCTCCGCGCATGACGACTTTGGACAGCCCCGGCATCCCGTGCTGGATGGACATGATGACCTCGGACGCGGACAAGTCCCGGGACTTCTACACCCAGCTGTTCGGCTGGGTCGCGGGCGAAGGCTCCGAGGAGTTCGGCGGTTACTTCATGTTCATGCGCGACGACGTGCCGGTCGCGGGCTGCATGAACAAGATGCCGGATGACACCGACCCCGAGGTGTGGACCGTCTACCTCGCGGTGGAAGACGTCCGCAAGACAGTCGAGGTAGCGACCAGCGCGGGTGCCCAGGTGGCCATTCCGGCAATGGACATCTCGACTACTGGTGCGATGGCCGTCATCTCCGATCTCGGCGGGGCGCGCATCGGCTTGTGGCAGGCCGGTGACTTCGCCGGCATCTCCGTCCGCGGCGAGACCGGCTCACAGTCCTGGTTCGAGCTGCACACGCGCAACTACGACGCGAACGTCGAGTTCTACCGCGACGTCTTCGGGTGGGACGCTCGCGCGTTGTCTGACACCCCCGAGTTCCGTTACACGACGCTCGGCGAGAACGAGAGTGCGTCAGCCGGAATCAACGACGCAAGCATCCATGCGGCCGACGACTTCCGGTCCGAGTGGGGCGTCTACATCCAGGTTGAGGACACCGATGCGTCGGTAGCCAAGGCCGTCTCGCTCGGCGGGTCAGAGGTGCAGGCGCCGCGGGACTCCCCCTATGGCCGCCTCGCCGAAATCGCGGATACCACCGGGTGCCGCATCAAGCTCATGGGCCCGAACACCGAAGGCTGATCGGCCGCGCCGAGCCCTTGGCCCGCCCACCCGACGAGATTTCGTCCACAGGGGCGGGGCAATATCCCTTTATTTGAGAACGACACCGCCACACTCTCCGCCCGCAGCGATGGCTCGAGCAGGCGACGACCGACCTATTGGGGTGCGGCGCTTCGCTGCACTCTTCGCCGCGGTCCGCAGCCTTGGTGGCTCGACTCCCGGCACGCTGTCCGCACACGTCCTGGTCACCATCGACCTGACCACGCTGCTCGGACTCAACAATAATCCGCCGAACTCACCGGATACGGACCGATCACCGCCGAGATGGCACGGCGGATCGCCGCAGACTCCACCCTGCAACGACTGATCACCGACCCGTTGTCCGGCCGGCCGATCGAGCTCGGCCGCAAATACAAGCCGTCGAAGCTCATCCAGAACCTCGTCGAAGCCGCCCAACCGCGATGCTCGATGATCGGCTGCTCCCGCCCCGCCTACCAATGCGAGCTCGACCACCAACTCGAACACAACCGTGGTGGCGATACGAACCCGGACAACCTTCAGCCGCTCTGCAAGCTCCATAACCAGCTCAAGACCAAGAAGCGCTGGAAGGTCGGCGTCAACGCCGACGGGTCACTGACCTGGACCAGCTTCCTCGGCTTCGCCTACACCACACACGACCAGGATCCACTCACCGGCGATCCCGATCCGCCGGCTGCCGCAGTCGCGTAGTGGGGCGGTCTTTAACTCACAGATGCGCGGGGAGCCCGAACATCGGGAAGAGCCGGTCGACATCGAGGAACGTGTTGATCGCGCAGACCTTGTCGTCCCGTACGTCGAACACGTGCAGCGCCCACGGTGCGTGACCGCCGGCCGGGTCGACTCGATACTGCGCAGCCGCCGGACAGCCGTTGGCTGATGTCACGACCATCCGCGAGTCCTTACAGGCGACGCCCGGTCCGTGCATCCAGGTCGCGATGTCCGCCGGCCCCTGCAGCCACATGGCGAACGGCGGCATCGACTGGACGGCGTCAGCGTGGAGCAGGGTGACGAGCTCGTCGACGTCGTAGCGCTCGAACGCGTCGACGTAGCGATCGAGCAGCTCGCGGGTGTCCGCCTGGATCGGCACCGGCACGGCGGCGGCGTTGCCCGCGAGCGTCGCTCGCGCCCGCTGAAGCGCGCTGTTGACCGACGCGACCGTCGTGTCGAGCAGCTCTGCAGTCTCGGTCGCCTGCCACCGCAGCACCTCGCACAGGATCAGCACGGCTCGCTGCTTGGGCGGGAGCTGCTGCAGCGCAGAGACGAACGCCAACCGGACGCTCTCGCGGACCTCGGCGAGCTCGGCCGGGTCGGCTTCGAGTGGCAGCACGCGCTCATCCGCGATCGGCGACACCCACGAGTCGTCGGGCATCATGCCGACCAGCGAGGACTCGACCGGCGGCATCGACGGCCCGAGCTCGACTGGCCGGGCGCGGCGCTGCTGGCCGCGGAGCATGTCGAGGCAGACGTTCGTGGCGATCCGGTACAGCCAGGAGCGCACCGATGAGCGACCTTCAAACCCGTCTGCGGCCCTCCAAGCGCGGACGAGGGTGTCCTGCACGGCGTCCTCGGCGTCGAAGCCCGACCCGAGCATCCGATAGCAGTACGCGGTCAGCTCACGGCGATAGGACTCGAGATCGTCGACCTCCGGTGCCAGCGTGATAGTCATCGCCGCCGATCGTAGGCTCAGCGAGTGGCACGGATTTACGTTCCTGACGCCCCGGCGGCGAAGCCGCAATGATCTGATCGCTACGGCCTCAGCTCGGTGGGATGGTCGAGCGAATGATCAAGGGCGCGTACAGCCGGATCGCGCAGATCAACGACTGCGATCGCTTTGCGCCGATCACGCGTCACTTGACGACGAGGTCTTCGCCACGCTTCGCGCCTCGTTCAGCGATGCGGAGATCCTCGATCTGACGTTGTGCATCGCGGTGTTCCTCGGGCTCGGCCGCACGCTGTCGGTGCTCGGCGTCGACCAGTCCTGCGCCATCGACATATAGGAGATCGCCGGCCGACGGCGAATCTGCCGGGGTGCCCCGACGTCGACTTGCGGTTGCGGTCTCCGCTGCACTGCTCGCTTCGCTCGCTTGTTCTGTGCCGCTTGCGGCTGACGCCGTGACGCTTCCTTCACCTGAGTGCCTCGCGCGGCCTGCTCCGGTGCCGTCGGATCCGGCGAAGCTGGTGAGCGACAAGGTGCTACCCGGCACTAGCGGACGTCTGCACGACCTCACCCTCGACTCCCCTGCAGTCGGCAGCGACGTCCAGGTCTACGTGCTGCTGCCGACGCGCTACTCGCGCGATCCGAAGCAGCGCTACCACGTGCTCTACCTGCTCCACGGGTCCGGCGGCAGCCAGGTGGACTGGACGATGCACGGAGCGCAGCAGCTGATCGACCAGGCCGCGCCGAAGGCGCATCTGCCGCCGACGATCGTCGTGATGCCGGACGACGGAGTCGAGGGCTACTACACGGACTGGTACGGCCGCGACCTGCTCAACCCGGCCGAGACAGTCGCTCCCGGATGGGCGACCTTCCAGATTCACGAGCTCATCCCGTACATCGACGGGCACTACCCGACCATCGCATCGCGGCGCGGCCGCGCGATCGCCGGCCTGTCGATGGGTGGCTTTGGGGCAACCAGCCTCGCGGCACGCAATCCCGGAATGTTCGCGGTGGTCGGCAGCTTCTCGGGCGCTGACGACATCGACTACAACGCGCCGTACCAAGCCGTGATCCTGGAGGGCACCAGCCCCGCGTTCACGAGTGGAGCGCCGACGCTGTGCATCTGGGGCGACCCGCTGACCCACCAGATCGGGTGGGAGGCGACTGACCCGACGTACCTGGCGCAGGACCTCGCCGGCACCCATCTCTACCTTGCGAGCGGAAATGGCACACCGGGTCCGCTCGACGACCTGTCGACGCCGGCCGGCATCGCCTCCGCGGAGGGCGGTGCCGCGGTCGAGCTCGATGTCGGCGAGATGAACGGCGGCTTCGTCTCGGCACTGAACGCGGCACGCGTCGCCCACACCGACTTCTTCTACGGGCCCGGCACGCACAGTTGGCCGTACTGGGAGCGAGACCTGACGAGGTTCATCCCATTCATGGCTAACGGGTGGCGCCACCCTGACCCGGCGCCGGATTCCTTCAGCGACCGCAGCGCCGCGACGCACTTCACCGCGTGGGGCTGGAGCTTCGTCGCCGATCGTTCGGTCGAGGAGTTCACCTATCTGCGCAATGTCACCTCGCACGGCCTCGAGGTCGCTGGCAGCGGAACGCTGCACATCACCGACCCAGCCGGCGAGCAGTTCAAGGTAAGGCTCGGCTCGCACTCCTCGCCGCAGACGTCGTTTCCTGCCGGATCCGCGCTTCCCGCTGGTTGGACATGGCGAAAAGTAGGAGGGATCCGATCGGCCTGCCCCCCGTCTGACCTGGGATGACACTGCTCCATACGGCTCAACGAGTGCTTAGCCGGTGCTGAGCCTGGGCATGGACAGCCAGTGACGAGGGCGGAGCTCCAGGTAAACCCTGGAGCTGACGGGGTGCGTGCTGCGCGTCGGCTGACCGCCCAGACGCTCCGCAAGCTGCCTCCCGACCTGGCCGCGGATGCCGAGGTCGTCGTCACCGAGCTCGTGACCAACGCGGTGCTGCACGGTGCTCCTCCGATCATGCTGCGAGTACGCGGCGGACGGGACCGACTGCGGATCGAGGTCATCGACTGCGGTCGCGCCGTGCCGCTGCGACTGCAGCGATCGACCGACGGGATGACGGGGCGCGGCATCGCGGTCGTCGAGTCGCTGTCGAACTCCTGGGGCGTCGAGCGGTCGGGAGGCGGGAAGCTGGTGTGGGCCGAGCTCGGCCGACCTCGCCGCCATGTCGGTCGCGGGCAGACCCGCAGTAGCTCGGACGCCATGCGCGACGCGTGGTCGGCCGAGGACGACACCCAGCGCCACGAGGTGTACCTCGGCTTCGTACCTACCGAGCTGCTCGTGTCGGCGAAGGCTCACATCGACAACATCGTCCGCGAGCTCGCGCTGATGCAACGCGATGCCGACGGCGTGCCGGGGCTGCCGACGAAGACCGTCGACATGCTGCTGAATGCGACAGAGGGTTTCGCCGAAGCCCGCAACGAGATCAAGCGACAGGCTATCGAGGCTGCCCGACGCGACGACGCGTTCACGGACCTCACGCTTCACCTTCCGCTGTCGGCGGCCAATGCCGGGCTGCGATACCTGATGGCACTCGACGAGGCGGACCGGCAGGCCCAGGCCGCCCGCTTGTTGACTGTCGCCGCGCCGCCATCCCACCGGGTGTTTCGCGAGTGGTACGTCCGGGCGTTGTCCGAACAGCTGGTCGCCGCGAGCCGCAACCTCGCGCGCCCATCGCTTCAGCCGTTCTCGCTTGCGCTGGCGGCTGAGTTCGATCGTCTCGGCACTACGTCCGGCGGCTCCGACGAGGTGTACTACCGATACGCGCAAGGCGCCGACGAGTGACGCGACGCAGCTGGACCCGCCTCAGCGTCCTGGTCCTGGTCCTGGTCCTTGCGCTGACTGCTCTCGGGACCTGGACGGTGCGAAACGTCGTACACAACCAGGAGAACCAGCTGCTGAGCGAACGCAGCAATGAGGTCGGACTGGTCCTCAAAGAGGCCGTTGACTCACTGTCGAGCGAGCTTCATACGGTCGGCGGCGTCCTGCAGGCCACGAACAGCTCCCCGGCGGCGTTCCGCCGAGCGAGTGCCGCCCTCGTCGCCGCTTCGAAAGGCAATGACAGCGTCGCGCTGTTGCAGCGGTCCGTGAACGGCTTCCGCGTCCAACTCGCCGACGGCGACGCATTCGCGGTCGGCGAGCAGATCGCTGGACCGATCGCCGTGACACTGAGCCGTGCAGCCGCCGTCGGCGACGTGTTGCCCACACAGGTCATGGGAGCCGGTCAGGACCGCACGCTTGGCCTCGCTCTTGGACCACCTGCCGCACCGGCCGGCACCGTCCTCTATCTGCAGGCGGCGCTCGGGACCCTCGGGCCGCCGCGTGCGGCAGACACCGCCCCGTTCAACGAGCTGCGCGTCGTGCTCTACGGCACGCCGACGCCGATCGCTTCACAAGCCCTCGTGACGACCACGTCCGACATACCGCTGACTGGGGACGTCCGGACTGTTCCGGTCGCTGCGGGCGCGGCATCCTGGTCGCTGCAGGTCAGTGCCGCGCATCCGCTGGTCGGCGCCACCGCTGCCAATGCGCAATGGCTAGCACTCGCGGGCGGGGTGGCACTCGCCCTCCTTCTCGCCTTGGTCGTGGAAGTCGAGAGCCGCCGACGCCGCAGTGCTCTCGATCTCTACCGCAACGAGCACCGGCTCGCAGAGGGGTTGCAGCGCAGTCTGCTTCCGGCGCTCCCAGTCGTAACCGGTCTCGAGCTGGCCGCTCGATACCTGCCGGGTGCGACGGGGCAACAGGTCGGTGGTGACTGGTACGACGTGTTCGAGCTCGACGGCGGCTACGTCGGCTTCGTCATCGGCGACGTGTTGGGTCACGACATCGACGCCGCCGTGTTGATGTCGCGAGTGCAGACAGCGCTACGGGCACACGCCCTGGTCGGCGAGCAGCCCGCGGCTGTGCTCGACCGGCTCGACCAGCTGGTGCAGTCGCTGCAGACCGACCGACTGGTCACGGTCTTCTACGGACTCCTCGAACCGGCGGACGCCGATGGCAACCGGCGGCTTGTGTTCGCGAACGCCGGCCATCCGCCTCCGCTGCTCCACGACCCACGCAACGGCACTCGCGAGATCGATGAGGCCGAGTCGATCCTGCTCGGCGTACCTGTGCTGCTCACGGAGCCCCGCAGCCAGAAGTCGATCTCGCTTCCGCCGGACGCGACTCTCGTCTTCTACACCGATGGCCTGATCGAGGTCCCCGGCCTGTCGCTCACCGACCTCATCGCGAAGCTGCGAGAAACCACCACGGCGGCCGTGCGGGATGCATCGGCGGCGCAGGTCTGCGAACGGCTAGTCGCCAAGATCCACCCGACCGCACGCCGCGACGACGTCGCGATCCTTGTGGTCCAGCTGCCGTCCGCCACACTGTCCGGGTGCACGCCCTCAGACGACTCTTTGCAACCGCAACCATTGCGGTCTGCGTCGCCTTCGCCGGCCCTGCCTTAGCAAGCACCGTGGCTAGTGCGGCACCTGCCGCGATACCGCAGTCGGGCTTCTGGTGGCTGCCTGAGCCGATCGCCGGGCTGATCCCCGTTCCGGGAGTTCCGCCTGGCGGCCTCTACATCGCCTCGGCACCGACTGGCGCGCAGGCAGAGTCGGCGATCCGCATCCCGCTCGCCGCGGGCGCCGATCGCGTCACCCTGACGCTTCAGGTGTCTGCACTGACCAAGCTCAACAACCCCTCGGTTGTGGGCTACCCGTCGACTGGCGACTGGCCGACCGGCGGGCCGCAACCCTGGTCTGCTCGTCCGGCGTACCGGACGACCTCGACTCCGGCGGTCGGCGTCTTCGACGCCGGAGACAAGAAGATGACAATCAGCTTCCCCGCAAGTGAGGCGACCGCCGGCATCGTCCTGGTGCCGGGCTCGACTGGACAGGTTGCGCCGACCTTCACGGTGTCCTTCGCTCCGCCGACGGCCGCGGACATCAGCGTCAGTGATACAGCGCCGTCGACATCCCCAAGGCCCACCACCGGGATACAAACTCACCGGCCTACGCACTCCCCCGTCGCAACCAACCGGCCCTCTGCGTCCCCATCCCCATCCGCATCCGCATCGGCATCCGCATCCGAATCCGCATCGAGTTCGCCACACCGGACACCCTCGCATCGCCCACGGCCGACGAGCACTGGTGCTCCTCGGCCGATCAGCTCGATAGCGCTCGCCCCCACGACGCGAGCCACTGCGCCTGATTCGACATCCGGTCATGGCACTCGAGACGTGGCGATCGCGATCGGAATCGTGCTGGTCGCTGCCGGTGCTTCGTTGCTCGTCTGGCGACGACAGCGGGAGTGAACGAAGGAGTCGGAAATGTCGGAGATGCCGCATCACGCGCGTGTTTGCGGCCGATAACGACCGTCGTAATGACGCGCTTCGAATAGTCGTCCTTCGCCCGACTATGCGGCATTCCTACATCTGCCAAGCGAGTGAAATCCCTGCCGATGTTGATCTTTGTGCGTATCAGAGGATTGTCGCCGTCGATAGATAAGTCGTGGATGCCCAGCCCCGCCCCCGACACAAGTCCGTATATGTCGCGGCCGCGACAGCGCTAGTCGCGCTGGGTGCCGGCCTCGCCGCAACCCCGGCAGCGCACGCCGCACCGAGTCTGTGGGGACGAAGTTGTCCCGTGGCCGAGCAGCTCGTCAAGGGCACGACCTGGCATACCCACAAGCTGGCGCCAGGCATCACCCTGACCGAAGGCAACCGCACCGACGACAACGGCCGCGGCCTGGTGAAGATGCACGTCCTGAGCATCGACATCGACCAGCCGGGTGTGTCCTTCGTGCCGCTGATTCACAACGTGGCCAACCGCTCGCCATTGAGCAAGTTGGCGGCCGGCCACCCGCATCTGGTGGCCGCGGTGAACACGGGCTACTTCGACTTCAACACTGGTGCGCCGACCCAGCCGCTGATCGCCAACGGCCAGCCGCTGGTGATCGCCAGCCACTTCATGCGCGTCCTGGGATTCAACGCCAAGGGCCAGCTCCAGCACGGCCGGGTGAAGCTCGACGCCAAACTGTTCGACGGCAAGGAGTCATACGGGATCGGCGGTATCAACGACGTGACCGATGGCGGACTGCAGGCGTACAGCTCGGCGTGGGGCGGTGTCCAGGTTCCTTCGAGCTGGGGCTCGGATGCCCGTTCCGTGGTCGGCGATGTTCTCGGCACGAACGTCGGCCGCGCGGCACACGTGCCGAAGGGCGGCTTCGAGCTCGAGGGCGACGGTGGGTCGGCGTCGCAGTGGCTGACCCGCCTCACCTCGGGTACGACGGCAGGCATCGCGGCGAAGGTGCAGCAGACCACGAAGCAGCCGTTCGTCCAGGCCTACGGCGTCGGCGCGGAGGTCGTGAAGCACCACGGCCAGACCCGCAACAACCTGTCCTGTGACACCGCGAACACGATTACGCCTGCACGCACGGCGTACGGCGTTGCCGACCACGGCAAGGAGTTCGTCGTAGCTGAGGCCGAGGACCACCCCGGCACCGACATCCACGGCCTCGACGCCAACGAGATGTCGGGGCTCATGGCACAGCTCGGGGTGGACCGGGCTTGGGACGTGGACGGCTCCGGCTCGACCGAGCTGCTCGCGAAACTGCCGTCGCAGAAGAGCCTGGAGCTGCGGACCTACCCGGCGGACGGCGAGGAGCGCCCGATGCCCGTCGGTCTCGGCATCGCCTACAGCGCGCCGAAGGTCGTCAAGCACCACCACCACAAGTAGCAAGCGCCGCCGCGACCTTGTCGGCAGGGCCGCCGATCATCAGGTACTCGAGGTTGCGAAGGTGCGACACCTCGCCGACCTTGTGACCCTGCGGGTTGTGAATGCCGATCTGCGCGCCGACGTAACGCTTGCGGTCGAAGGCGACCATGCCGACGTCCTCATGCCCCGCCTCGGCTAGCCAGTACGCGATGTCCGTCGGCGCCACCCATGCCTCGTCGTTGTAGGACACGACCACCACTTCCGCCGACAGCTCGCTGAGGACCCTGCGGAGCGCGTCGGGCATCTCCCGACGTCGGTTGAAGACGCTCTTGGTGTCATCGTCTCGACTGTCCAGCCGCTTGCAGGCGACGCCGTAGTGCTCAGGTGCATCCCAGCGGACGAGGGTCTCCCAGACGTGGTAGTTCGTGAAATACCGATGCTGGTTGTACGGCGGGTCGACGTACGCCAGATCGACAGTCGTCAACTCGCCGGCGATCGTCACCGCGTCACCACGGATGGCGCACCCCGTCCCGGCGATCAGCTCCGGCCGCTGCAGCACGAGATCACGATGCGCCCGCGGCGCCCACTGCTTGAGATAGGCCATCTGGACGCCCGTGGTCGAGTCGACCCGATCGGCGGCCAGCATCAGTGAGGTCAGCAGGATCGGGAAGAGCGGGCTTCCGGCGTACGACGTCTCCAGTTCGTCGCGGATCGCATCGACCCGCATGCCGTTCTTCGGCTGGAAGAAGCGTGCCGACTCACAGAACGTCTCCGTGAAGTAGCCGTGCCTGCCGGGCAGCGCCGACAGTCGCGCGAGCGCATCGGCGAGCTGGTCCTCGTCGACCCGGTTGGCGTCGGTCGCGATATAGCACTGGGCCAGCACTTCGGAGTAGGTCGCGATGTCGACCGCGGTGACCTCGATACCGCGCCGTTTGAGCTCCTGAGCCACCCGCGTGGTTCCGGTGAACAGGTCAAGCGCGGTGCGAGCATCGATCGCCGAGGCGAGGGCGCCGAGCACTGGTACGAGCGTCCGTTTGGAGCCGAGGTACTTGATCACCGCAGGGATGAGTATCCCCGCGTCGAAGTGCAGTCGGGGACTCTGTTCTATGCAGAAGCCATGAGGGGTGCAGATGAGACGACGCAGCGTCGCGTTGTGCGTGGCCACGCTCGCACTGGTCGGGACGGGCTCCGCCGTCGCCGAACCGACAGGCGGTTCGACAAGCGTCTCGCCATCGTGTGCGAGCACGGACTGGCGGCAGTACGGCAACGGGCCCGATCACAGCTTCGCGGTAGCGGCCGGTTGCTCGCCGATCACGTCGAAGAACGTCGCAACCCTGCTCCCGAAGTGGTTCTTCCACACGAAGGACTCGGTGACCGCCTCCCCCGCGGTAGTCGGCAACAGCGTCTACGTCGGCGACTGGGACGGGAAGTTCTACTCGCTCGACGCGACTACGGGCGCGAAGCAGTGGGTCTACGACATTCGGTTGGCCGATCCGGTCGCGTTCGGGCAGATCGTATCCAGCGCTGCGGTCGAGCCCTTCCGGATCGGCGACACAGGCAAGACCCAGGAGGTCGTGCTCTTCGGCGGCGGATCGACGCTGTGGGCGTTGGCCGCCGACACCGGCAAGCTGCTCGCCTCTATCGACCTCGACCCGCGTAAGCCAACGCTGCGCAAGGAGCAGCAGTCGTCGGCTAACCCGCCAGTGGTCGAGATCGAGGCTTCGCCAGCGGTTGCGAACGTGAAGGTCGGCGAAGGCACGCAGCAGCGGATCTACGTCGGCCTCGACGTACACAACGACAGTGGCGTCGGGCGGACGGGCATCGTGGCGCTGCGACTGAACGCGAACCCCGAGGGCACATGGTCCTTCGACCCGCTCTGGAAGAGCGACGCCGAGACCAACCGGACCTACTACGGACGCGCCGGCCTGACCGCCGGCTCGGGCCAGGGTCAGGGCTGCGGCGACGTCTGGTCATCTCCCGCCGTCGACGGCGCAGCCGACATGCTGGTCTACGGCGTCGGCAACTGTGACCATCCGCCGAACGCGATGGCGCACCACCAGAACTGGGCCGAGTCGCTGATGGCGGTCAACGCCGACACCGGCAAGTTTCTCTGGCGCTACTCGCCGTCGGAGCACCACGGCTCGAAGGACGCCGATATCAAGGCGGCGTACCTAGACGACGACTTCGGCGCCTCGGTCAACCTCTACCGCAACGACAAGGACCAACTCGTCGCCGGAGACGGCTCGAAGGGCTCCGTCTACTACGCGATGCACGCCAAGACCGGGGCGAGCATCTGGCAGACCGAGGACGGCTCGCCCGGCAACCTGTCCGAGGACTTCGCGGTCGGCGGGTTCATCGGCTCACTCGCCGTCGCGTCGAACGCCAACGGCGAGGCGACGCAGATCGTCGGTGGCAGCGCGATTCCCATCCCGCTCACGAAGAACGGCGGCAACCTGCTCGGGTCGCTCGAGGACATTCACAGCTTCGACGCCAACACCGGCAAGGTGCTGTGGAGCGATCGGCTGGTCGTTCCGACGTACGGGTCAGCTTCGGTCGTGAACGACATCGCCTTCCTGCCGCTGACGGTGGCGAGCTCGGTGGTCGCCGTCGACCTGAAGACGGGACTTCCGCTGTGGGTCGGACCCATCGTCGGGCCGCCGTCCTCGACTGCAGTCGTCAGCGGCTCGTCGGTCTACCTCGGCACCGGCACCAACGAGACCGACCTCGAGTACAAGGCCCTCAACCTCGCGGTCCCACCGACAGTGGAACGTCTGATCGGCCAGTCACCCCTCTCACCGCTGTCCGGCGTACAGGCCTTCCAGCTCCTCTAACCCCCGCCGAGCCCAACGTAGGTAGCCCAAAACGGCGGGCGGATTCAGCCGGTCGTCGCAACAGTCTCGTTTTCGTCGGGGAACAGTAGCGCTCGCATTCGCTCGTTGGGGGTGTCCCAGCCGAGGGTTTCGCGGGGCCGGTCGTTGAGCTGGTTCGCGACGAAGTCGAGGTAGTCGGGGTGGTAGCCGGACAGGTCGGTGCCTTTGGGGAAGTACTGGCGTAGTAGCCCGTTGGTGTTCTCATTCGAGCCGCGTTGCCAGGGGCTGGCGGGGTCGCAGAAGTAGATCGGGAGGTCGGCTTCGAAGGTGATCTCGGCGTGTCTGGCCAGCTCCTTGCCCTGGTCCCAGGTCAGCGATCGGCGCAGC